>JAHHRQ010000002.1 GCA_020025715.1 Oscillospiraceae bacterium | reverse complement strand
TTGATACGCCTTACATTTACGGCTGGATTTTAATAAGCGGAACCCCAAAACAGCCCCTTGGCTGGCAGAGCGTGGAGTATAACGGCAGAGAGGCTTATTGCAGATGGCTGGATATAAGGGCAGAGGGTGAAGAGGGCGAATACCGCCTTGCAAAAACCCTTGCCATGCTGCCGGTGAAGAAAGCAGATATCAAACGCTATGGGGACGAAGAGCGGTTGTCAGGGCTTAAAAGCGCAGAGCTGTATGTGCGGCAGCTGGATAAAAGCTTTAAAATATGTGATGATGAAAGCCTGAGAAAGCTGGAAAAAGGCTTCACACGGAAAAGCTATCTTGACTACAATAATGCAAACCGCCTTGTATTCTCGGATTTTTTAAATCCGCTTTTTCTCACCTTTGATGACGGCAGCACAGCGCTTGTAAACACCTCCGGCGACGGCTCATGCGGTGCTGATCTCTGGTCGGGCTTCTGCGGCTTTTACAGCAATATAAGCCTTTTTGAACTTTTCGGCGTACCCCTTGAAGCCGAAGGCTATGAGCAAAACCCTGACGGCTCCACCACTATCCGTACAACTCTTTTAGAGTTTGACTACGGAGATAACAATAAGCCCTATGAGACTACTGCCGAAACGGTATTCAGTCCAGAGGGTGATATGCTTAGAGCAAGACGGAACTTTAAACTTAAATCCCCCGTGGAAATTGCCTGCTTCTATAATGATGCTGGGCAGCTTATAAGGTCGGAGAGCCGGCGCACCGAGTTTCCGGAGAAAATCAGCAGCAGGGAATTTACCTATGACGAAAAGGGGAGACTTGAGAGCATAAGCAGTCTTTTCTGCGGCGAATTGCAGGAAAGCCAGAAATATGTGTATGATGAGCGGGACAGAGTAACAGCCGTTATACAGTTAAATCAGGACGGAAGTGAGGGCCTGCCCTCTGGCAACCTGCATTTCTGGTATGATGAGGATGATAACTGTCATCAGTTCAGATATGGATTTACAGGCGAAATTTGCGGAGAGGCACCGCCTCAGGAGGGGCCGATAAGAAGGCCGTGAATAAACACTTAAAGCCGGAGACGTGAATGTCTCCGGCTTTTCTGTCAGAAAGCTGCCGTATGTACTCTTTTAAAAACAGGCGTGAACCCTTGCCGCCCGCTCTGGGCTAAATTTATGCAGTGAGAAAGTCCCGTTATTCATTTCAAGCATGTAAGGGAACAGAGGAATAAAAAGCTTTATACAAATTCATACAAATTTAACATTTTGTCCTAAAAAATTACAAAATATTTATTTTGTGAACTAGAAAAAAATATAAAATGTGTTATTATTTCCTACTATACGGGTAAGCTGGCTCTAATTTAATAAATTGCTGGGCTTACCGGCATATGTACATAGATTTTTAAAAGAGAAATTTCCGGAGAGGGCGATTATTTTGAATACATACAGAGCAGGAATTGATATCGGCTCAACCACCGTTAAACTGGTTATTCTGGATAAAGACGATAAAATAATATACGGACAGTACCGCAGACACTGCGCCCGTATTCAGGAGGCTTTAACTGAGCTGCTGAATGAGGCGCTGGAGCTGGTGGATGACTGTAAAATAAAGGTCAGAATTACAGGCTCAGGTTCCATAAATCTGGGAAAGCAGCTGGGCATCGGTTTTACTCAGGAGGTTGTGGCGGTCGCTTCTGCCTTGCAGAAGGCTGCCCCTCAGACTGATGTGGCAATAGAGCTGGGCGGCGAGGACGCAAAGATTATTTACTTTAAAGGCGGTCTTGACGAGCGCATGAACGGCGTCTGCGCCGGAGGTACAGGCTCATTTATAGACCAGATGGCCGCCCTTTTGCAGACTGATGCCGCCGGACTTAACCGTGAGGCGGAAAATTACCATGAAATTTACCCCATTGCCGCCCGCTGCGGCGTTTTCGCAAAGACGGATATTCAGCCCCTTATAAATGACGGCGCGGCAAAATCCGATCTTGCCGCCTCAATTTTTCAGGCCGTTGTAAACCAGACCATTTCCGGCCTTGCCTGCGGCAAGCCTATTCGCGGCTGTGTTGCCTTCCTTGGCGGCCCGCTCCACTTCCTGCCGGAGCTTAAAAAGGCCTTTATCCGCACCTTGAAGCTCACACCGGAAAACGTTGTAGACCCTGAAAACTCTCATCTTTTTGCCGCCATGGGCGCAGCATTAGAGGCAGGGGAGGAGGAAGGCATGATTTTATCCTCTCTTTTAAAGCTTTTGCAGACAAAGAGAGTACAGAGATTTGAGATTAACCGCCTGCCGCCACTTTTTGCAAATGCGGAAGAATATAAAGCCTTCTGCGACCGCCACGCACAGGCAATAGTGAAGCGGGGACAGATTAAAACCTACAAGGGCGATTGCTTTCTCGGCGTTGATGCAGGCTCAACCACCACAAAGCTTGCACTTATAGGCCGTGACGGTGAGCTTCTGTATTCCTATTATACAAATAACTTCGGTAACCCTGTAAAAGCCGTAATAGAGGGCATGGAGAAGCTTAAAAAGGTGCTGCCGGAAGAGGCGCACATTGTCCGCTCCTGCTCCACCGGCTACGGCGAAACACTGATGCAGACAGCATTCGGCATTGACGAGGGCGAGGTTGAGACCGTTGCCCACTGCACCGCCGCCGCATTTTTTGAGCCGGATGTTGACTGCGTGCTGGATATAGGCGGGCAGGATATGAAGTACATAAAGCTTCACAATTCCACCGTTGACACCGTGATTTTAAATGAGGCCTGCTCCTCAGGCTGCGGCTCATTTATAGAAAATTTTGCAAACTCTCTGGGCTATTCCGCTGAGGACTTTGCAAAGCTTGCTCTTTTTGCAGAAAATCCCGTTGATCTGGGTACCCGCTGCACGGTCTTTATGAACTCCAATGTTAAGCAGGCACAGAAAGAGGGGGCATCCGTTGAGGACATCTCTGCCGGCCTTGCTTATTCCGTAATTAAAAACGCCCTGTTTAAGGTAATTAAGCTTACTGACGCTAAGGATATGGGCAAGCATATAGTTGTGCAGGGCGGTACATTCTATAACCGCGCCGTGCTCCGTGCCTTTGAGTTTATCACCGGCGGCACCGTCACCTGCCCCGACATTTCCGGCATAATGGGTGCATTCGGTGCAGCCCTTATTGCAAAAAGCAGATACACCGGACAGAAAACCAATATGGTTCCCTTGAATGAAATTCAGAACGTGAGCTATGAGGTTTCCATTGAGCGCTGCGGCGGCTGCTCCAACCACTGCATGCTGACCATAGACAAATTTTCCAACGGTCAGCGCCACATTACCGGCAACCGCTGTGAACGAGGATTGCAAAACGGCAAGCCCTCTGTTAAAGCCCCCAACATGGTGGACTTTAAGCGGAAACGGATTTTCGGCTATGCGCCCCTTAAGCCCGACGAAGCCACAAGGGGAGAAATCGGAATTCCCAGAGTTCTGAACATGTACGAAAATTACCCCTTCTGGGCTACATTCTTTAAAAAACTTGGTTTCAGAGTTGTACTGTCTCCGTTTTCAAACCGCAAATTATATGAGCTCGGCATGGAGTCCATTCCCTCTGAATCCGAGTGCTATCCCGCCAAAATTTCCCACGGCCATGTGCAGTGGCTCATTAACCGGGGCATTAAAACCATTTTCCACCCCTGCGTTTTCTACGAGCATCAGGAAAATTCCAACGCCCAGAACCACTATAACTGCCCCATTGTAATTTCATATCCGGAAAACCTTAAAAATAACGTTGAGGATATTGAAAACGAGCATGTAAATTATCTGCGGCCTTTCATCGCCTTTACTAATGAAAAGACTGCCGCCGACCGTCTGGTTCGCTTCTGCGAGGAAAACTGGAACATTTCCGAAAAGGAAACCAGAGAAGCGGTACATGAGGCATGGAATGAGCAGCTTCAGGCCAAGGCTGACATCAGAGCCGAGGGCGCAAGAATGCTTAAGGAAATGGAGGAAAAGAAGGCTCACGGCATAGTGCTTGCCGGCAGACCCTACCACATTGACCCGGAAATCAACCACGGTATTCCTGAGCTTATCGCCTCCTACGGTTTCTACGTTTTCACTGAGGACAGCCTGCCTGTTGATTGCAACGCCGACAGAACTCTCCGAGTGGTTGACCAGTGGGTATACCATTCCCGCCTTTATGCTGCGGCTCAGTTTGTATGCACAAGAAACGACCTTGAGCTGGTGCAGCTCAACTCCTTCGGCTGCGGCCTTGATGCCGTTACCACCGATCAGGTAAACGACATCCTCACCGCCGGCAACAAGCTGTACACGGTGCTGAAAATTGATGAGGTCAACAATCTGGGCGCTGTTCGTATCCGCATCCGCAGTTTGATTGCCGCAATCCGTATGAGAGAGGCAAAGAACGTGGCGGCAAAACCCCGCAAGGTGGAGTATCACAGAGCGGAGTTTACAAAGCAGATGAAGAAAGAGGGATATACCATTCTTGCCCCCAGAATGAGCCCCATACATTTTGACATTCTGGAGCCTATTTTCAACCACTACGGCTACAAGGTGGACATATTGAAAAACGACAACCGCTCTGCCATAGATGTGGGCCTTAAATATGTAAATAATGACGCATGTTTCCCCTCAATTACCGTTGTAGGTCAGATCATGGAGGCAATTTTGTCCGGCAGATACGATACGGATAAGCTTGCAATCATGATGTCCCAGACCGGCGGCTGCTGCCGCGCCAGCAACTATGTAGGCTTTATCCGGAAAGCTCTGGACAAGGCGGGACTTTCCCATATTCCCGTAATTTCCCTGAACGCCAACGGCATGGAAAAGAATAACGGCTTTGAACTTTCTCCCGCCATGCTCCTTTCCATGGGTAAGGGTCTTATATACGGCGACCTGCTTATGCGCTGCCTCTACCATGTGCGGCCTTACGAAAAAGTTCCCGGCTCTGCAAACGCATTGTATGAGCAGCTTAAACAGAAGTGCATAAAGGTTCTGACCCATAAGGAACGCTCTGTAAGCCACGGCGCAATGTGCCGGGAGATAGTGCAGGCCTTTGATAATTTTGATATTATAGAGGGCATGGAAAAAACCAAGGTAGGCATAGTGGGCGAAATTCTTGTAAAATATATGCCCCTTGCAAATAATCACTTGGTTGACCTGCTTGAAAAAGAAGGCTGCGAGGTGATAGTTCCCGACCTTACAGACTTCCTTAACTACTGCATGTACAATTCCAAGTATAAGCGGGAATTTCTGGGCGCAAAATGGACAACTGCGGCGGCATCGAGCGCAGGCATTAAGGCCATACGCCAGCTTAGAAAGCCCGCAGTTCAGGCACTCGAAAACAGCAGACGATTTGAAGCGCCTGCGCCTATTGAACAGGTGGCAGAATGGACAAAGCCCTTTTTGTCAATCGGCAACCAGTACGGCGAGGGCTGGTTCCTCACCGGCGAAATGATAGAGCTGCTTCGTTCCGGCGTTTCCAATGTAGTATGTATTCAGCCTTTCGCATGTCTGCCTAACCACGTGGTCGGTAAGGGCGTGATTAAATCCCTTAAAAAGGCTTACCCTCAGGCCAATATTGCGGCGGTGGACTATGACCCCGGCGCCAGCGAGGTTAACCAGCTAAACCGCATAAAGCTTATGCTTGCCGCGGCAAAGAGACGGGAAAGCGTAGAACAGCAAATGGCTGTACCCCTTTGAACCCTACTATTATAATTAAGACGAGACTTTTTAAGTCCCGTCTTTTTTCATGTAATTTAGTTAAGACCCTCCACGCAATAAAAGTAAGCTGTAACATAAGGAGAGCGTAAAGAAGCTTACGCCGGATAGAAAAAGTTATGTAAACTAAATATTATACCTGTGGAAGCGGAAAAGGTAAAGACTATCGACAATGTGGGTGGTATTTTTTTATATTCGGCCATGCTGTGACGAATTTGTACGGGCTGTGGCAGAATATGCTTATCTGGGGTGATAATATGATGGATTACGCGTTTATGCTCTTGATGAACAGTCTGCTTTTAATGCTGAGAATTTCTCCCACCGACTCTTTTCCGAAACCTTTGAGCAAAGAGGAAGAGGCGGAATATTTAGCAAAATGGGCGGAGGGGGATATAGAGGCGAGAAACGCCCTTGTAGAGCATAATTTAAGGCTGGTAGCCCACATTATGAAAAAATACTACACCAGAGAAGATACGGAAGATTTAATCTCAATCGGCACTATCGGCCTGATTAAGGCAATCAACAGCTATAAACCCGACAAATGTGTCCGTCTTGCCACCTATGCCTCCCGCTGCATAGAAAATGAGATACTAATGTATTTCAGAAGCCGGAAAAAGGCAGCGGGAGATGTAAGCCTTTCTGAGGCGCTGGACGTGGACGGCGACGGCCTTTCCCTTATGGACGTTGTGGCGCAGGATGAGGACATGGCGGAGGAAATAGGCCGGGGAGAGCTGTGCAGCTCCTTAAACGGCACAATAGATGACACCTTAAATGAGCGGGAGGCGAAGATAATCCGCCTGCGCTACGGTATAGGGGGCAATGAAGCCAAGACTCAGCGGGAGGTTGCAGACCTATGCCATATAAGCCGCTCCTATGTTTCCAGAATTGAGAAAAAGGCGCTGGAAAAGCTGAAATCGGCTCTTGAATAGTAAAAGAGGTGCGTCAGAAGATGCACCTCTTTTAATTTATGCAGTAATGGACTTGACAACAGAGAAAATGAAGCTATAATTAGAAATTGTTCACGAAAAAGAAAGAAGTTGAGTACATGAACACGAGAACATATGATATACTGAACGCCATTGCAGCCGAGGGCGGCGAAAACCAGCGTATGCTGGCTGAAAAGAGCGGCTATTCACTGGGTACAGTAAACCGCTCAATTAAAGTCCTTACTGACGAAGGCTATATAGATGATAAATTAAGCTTAACTCCCAAAACCATTGATCTTCTAAAGGAAAGAGCCCCGCAGAGGGCGGTTATCCTTGCCGCAGGGTACGGTATGAGAATGGTTCCCATAAATACGGAAATTCCAAAGGGACTGATTGAAGTTAAGGGAGAGCCGCTGATTGAGAGACTTATTAAGCAGCTTCAACAGGCGGGAATAAACGAAATTTATGTTGTGGTCGGATTTATGAAGGAAAGATATGAGTACCTGATTGATGAATTCGGCGTGCAGCTTATTGTAAATGAAGAATACGCCCATAAAAATAATCTCTATTCACTAAAGCTTGCAGAAAAGCACCTTCAGAACGCATATGTGATGCCATGTGATTTTTACTGTAATTTTAATCCCTTTAACAGGTATGAGCTGTACTCATGGTACATGGTCAGCGACGCGCTGACTAAGGACAGCACTGTGAGGGTAAACAGAAAAATGGAGCTTGTGCGTACCTCCGGCGACGATACGGGGAATGCCATGATAGGCCTGAGCTATTTTACCGGAGAGGATGCGGCTGCTCTCAGAGAGAAAATTCTCGATTACAGCACTAAACCCAGATGCGACAGCTGGTTCTGGGAGGAATGTATTTTTAACGGAAATAAAATGACGGTTCCCGCCAGAATTTTAAAGGGCAGCGACGTGTTCGAGATAAACACATATGAACAGCTGCGGGAAATTGATTCAAATTCAAACCACCTGAGAACCGACGCCATTAACACAGCCGTGGCAGCTCTGGGATGCGAAGAAAATGAAATCAGAAACATAAGCATACTTAAAAAAGGAATGACCAACAGATCCTTCCTTTTCACATGCAGAGATAAGCGCTATATAATGCGAATTCCCGGAGAGGGAACTTCCATGCTCATTAACCGAGGGGAAGAGGCTTCCGTTTACGAGAGCATCGCGGGGAAGGGAATATGCGACGATATTATATACATAAACCCTGAAAACGGATATAAAATAACCGCTTTTCTTGAAAATTCCAGATGCTGCGATCCGCTTAATATGGAGGACGTGAAAAAGTGCATGGATAAACTGAGAAGCTTCCACGGCGAAAAATTCAAGGTTTCCCATGAGTTTGATTTATTTAAAAAGCTGGAATTTTATGAGTCACTGTGGGCGGGTTCCCCCTCTGCATACAGAGACTATGAAAAGACAAAAAAGAATGTGCTGTCACTAAGACCGTACATAGAGGCTAATATCGGGGAAAAAATCCTCTGCCATATTGACTCTGTGCCTGATAACTTCCTTTTTGTAAATAATAAGGGCACTGAGGAGCTGCGCCTTATAGACTGGGAATATGCAGCCATGCAGGACCCACATCTGGATATAGCCATGTTCTGCATATATGCCCTTTATGACAGGGAGCAGATAGATAAGGTAATAGACCTGTATTTTGAAGGCGCCTGCCCTCAGAACATAAGAATAAAAATCTACTGCTACATTGCAGTGAGCGGACTTTTGTGGAGCAACTGGTGCGAATACAAGAGAAACATAGGCGTTGAATTCGGAGAATATTCCCTGCGGCAGTACAGATATGCAAAAGACTATTATAAGATAGCAGCCGCACTTATTAAGCAAGGAGAAGTTAAGCAATAATGGATAATGCAGTACATACAGTAAAAAGGGCCATTGTTATGGCTGCCGGAACCGGAAGCAGAATGGTTCCCATAACTCTGGAAACTCCCAAGCCTCTGGTTAAGGTAAACGGAGTTTCTATGATAGACACGGTTATAGAGGCTCTTCACGCAAACAACATAAACGAGATTTATGTGGTTGTGGGCTATAAGAAAGAGCAGTTCAAGGTTCTGGAGGAAAAATACTCAGGCCTTAAGCTTATAGAAAATCCCTATTATGACACCTGCAATAACATTTCCTCCCTGTACTGCGCCAGAGAGCATATTGAAGATGCAATCATTATGGACGGCGACCAGATCGTATATAACAGCGGTGCTCTTTCTCCTGAATTTACCTTATCCGGCTATAACTGCGTATGGCAGGAGGAAGAAACCGACGAATGGATGCTGGATGTAAAAGACGGCGTAGTAGAAAAGTGCAGCAGAACCGGCGGCAAAAACGCATGGCAGCTGTACAGTGTTTCCAGATGGACAGCCGAGGACGGAAAAAAGCTTAAACGACACCTTGAAATTGAATTTGAAGAAAAGAAAAACCGACAGATTTACTGGGACGATGTGGCTCTGTTCTGCTATCCTCAGGAGTATAAGCTTGGAATAAGGGAAATGCAGAAGGGCGATATAGCAGAACTTGACAGCCTTGCAGAGCTGGCAGCGGTTGACGAAAGCTACGTGAAATATCTGGCGGAAAAGAAAGAAGCCTGACAAAATGAATGAAAGAAAAAATGATAAACCGGTAAGTAAACAGATAGACTGGCTTATAACTCTGTTGCCTCTGGGACTTATTATTTTCCTGTGCATTGTGTTTTTTGCAGCACCGGAAAAATCCAATGAGATTTTAAGCCGGATACGATTTTTCTTCGGTGATAAGCTGGGTAGCTACTATCTTATAATAGGACTGGGAGTATTCCTTGTTTCCATATACATTGCCTTTTCAAAATACGGAGCTATTGTTCTCGGCGACAAAGACGAAAAGCCTAAATATTCCTTTTTCGCGTGGGGCTCAATGATGTTTACCTGCGGTCTTGCAGCGGATATACTGTTCTATTCATTCTCCGAATGGTTCATGTACGCATCCGACAAGCATATAGCGGAACTTGGCTCAATTCAGGACTGGGCGGGAGTTTTCCCTCTCTTCCACTGGAGCCTTATACCCTGGGGCTTTTATCTGGTGCTTGCGGTGGCATTCGGCTTTATGCTCCATGTGCGCAAGCGTGACAGACAGAAGTATTCGGAGGCCTGCCGTCCTGTTCTGGGTAAGCACACCGATACACTTGCAGGCAGAATAATCGACCTTCTGGCGGTATTTGCCCTTATTGCCGGCACAGCCACAACCTTCAGCGTGGCAACACCTCTTATGGCGGGCATAATAAATCGGCTATTCCATGTAAATCTGGACAGAACAGCCATAACCATAATAATTCTTGTAATAACCTGCTGCATATATACATACGCGCTTCTTCACGGCTTTAAGGGTATAAGCAAGCTTGCAAACGCATGTATTTACATGTTCTTCGGCCTGCTGCTGTTTGTGCTGCTTTTCGGCGGAGAGACAAGGTATATAATTGAAACCGGCCTTTCATCTCTGGGAAGAATGGTGCAGAACTTTTTTGAGCTTTCTACCTTCACAGACCCGCAGCGTACCAGCAGCTTCCCCCAGAACTGGACTATATATTACTGGGCCTACTGGATGGTATGGTGTGTTGCAGCGCCCTTTTTCATCGGCAGCATTTCAAGGGGCAGAACGGTAAAGCAGACAATTTTAGGCGGCTATGCCTTCGGCGTAGGCTCCACCATAACAAGCTTTATTATTCTCGGAAACTATTCAATGGGAAAGCAGCTTGCAGGAAGTGCGGATTTTCTCGCCCAGTACCAGAACTCCGGCGACCCTTACGCACTTATAATTTCTATAATAGATTCCATGCCATGTGCAACTCTGATTTTTGCATTGGTTCTTGTAACTATGGTTGCCTTTTATGCCACATCCTTTGACTCCATTGCCCTTACCGCATCCTGTTACAGCTACCACAGGCTTGGAGAAAATCAGCAGCCTAACAGAATTATTCAGCTCATGTGGTGCATTCTGTTGATTTTACTGCCCATTGCTCTGGTTTTTGCCGAAAGCTCCATGAACAATCTCCAGTCGGTGAGCATTGTTGCGGCGTTCCCCATAGGAATGGTTATCATACTTATAGTATGGAGTTTCCTGAAAGACGCAGGAAATTATATAAAGGAAAAATAACCTAAAATCTTACAACTCCTCTGAATTATTTTATATTCAGGGGAGTTTTTTTACCGTAGTTTGTGTAAGACAACCGAAAAATTGGAAATGCTTGAATGTTAGATACAAAAATGTTATAATAGTCTGAAAAATTTTGTAGACTTCAAAAAGAGGTGAGCCATATGAGAAGAAAAAGAACCACTTGGATTTTATGTATAGTGGCCCTCTGTACTGTGCTTTATACCATAGTTGTGTCCCGTATGGACAGAAAAACGGACATAATAGTAGGAGGAGTGGACGGCGCCTTTGTCAGAGGCGACAGCGTCACTTTTGTTGACCCCAATGCTACCGAAACACCTGAACCCACACCGGATATATGGCCTAAAATTGATATAGCCCTGTCCCAGTATTCACTTGTAAACGATAAAAACATGCTGCCTTCCGCTTTTGAGCCGGAGGTTTCCAAAATTGAGCGTACATCTTATATGATGTTTTCCACCGCTGCTTTGCCTCATCTTAACGCAATGCTGGATGCGCTGGAGGCTGAAGGATTTACCGTGCATGTGGGCGGAGCTTACAGGTCTTATTCCTTCCAGAACAAGCTCTTTAACAGTAAAGCCAGCCAGATTGCCTATCCTATTACCGACTACACTGACCCCAAGTATCAGGAGGCGGTAGAAGAGGCAAAGAAGATCACCATGATGCCCGGAACCAGTGAGCATCAGCTGGGTCTTGCAGTTGACCTTTTCGACAAGCAGTATACAAGGCTTGTTTACAGCGAAATGAATCAGGACTTTTACGCATGGCTTGATGCCCACTGCGCTGAGTACGGCTTTATTAAACGCTATCCCACAAAGAAGCTGCTCCTTACCGGCTGGGATGAACCCTGGCATTACCGCTATGTAGGGGTTGAGGCGGCAACGTTCATAATGGAAAACGACCTTTGCTATGAGGAGTTTTACGCCCATTATGTACCGGAATTCAAATATTAAACATAGGGGTAATGATTTTTATGCTTAAAAAATGGGAAAAGCTCCCTGAAAATCTGAAAAAAGAAGCTGTTAAGCCCTATTATGATTTGCTCAGCAAAAAGCGGGGCAGCCTGCTTTTGAAGCGTGTTTTTGATATTATAATGTCGCTTATCATGTTGGTGCTGCTCTCGCCGGTATTTCTGGTTCTGGCGATTGCGATTAAGATTGACAGTCCGGGCCCTGCGTTTTTCAGACAGACGCGGGTTACAAAGTATGGAAGAGAATTCAGAATTTTTAAATTCCGTACTATGGTGAACAATGCAGAAAAGCTGGGTACTCAGGTCACCGTGGGAAAAGACAGCAGAATTACAAAGGTAGGCTCTTTTATAAGAGACTGCCGTCTGGATGAAATTCCCCAGCTTCTCAATATCCTTCTCGGTGACATGAGCTTTGTAGGCACAAGACCGGAGGTTACAAAGTATGTGGAGCGGTACACCGATGAAATGCTGGCAACTTTGCTGCTGCCCGCCGGTGTTACTTCACAGGCCAGTATAAGATATAAGGATGAGGCGGAGCTTCTGGAAAAGGCAGAGGATGCCGATGAAACCTATGTGAATGAAATCCTGCCTGAGAAAATGAAGTATAATTTAAGCGATATAAAAAAATTCAGTCTTGGTGCTGAACTTAAAACTATGTTTCAGACGGTGGGAGCTGTGCTGGGCAAGGATTAAAAATGTAAGAGGTTATAATGAATATCTGGATTTTAAACCATTACGCAGTTCCGCAGAAATACTATCATCTTGCAAGAAGCTATAATTTCGCAATGAAACTATTGCAGCGTGGACACAGAGTTACTATGTTTGCCGCGAGTTCCGTACACAATTCCGATATAAACCTTATTACCGACGGTTCAAAATATCGGGAAATGGAAGAGGACGGACTTAATTATGTCCTCTTTAAAGCCCGCCAGTATCAGGGAAGCGGCGTTGACCGCATAATAAATCATATTGACGCTGCTGTTAAAATGGAGCGTATGTGTGCCGATTTCGTGGAAAAATACGGAAAACCCGATATTATTTACGCTACTGCCGGTCAGACTCTTACGCTCTGGGCCGGCATAAAGCTTGGTAAAAAACTGGGTGTTCCCTGTGTTTCCGAGGTAACTGATCTGTGGCCTGAAAGCTTTGTGAGCTACGGCCTTATTTCCCCCAAAAATCCTATTTTGAAGCTTTTTTATAAAGGCGAGCGCTGGGTTTATAAAAATTCTGATGCCCTTATATTTTCCATGGAGGGCGGACGGGATTATATAATCGAAAAGGGCTGGGATACCGGTCACGGCGGGCCTGTTGATCTTAGAAAGGTACATTATATAAATAACGGCGTGAGCCTTAAGGATTTTGAGGATAATAAGCAGAATTTTACCCTTGAGGATGGAGACCTTGCGGACAAAGAGAGCTTTAAGGTGGTTTACTGCGGCTCTATCAGACAGGCCAATGACCTGAGTGCACTTTTGGGCGGGGCCGAAATTTTAAAGCAGCAGGGAAATAAAAAAGTAAAAATCCTTATCTACGGTGACGGCGACAGACGGGAAGAGCTTCAGAAAGAAGCCGAGGAAAAGGGCCTTGGCAATGTTATATTCAAGGGCTTTGTAAACGGAAAGTACATTCCATTTATACTCAGTCGTGCAGATGCCTGCTTTGTGGACGGCACAGAAGAAAACGGAATCAGCAAGTACGGCATGAGCCAGAATAAGCTGTTTTCATATATGGCCTCGGGTAAACCTATTATAAGTCCTGTTGACTGCAACTATGACCTTATAAAAAAATACGGCTGCGGCATGTATATTAAAAACACCCCACAGGCTGCGGCAGAGGCTGTTCTGGAGCTGGAGAAATCCCCGGAAAAATGCCGTGAGCTTGGCAGAGCTGCAAGGGAGCTTGTGGCGAAATTTGATTTTGAAGTTTTGACAGACGAACTTTTAAATATTTTCAATTCAAGTTTGGAGAAAAAATAATGCTCAAAGCAGATGAATACAAGCATCTTGCCGGAAAATTCAAAACGCCTCTTTATGTCTTTGACCAGAGGGAATTTCTTGATAATTACTATGAGCTTTTAAATACTTTCCGACAGATTTACCCTAAATACAATATCTCATACTCCTATAAAACCAATTACACCCCCTACATCTGCGCTCTTGTTAAGGCACAGGGGGGTTATGCGGAAGTAGTTTCCGATATGGAGTATACGCTGGCAAAAAAGCTGGGCTATAAAAATGAGCAGATCGTTTATAACGGCCCTGCAAAAGGCCCGGCCCTTGAAGAGCATATTGCTAAGGGCGGCATAAATAATATAGATAATCCCTCCGAGGCGCTGAGGATATGCGCTTTTGCAGATGCTCATCCTGAGCTTAATATTAAAACCGGCCTCAGAATTAACATTGATCTGGGGCGTGGCTTTACCTCCCGTTTCGGGCTGGAGCCTGAGAGCGAGGGCATGGAGCTTGTACTAAAAGAGCTGAGAGCGAGGAAAAACATTAAAATCTCCGGCGTACACTGCCATTTGAGCCACGCAAGAGACATTGAGGCATGGAAAAAGAGAACGGAAATCATGCTTAGAGCAGCCGACGAGTATATAGACGGCGTGCCGGAATATATAAGTCTGGGAAGCGGCATGTTCGGCAGAATGGAGCCGTCCTTTAAGGCTCAGTTCGGAAATAATATTCCCGATTATGCCGATTATGCAGCGGTTACCATGGCGGAGATTAAAAAACACTATGAAAATGTAAAGCCGGAGGATAGACCGGTGGTGTTCACCGAGCCGGGAGCTACCCTTGTGTCCAAATACATTTCCTTTATCAGCAGCGTCAGAGATATAAAAACTCTCCACGGCAGAACTCTGGCAGTTACAGACGGCAGCTTTTATAATCTGGGCGAAGTGAGCCTTAAAAAAGATCTGCCTCTTATGCTTATCCCCGAAAAAGAGGACGCAGAAGTAAAAGAGTGCGACATTGTGGGCTATACATGCCTTGAATATGACTGCATTTATAAAAATTACAAAGGCCCTCTGGATGTGGGCAGCCTTGCGGTGTTCGGAAATGCCGGCGGCTATTCCATAGTTTCAAAGCCTCAGTTTATAAGACCCAACTGTCCTATGATTACATACATGGGCAACGGCGAGGCAAAAGAGATAATGAGAGCAGAAAACTTTGAGGATGTTTTCTCAAAATTCAGCTTTTGAATATAACAGGGAGATAAGAAAATGAACGAGTTTAATAATATCAAAACAGTTATGCTGCTTGCACCTCACACCGATGACGGTGAGTTCGGCTGCGGCGGCACCATGGCAAAGCTTCTGGAAGCTGGAGTGAGAGTGGTTTACATTGCCTTTTCCACCTGCCAGGCCTCCATTCCCTACGGCCTGCCCGGTGACATTCTTGCCCGGGAAATGAACCTTTCCATGGATTCCTTCGGTATTCCCGCAGAGGACAGAGTTATTCTGGACTACCCGGTGAGAAACTTTAATGCCCACCGTCAGGAAATACTGGATGATATGATTAAACTCAACAGAAAATATAAACCTGACATGGTGCTGATGCCCTCTGCTCACGATATTCATCAGGATCACCACACCATAGCCGAGGAGGCTATGAGAGCATTTAAGAGAGTTACTCTTCTGGGGTATGAGGTGCCATGGAATAACTACACTTTCAATAATCAGGCATATATCACTCTTGAAGAAAGACATATACAGAAGAAAATAGCAGCCATTGCCTGCTATGACACCCAGAAGGAAAGAAATTATTCCGATGAAGCCTTTACATGGGGCCTTGCAAGAACCCACGGAGTTCAGATTGGCGCAGAGTATGCAGAGGTTTTTGAAGTTGTAAGGTGGATACTGTAATGAGAGATATTACTGTTTTGCTCACCGGCTGCGGCGCACCCGGTGCCCCCGGTATCATAAACTGCCTGAGAAAGGTTACTGAGCGTAAAATCCGCATTGTAGGCGTTGATATGAACGAAAACGCCGGCGGCAAGGGCATGGTTGATGCATTTTATACCGTCCCTGCTGCAAAGGCTCCGGACTTTATAGATAAGGTGCTGGAGATTGCGGTTAAGGAAAATACCGATGTGGTGCTGCCCATCGTTACAAGAGAGCTTATGAAGTTTTCTCTTGCAAGGCCTCGCTTTGAGGAAAAGGGCATAAAGGTGTCCGTTATGGACAGCGATACTCTTGAAATCGTAAATAACAAAGCCAATCTTCTCTGCAAAATGAAAGAACTGGGGATGGCTACCCCATGGTTTAAGGTGGTAAACAGCCTTGAGGAGCTGAAAGAAGCTGCAACAGAGGCAGGTTATCCCGAAAAGGCTTTCTGCATAAAGGGTGCTGTTGGAAACGGAAGCAGGGGAGTGAGACTGGTTGATCCTAACATTTCCCGCTGGGATCTGTTCTTTTCTGCAAAGCCTAATTCAATGTATATAAGCTATGAGGAGCTTTTGAGAACTCTCGGTGAAAAGCCGGAGCTGCCCCAGATGCTCTGCATGGAGCTGCTCACCGGTACTGAGTACAGCGTTGATATTCTGGCGGACAAGGGGAAAATCCTTTACGCCGTCAGCCGCAGAGGACTTTCTGTTGTCACCAGCAACATGATGTCTCTGGTTATTGATAATAATGAGCAGGTGCTTTCCATCTGCGAGGAAGTTGCCGAAAAGCTTAAAATGGACGGCAATTTCGGCTTTGACCTGCTGTATACCGGGGATGAAAAGCAGCCTTACGTTATAGAGGTTAACCCCAGACTTACCGCCGGAGTAGTTTCCTGCGCCGCTGCGGGAGTTAATATGCCGTATCTGGGAATTAAAAAGCTTCTGGGCGAAGAGCTGCCCGTCTGCGTTCCCAATTACGGCGTGACCATGACAAGACACTATGAGGAAAGCTTTTTTGATGCGGAGGGTAATCGTATACAATGGTAAAGGTATGCCACATGACAAGCGCTCACGACAGCGATGACGTGAGAATTTTCAAAAAAGAATGTGTCTCTCTGGCAAAGGCCGGATATGATGTTTACCTTGTGGCTCAGGGCGAGAGCCGGGAAGAGAGCGGAGTTCATGTAGTGGGGCTGGGAGAATATGCTCCCGAATCCAGAATGAAAAGAATGACCCGGTTTGCCCGGAAAATCTATGAACGGGCGCTGGAGCTTGACGCCGACATCTATCATTTCCATGACCCGGAGCTGCTTTCATATGGCCTTAAGCTTAAGAAAAAAGGTAAGACCGTTATTTTCGACAGCCATGAGGACACTTTGGATATGCTGCTGGATAAGCAGTTTATTCCGGCTCCTGTCCGTCCTGCCGCTGCAAAAGTTTACAAAGCTCATGTGGCGAATATCTGCAAAAAGCTGGATGCGGTAATTACGGTTACACCCCACATTATAGATAAATTTAAGTGCATAAATCCAAACACCGTTATGGTGAGCAATTACCCCGCATTGCGTGAGCAGCGGGAGTTTGAGAAATTTAGTAAATTCACCCTTTGCTTTACCGGTGGTATTGACGCTCAATGGAACCATGACGTGATTATAAATGCCATAAAGGGCTTTGATGCAGAATACATTCTCTGCGGCAGCGGTGCGCCGGAATTTCTGGAGTATCTGAAAACTCTCCCTGACTGGGACAAGATAGATTACCGGGGCAGAGTGCCTTTTGAGCAGTCCATAGAAATTCAGAACCGAAGCCACGCAGGCATGGCACTTTTAAAGCCCAGCCGGAATACCGGCTTTAAAACCGGCACCATTGGAAATACCAAGCTATTCGAGTACATGATGGCGGGCATCCCAGTTATCTGCACCGATTTTAAGCTCTGGCAGGAAATTATTGATAAGTACCATTGCGGAATATGCGTAAATCCCGAGGACAGTACCGCTGTTTCTGAGGCTGTAAAATATATAAGAGACAATCCCGAAAGGGCGGCGGAAATGGGCCGTAACGGCAGAAAAGCCGTGGAGGAAGAATTCAACTGGCTCAGTCAGGAAAGAAATCTTCTGGATTTATATAAAACTCTCGTTTAATTTCGCTTTATAAGGAATTCTGATATGGATTTAGTCGTATTTACAAGCAGCTATACCGTAAACGGAAACGTGTTTCTGGAAGAAGAAGTGCTGAGAGCGCAAAGAGCTTTTGACAAGATAATTATTGTCTCTCTGGATAAAACTCCCGGCGCAAAGCCTCTCACCGTTCCCGAAAACGGAAAGCTTATAAGACCCCGGCAGAATTACAGCCTTGTAAAACGGCTTTTCCGCAGCCTTACATATGTTTTTAAACCCAGAGTAATAAAAGAATTCTTTTCGGGCATAAGGGAACGGGGCATTAAGCAGGCCGGAAAAATCTTTTTCTACCTTATAAGTGCCGAAGATGTGCTGATGTGCCTTAAAAAGAATGAAAAGCTATGGCTGGGGGATAAGGAAAACACCGTTTATTATTCCTACTGGCTGGATGCAGCAGCTTTTTATCTCTGCAAATATTTAAGACCTCAGGGATTTACCTGCATTGCCAAAGCCCATGGGGGAGACTGTTTTTATGACAGAGGGTTCCATGAGTATATGGTGGCGGAGCTTAAAGGGCTTAACGCCGTGTGCCCCGCAAGCGCTGCGGGCAGAAATGATATTCTGGCCCATTATTTGGACAAAGTGCCCGAGCTTCAAAAAAAGCTCAGAACTTTCAGACTGGGAATAAAAATCGACAGAGATTTTAAAATCCCTGCCTATAAGAGCAAAGCCACGAAACATATTGTGACCTGCTCCAATATGGTGGCGGTTAAAAGACTGGATGTTCTTGTCGAGGCGCTGAAAATCTGCGGCGAAAAGGGATTGAATATTAAATGGACCCACTTCGGTTCGGGAGAGCTGGAGGAGAATATTAAGGGCAGAGCAGAGGAAATGCTGGGTGAATTTAAAAATATTCACTTTGAATTTATGGGCAGAACCGATAACTCTGCAATAAGAGATTATTATAAGACCCAAAACCCGGATCTTTTCATAAATTGCAGTAAATCAGAAGGTATTCCTGTTTCAATTATGGAGGCCATGATGTACGGTATACCTGTGCTTGCCGGAAATGTAGGCGGAATCGGCGAAATTCTGGATGATAAAAGCGGAATTCTGCTGCCCGGCATGGCAGAGGCGGAAAGCCTGGCATCGGCCATTGAAAAAATTTTCGCTCTTGCAGATTCACAGCACGAGGCTTTGAGCAGGCAGGCAAGAGAAAAGGTGCTGAATGATTTTGACGCAGAAAAGAATTACGATGAATTCTTTGAATTCGTAAAAGAAACACATAGAAAAAACCGGGACTGAACACCGGCGTGTCAGGAGCAAAAAAATGCTTTTTTCAATAGTTCTTCCTATTTATAACGTAGAAAAGTACATAAGAGAAAGCCTTGAATCAATTCTGGCACAGAGGACAGATAAAGATTATGAAGTCATTATGGTTGATGACGGTTCTAAGGACGGTTCGGGGCTTATCTGTGATGAGTATGCCGAAAAATATGATAATTTTAAAGTCCTGCATACCGTAAATCAAGGCGTCAGCGCCGCGAGAAATCTGGGAATAAGTGAGAGCAGGGGAGATTATATCCTGTTTCTCGACCCTGACGATTTCTGGGCGCCGGAGCTTATGGAGACTGTTGCCCCGCTCTGCGACGGCAGAGACATGGTTTTATTTAACTGTGCCGACTTCTATGATGATACCGGCAGAACAGCCGTAAGAGAAATGTACCCCCTCCCCGAAAAGGGAGAAAGCGGAAGAGAGTATCTGGAAAGACTTGCTATAAATGACTGTCTTCCCGCTTTTTACATGTGGGCCTGCGCATTCCGCAGGGACTTCATAACAGAAAACAATATAAAAGTTGACACGAATTTTAAGTGCAGCGAAGATTTTGATTTTAACATGCAATGCTATCTTTTCGCCGAAAGTCTGGGCGGAACGGATAAATGCCTGTATTATTACCGCCAGCATTCATTAAGCACAACGGCGGCAGCAATCCACAGCGACAGAATTATGACCAATCTCATTTTAAAAGAGAAATGGTACAGAAAAGTTCCAAAACCCGCCATGGCGGATCTGTATATCTGTCAGACCCTGCTTCTGGCTGACCTTTGCAAAGGCGAGGATGCCTCAGAGCCGATTGCCTTTATAAAAAAGAACAGAGACATTATAGATGTGTCTCAGCACAGAAATTTTAAAATTCTTAAATTGCTTTACCGCGTTTTCGGTTATCGCCGGGGCGCTGTAATATATAGAAAGCTGCAGCATATCACGAAAGGATAAACCATGTCCAGAGTTAAAAATACCCTTAAAAATATGACCAACGGCATGGCGGCCTACGGCGCAAAGCTGATAGTTCAGTTCTGGTGCAGACGGCTTTTCGTGCTGTTTCTGGGTGAGGTTTACTTAGGATTAAACGGTCTGTTTTCCAATATCCTCATGCTGCTGTCTCTGGCTGAAATGGGTGTAGGCTCTGCCATTACATTCAGCCTTTATAAGCCTCTGGCAGAGAAAAATGAGGGAGAGATACGCTCCCTTATGGCTCTTTTCAAAAAGGCCTACGTTTCAATAGGCATTTTTGTTGCAGCCGTCGGCCTTTCTCTCACTCCGTTTTTACAGGTTTTTGTGAAGGACATGCCGGATTTACCCCACATAAAGCTTATTTATATGCTCTATGTGATAAATTCCGCTGCATCGTACTTCTTTACCTATAAGCGCACCCTTATTATTGCCGACCAGAGGGAATATATAGTTTCGAGATATAGCGGCTTATGTTCCGTTGCAATGAACATAAGTCAGCTTATCGTGCTGTATATTACGAAGAATTTCATAGCCTATCTGCTGACTATGATCTTCTATACGGTGCTTGAAAATCTTCTGCTCTCCATTCGGGCAAACAAGCTTTACCCCTTCTTAAACGAGGGCAAATCCGAGAATCTCCCCCGGGAGAAGATACAGGAGATAACAAAGAACGTAAAGGCGCTTATCTGCCATCAGGTGGGCCGTGTGGTCGTTAACGGCACAGATAACCTGATAATGGCGAAAATGGTTGACCTTGTGTCTGTTGGCAAATACTCAAACTATATTATGATAAGAGGTGCCCTTGAATCTGTGGTGGGCAGCTTTTACCGGGGCGTTTTTGCAAGTGTAGGTAATGTTAATGCAACCGAGACAGATGAGGTTAAAAAGCAGATTTTCGACAGAATAAATTTCCTCACTCATTGGATTTTCGGTTTTTGCGCTATCTGCCTTTTCTGTCTGTTTAACCACTTTATAGGCAGCATATGGCTGGGCAAAAGCTTCCTTTTCAGCGATTTTGTGGTTTTTTGTATCTGCCTTGATTTTCTTGTATACGGTTTCAGAAATCCTGTGCTGATTACGAAAAACGCTATGGGCCTTTACTGGAACGACAGATTTAAGCCTATATTTGAAGCCGGCATAAACCTTGTGGTTTCAATTTATTTTACCAAAAAAATCGGCGTTGCCGGTATAGTTCTGGGAACGGTTATAAGCTCCCTTTCCACTAATCTCTGGATAGAACCGCTGATCCTTTATAAAGAAGGATTTCATGCGCCGGTAAGTGATTATTTTAAGGATTACGGTAAAGCTGTGCTTATGACAGCGGCTGCCGGTGTTCCTACATGGCTTTTGTGTTCACTGCTTCCGGCAGAAGGTATACTTCCGTTTATCGGAAAAGCATTCATTTGCCTACTTGTTCCAAATGTAATTTTCCTGCTGCTCAGATTCAGAAACGAGAACTTCAAGTATTTTACGGCTTTGGCAAAAAGACTTTTAAGCAGATAACTTCAGATAGGAGAAAAAACATGCTCGATTTTTACAGCAATACAATATGGCGTATATTAAAGCCGTTTGAGCGTCCCATGAATAAGTTGAGCGATAAGGCTAAGGATATTGGCTTTATACTTGGGGTGCTGTTTATTATTTTCGCATATTTCCTTAACGGTGCAGAACTTATCGAGTCCAGATACTTATATCGGTTTGCCATCTGCTGTGTACTGCTCGGTGTTGTTATACTGTGCAGCATAAGAGGTGAGTTACGGCCTGTTAAATTTAAAAAATCTCTTATGAGCGTATGGCTGATTTTCGGACTGCTTCAGCTTATTTCCGGAATTATAAATGACGAAAATTATCTGCCTGAAGCTGTACTTTTTCTTATTGCTTTCCCGGTAGGCTTTTTTGCCTTCGGCAATATGGGCTTTGAAAAAGTATCAAGGCTGCTTATTGACGCCTGTATTATCTCGTTCTATGTTTTCGCCACACTCAGTGTCTTGTTTGTACCTATTACTCCCGGTCATTACACAGGAATTTTTGCCAATCCGAATGTTTTGGGTGAATTTGCAAGTCTTGCATTCTGCTGTATAATTATTAAAATATTCAGCACAGAGAGTAAGCGGTGGCGCATATGGTACATTGTGATGTTATATATAACGGCAGCATTGATTTTTGCATCTAGCTCCCGCACAGGATTACTGTCAGTTGTTTTGTCTTTTCTTGTTTTCCTGATAATTTCTGCTGTCCGCGGAAGTTTTAAGGAAACAGAATTTAAAAAAATTTTAATCCAGATGCTCATTATATTCCTTATAATTACCGCAGTTGTCTTTATTGTATTGACCGTTATAATTAAATCAGGCGTTATGCGTGATTTTTCCATTAAAATTGAATATGTTTTCAGCGTTTTAAAGTCAAAATTTAGCATTTCAGATAGAAGTCTAAACAGCATTTCTTCAGGTAGAATCGAGATTTGGCAGAAATATTTTAATAAAATAAATTTTTTAGGCCATCCGGATATGGAAGCTGTTGACATTATCAGGGATGAAGTAACAGCTAATTATAAAACCTGCCATAACTATCTGCTGCAGATGACAATCAATCACGGAATAATTGCCGGAATTGTTGCAGCAATCGGTATGTTGCTTTCAGCTGTTTTGGCGGTGAAATATGCGCTCAAAAATAAGGATATACAGTATACAATGCTGCCTATAGTTATAACGACCGCTTTTGGTTTTACATCCTTGATGGCTTCCACCTGCATAACCTTTAACTACATGATACTGATGTACTACTATTTTATACAGGCTCCGCTTATAACAGACGGATTTATAATAGATGAACAAGTGCCTGAAATTAAAAAATCTCTGTAATGGCAATATTCTTTGGAGGATAAAGTATGATATACGAACAGCTTAAAAACCATGAGACTAAATTGTCTGTAATAGGACTTGGATATGTGGGACTGCCTCTTGCAGTTGCATATGCCGATGAAGGTCTGGACGTAGTGGGTTACAACCGCAGCCAGTGGCGCGTAGATTTGTATAAGAGCGGCGTAGACCCTACCCATGAGGTAGGCGATGAAAGAATAAGCAAATGTAAGGTCGATTTTACCGCCGACCCTGCAAGACTGAGAGAATGCAAGTTCCACATTGTTGCAGTTCCCACCCCTGTTGATGAGGGCCATGTGCCCGATCTTACTCCGGTGAGAAGCTCCACCAAAGTTCTTGGACAGAATCTTCAGCCCGGCTCTATTGTTGTATATGAATCCACCGTATACCCCGGTGTAACTGAGGATATATGTATTCCTATTCTGGAAAAGGAGAGCGGCCTTAAATGTGGCGTTGACTTCTTTGTAGGATACAGCCCTGAGCGCATTAACCCCGGTGATAAGGTTCATACCCTCCGCACTATAAAGAAGATTGTCTCCGGCATGGATGAAGCTACTCTTGACGAAATCGCAAAGGTATATGAAATTGTTATAGACGCAGGCGTATACCGTGCATCCTGCATTAAGGTTGCAGAGGCAGCAAAGGTTATTGAAAACAGCCAGAGAGATATTAACATCGCTTTCGTTAATGAACTTTCCAAGATATTCAGCCGTCTTGGCATAGATACAAACGAAGTTCTTGAAGCAGCAGGCACAAAATGGAACTTCCTGCACTATAATCCCGGCCTTGTGGGCGGTCACTGCATAGGTGTTGACCCCTACTATCTTACTTACCGTGCCGAGCAGGTGGGATACGCTACTCAGGTAATTTCCGCTGCACGACGCGTAAACGACAGTATGGGCCGTTACGTTGCAAGAAGCGCAGTTAAGGAAATGGTTAAGGCCGGACGCTGCGGCAAGGATGCAAGAGTTGCAATCCTGGGCTTTACCTTTAAGGAAAACTGCCCCGATACCCGCAACACCAGAGTTATTGATATTATTAAAGAACTGGCAGAGTACGACATTAAGCCTGTTGTAGTTGACCCTTGGGCAGATGTGCCAGATGTTTATAAGGAGTACGGCGTTGAGATTTCCGATGACAGCGTTCTGCATAATATGGACGCTGTAATAATTGCCGTTGCTCACAGCCAGTATAGAAATATCACTATGGAAGAGATAGAAAAGATGTACGCTCCCGGCGTTAAAAAGGTACTTATAGACGTTAAGGGCATCCTTAACAAGAACGAGTACGAAAATGCCGGCTATCTGTATTGGAGACTTTGATTTCTTATGAAAATTGTTACAGTTGTTGGAGCAAGACCCCAGTTTATTAAAGCAGCTGTGGTGTCCAGAATTCTCAGAAAGCAGGCTGAGGAGATACTTGTCCATACAGGCCAGCATCACGACTACAACATGTCAGATGTTTTCTTCGAGGAGCTGGAAATTCCCAAGCCTGACTATAATCTGGGTATATCCGGCGGCAGCCACGGTAAAATGACCGGGGCAATGCTGGGGGCAATCGAAGAAGTGCTGATGAAGGAAAAACCGGATGCACTGCTTGTATACGGAGATACCAATTCTACTCTGGCTGCGGCTTTAGCAGCTGTAAAACTCCATATCCCTGTTTGCCACGCGGAAGCCGGAAACAGACTCGGCAGCTTTGATAATCCGGAGGAAGTAAACCGCATCTGCACAGACCACGTTGCAAGAAAGCTTCTGGCATGTACTGAGTCTGCTATGGAGTTTTTAAAGCATGAGGGAATAGCCGACAGGGCAGTTCTTGTGGGTGACCCTATGTATGATGCTTTCTGCTATTACGGAGATAAGGCGGGAATGGCTCAGAACCATGTTCTTACGGGCTTTAATGGGGAAAAGCTCTCCGTGCCGGAGAAGTTTTATTATCTCACCTGCCACAGACAGGAAAACACCGATGATCCGGAAAAGCTGCTGAATATTTTAAAGGCGGTTAATTCGCTGGATGCACCCTGCGTTTACCCTGTCCACCCCAGAAACAGACAGACTGTTATGGCGCTGAGAGGGGAGTACGCCTTAAAGAATATGGTGTTCTGCGAGCCGGTGGGCTATCTTACTTCCGTTGCCCTTGTGAAGAATGCGGAGAAGATAGTGACTGATTCCGGAGGACTTCAGCGTGAGGCCTTTTTTGCAGGCAAACAATGCGTCACAGTATTCGATTACGTTGTGTGGCCTGAAACCATGACTGCAAACAGAAACCAGCTTGCAAAACCGGACAGCCAGGATATACTCACTAAGCTCAGCGCAGAACAGGTTATAGACCCTGCCTATAAGCCTTTCGGGGACGGACATGCAGGAGATAAAATAGTTAAAGAACTTTTATCTATATAAATAATCAGGAGGAAAACTATGAGATACGCACTTATAGGCTGCGGCAGAATTGCCACGAATCACATCAAGGCAGCAGTAGCCAATAATCTGGAAATTGCCGCTGTCTGCGACATAGTACCTGAAAAAATGCCGGAATTACTGGCAAAACATGGTCTTGAAAATGACAAGAGCATTAAATATTATGAGGATTATATTAAACTTCTGGACGAGGTTAAGCCTGAACTTGTGAGCATTGCCACCGAAAGCGGTGTTCACGCTCAGATAGCTTTGGAGTGCATTGACAGAGGAATTCATGTAATCATTGAAAAGCCCATGGCAATGTGCATGGCCGATGCAGATGAGATAATCCGCAGATCTGAGGAGAAGCATGTAAAGGTCAGCGTCTGCCACCAGAACCGCTTTAATGTGGCTGTTCAGAAAACCAGAGCTGCCCTTGAGGCAGGCCGCTTCGGCAGACTTTCTCACGGTTCTGTGCATGTAAGATGGAACAGAGACAGAAACTATTACGATCAGGCCCCCTGGCGCGGCACATGGGAGCAGGACGGCGGATGCCTTATGAACCAGTGCATCCACGGCATTGACCTGCTGTGCTGGATGTTCGGCGGCAAGGTGGATGAGGTTTACGGCGCAACCCGCCAGCAGTTCCATGATTATCTGGAGGCTGAGGACGTGGGCATGGCAGTAGTTAAATTCCATAACGGCGCTATCGGCACCATTGAGGGCACCGTCAATGTATACCCTAAGAACCTTGAGGAAACTCTGTATATCTTCGGTCAGAACGGTACTGTTAAAATCGGCGGTAAATCCACCAATAACATTGATGTCTGGGATTTTGCCGACGAGACCGAGGCAGATGCAGAAAATAAAAACCTGAAGGAAGTTACGTCCAATGTTTATGGTAACGGCCACACCAGCCTTTTTGCTGATGTTATGGATGCCATTGAAAATGACAGAACTCCTTACGTTGATGCTGTATCCGGCAGAAACGCACTGGAAATTATTCTGGCAATATACAAGAGCCAGAAAACCGGTATGCCTGTAAAGCTTCCTCTTAAGGAATTTGCAAGCACCGATATGAAGGGAACATTCTGATGAGCGAGTATTTTGTACACGAGAGCAGTTATATAGATGAGGATGTAGAAATAGGCGAGGGCACTAAAATATGGCACTTCTGCCATATACAGCGAGGCGCCAGAATAGGTGAGCGCTGTTCCATGGGCCAGAACGTAAACGTTTCCAATAACGTAAAGGTGGGAAACGGCTGCAAGCTCCAGAATAACGTGTCTCTGTACGAGGGAGTGGAACTGGAGGACGATGTGTTCTGCGGCCCTTCATGTGTTTTTACAAACGACCTTACCCCCAGAGCCAAATATCCCAAAGGCTCTGCGGGCTATAAAAAGACCATAGTTCACACCGGTGCCACCATAGGCGCCAATGCCACTGTAGTGTGCGGACATAATTTAGGCAAATGGTCCATGATAGCCTCCGGTGCGGTAGTTACAAAAAATGTACCTGACCATGCCCTTATGGCAGGAGTTCCTGCAAGACGGATAGGCTGGGTATGTGAGTGCGGAGAGGTTCTGAAAGAGGGGCTTACCTGCAAAAAATGCGGTAGAAAATATAAAGAGACCGAAAGCGGCCTTGAGGAGATAAAATAAAATGCAGTTTAGAGATTTAAAAAAGCAGTATCAGGTTTTAAAGCCCCAGATCGATGAGGCAGTTACCAAGGTAATGACTGACTGCAATTTCATATCCGGTACACAGGTCAAAGAGCTGGAAAAGCGTCTGGCAGAGTATGTGGGCGTTAAGCATTGCATAACCTGCGCCAACGGCACCGATGCCCTTGAGCTTGCGGAAAGAGCATATAATATCGGCAAAGGCGATGCGGTTTTCGTGCCTGACTTCACCTTTTTCTCAACTGCAGAGACTGTTGCGGATTTAGGCGCAGAACCTGTTTTCGTGGATGTTGAGGAGGACAGCTTTAATATGAGCCCCGCGGCACTTGAAGCTGCAATCAAAAAGGTTCTGGAAAAGGGCGAATTAAAGCCCAGAGCCGTGGTGCCTGTTGACCTTTTCGGCCAGCCCGCAGATTTTGAGGAAATTTTCCGGATTGCCGAGAAATACGGTCTTGTTGTAATTGAGGACGGCGCACAGGGCTTCGGCGGCAGAATCGGAGATAAGCGTGCTTGCTCATTCGGCGATATAGCCACCACCTCTTTTTTCCCTGCAAAGCCTCTGGGCTGCTACGGTGACGGCGGCGCAGTCTTTACCGATGACGATGAAACAGCCGATCTTATCAGATCTCTGGCTGTTCACGGCAAGAGCAAAACGGACAAATATGAAAACCTTCAGCTTGGAATGAATTCCCGCCTTGATACCATTCAGGCTGCAATTCTGGATATTAAGCTCACCGCTTTTATTGACCATGAGCTTGACGGAGTTAACAGAGCTGCACGGATTTATTCTGAAAAGCTTAACGGCGCAGTTGAAGTGCCGGAAATTAAAGAGGGCTATTATTCAAGCTGGGCTCAGTATACAATAAAGCTTAAGGACAGCGAAACCCGCAGCAGAGTACAGGCTGCCCTTAAAGAGCAGGGAATACCTTCCATGATTTATTACCCCAGAGGTATGCACCAGCAGGGAGCATTTAAAAATATTCCTTACGAGGGTCAGTGCCCGGTAACTGAAAGCCTTTGCAGCAGAGTTCTCGCCCTTCCCATGCATCCCTACATGGAAGAAAATGACATAGAACTTGTATGTGAGACTATAGTCAAAACAATATAAATATTGATTTTATTATTCAGGCATATAGCGCCCCAAAAGGCGTAGATATATAAAATTATGCAAAATGACAAAAAATGGCTTAGTTTAGTGCAATTTAGATATAATTTTCCCTCCTGAAACAGAGAAAAAATCCGATTGGCTTGCAATTAAACAGAGAATGATGTATAATATGACGATATGCGGACGCTTGTTATTCTGCTGTATATTTCTGGTATACAGTATATTTTATAACTGTTGTGATTAGCATTGAGTTAGGAGAAAAAGGTTTATGAATAAAAGAAGAATAGCACTTTGGCTTATAGACACGCTTATAATTGTGCTGTCATGCGGAGCTGTGGCTCTGTTGTCTGTGATAGATATTACGTCCATAGTTGTGCATGGCAAATTCGGCATTGCTAAGTGTCTGGTGCTTTATATATGCCTCATGGGTGCAAGATTGTTCGTAGGTGTATATAAAAATATATGGCGCTATGCGAACGTGAATACTTATCTTAAACTTATAGTTGCAGACGCATTTGGAGCTTGCGTTTATTTGCTTGCAGGTTTGTTGTTCTCAGCGGTAAATCTCGGTTTCGGTGCCAGTATGCTTATAGTATTTACTGTCATTGTCCTTACTCTCTCTTCACGTTTCTTCTATCAGGTTATGTACCAGAAACAGAATAAAAGCGGAGAGCTGAAAAACCTTGACGGGGCAGCAGATGAATCTCATAAAATAAATATTGCAATAGTTGGAGCAGGAAATGTTGGTGCAATGCTTGCTGATGAGCTGAGAAGAAATCCCAAGGCTCACTATAACCCCTACTGCTTTATTGATATTGATAAAAATAAGGTTGGCAGCAAGGTAAATGCTATTCCGGTTCTGATGGGCGATGAAAACGTTATAGAAAATATTAAATCTATGCCCATTCAGGAAGTCGTAATTGCTCTTCCTGATGCAAAGTCCAGCGAAAAGACAAGACTGTATGAATTTTATAAGCAGACAGGCTGCAAGGTCAAAATATATGACTATATGATGAGCTATGACGGTAAACCTAAGGGGCGCCGCACACTCAGAGAGTTCAGCATAGAGGATCTGCTGTTCCGCGAAAGCTTGAGTATAAATTCAGATATAACAAGAAACTACTATGAAGGAAAGACAGTTCTTGTTACAGGTGGAGGCGGAAGCATCGGTTCCGAGCTTTGCCGCCAGATTGCTGCGCTTAGACCTAAAAAGCTGGTTATTTTCGATATTTACGAGAATAATGCCTATGAAATTCAGCAGGAGCTTATAAATGAATACCATGACGAGCTGTGCCTTGATACCATTATAGGTTCAGTGCGTGATGTTAAGCGTCTGGATCAGGTATTCAGAGAGGTAAGGCCTGACATCGTGTTCCACGCCGCCGCCCATAAGCATGTTCCTCTTATGGAACGCAGCGCCTGTGAGGCTATAAAGAATAACGTTGTGGGTACTTATAACACCGCCAATGCCGCCGAAAAATACGGCGTTAAAAAATTCGTGCTTATATCCACCGATAAAGCCGTTAACCCAACCAATGTTATGGGCGCTTCAAAACGCCTTTGCGAAATGATTCTCCAGTGCCGTCAGGACAGCAAATGCGAGTTTGCAGCTGTCCGCTTCGGTAATGTTCTGGGCTCCAACGGCTCAGTTATACCTCTTTTTAAAAAGCAGATTGAGGCCGGCGGCCCTGTTACCCTTACCGACAAGCGCATCACCCGCTACTTTATGACCATTAAAGAAGCTGTGGGTCTTGTTATGGAGGCCGGGTCCATGGCTAAAAACGGTGAGCTTTTTGTTCTGGATATGGGTAAGGCAGTTAAAATTATTGACCTTGCCGAGAGCATGATTAAGCTTTCTGGATTTAAGCCCTATGAGGATATTGATATAGTAGAAATCGGTCTCAGACCCGGTGAAAAGCTTTATGAGGAGCTTTTAATGAAAACCGAGGAGCTGGATAAGACCTCAAATGAGCTTATATTTATTGAACGCGACAAGCCTCTGAGCCGTGAATGTGTGGATGAAAAGATAAATGTTCTTCTCGCTGCCGTAGAAAAAGAGACTCACCAGGCTATTATTGATGCTATCCGCGCCACCGTTCCTACCTACTGCGACCCGGACGAGCTGAACAGAATTGCAATCGAAAAATCTGCCCAGCTTCGTACCTGCTCCAATGTGGAGGAAGGGGAAGTCTGCTCTATCTGACAGACGGCTGATATATAAATTTTTACCAGATGAAATGAGGATGTAAATATGAAAATACCTTTTTCTCCTCCCGATATGTCGGAACTGGAAGTTAACGAAGTAAAAGAAGCAATACTCTCCGGCTGGATTACTACCGGCCCTAAAACCAAGGAATTCGAGCGTAGAATTGCAGAATTCTGCGGAGTAAATAAGGCCGTATGCCTTAACTCCCAGACTTCCTGTGCAGAAATGGCACTGCACATTCTGGGCATAGGCCCCGGGGATGAAGTTCTGGTTCCTGCTTATACATACACCGCCTCCGCATCTGTTGTGTGCCATGTAGGCGCAACTCTCCGCTTTGTTGATGTGCAGGAAGGTTCTCTCCAGATGGATTATGACAAGCTGGAAGAGAGCATAAACGAGCATACAAAGGTTATTATTCCCGTTGATCTCGGCGGTGTGCCCTGTGACTATGACAGAATATTCGATATAGTTGAACGTAAAAAGTCTCTTTTCCGTCCTGCCAATGAAATTCAGAAGGCTATGGGAAGAATTTCCGTCAACACCGATGCTGCCCACGCTTTCGGCGCAAAGTGGCATGATAAAATGGTAGGCTCAGTTGGAGATTTTTCCAGCTTCTCCTTCCACGCTGTAAAGAACCTTACCACTGCAGAGGGCGGCGCTCTCACATGGAAGTCCATTCCCGGAATTGACGATGAAGAGATTTATCATAAGGTACAGCTTCTCTCCCTCCATGGCCAGTCCAAGGATGCTCTGGCAAAAACTCAGCTGGGTGCATGGGAATACGACATTGTTGGCCCATGGTATAAGTGCAATATGACTGATATAATGGCTGGAATAGGACTTGCCCAGCTTCAGCGCTATGATGGAATACTCAAGCGCAGAAGAGAAATCATCGGCAGATATGACGCGGCATTCAAACCCCTTGGCATAGAAGTTCTGCCTCACTATACCGATGAGCACCAGTCATCCGGACACCTTTACATTACAAGAGTACCCGGTATAAGCCTTGAACAGCGGCAGGAGATAATAGTTAAAATGGCTGAGGCCGGCATTGCCTGCAATGTCCATTATAAGCCTCTGCCTATGATGACAGCTTATAAAAATCTTGGATTTGATATTAAAGATTATCCCAACGCATATAAGCGCTTTGAAAATGAAATAACTTTGCCTCTGCATACCAGACTTTCCGATGAAGAAGTTGAGTATGTGATCAACAATTACAGAGACATTGTCAGCGAATATTTAAAATAATGCCACAGAAAGGAAAACCTTAGAGTCAAAATTTTTCTTTTGAAAATAAGGTTTTCCTTATAGTCGTTTTTTGAGTAATAAAGATATACGCATTTAAAGCGTTTACAGCTTTTTTGAGATTTCCGGGTATGCTGTTTTAGGGCTGCTTTTATATAATCAGAAGAATAAGCATCAGAGCAGGTGTGAGAGGAAAAGTACGAGATGAGTAAAGAATTTAGCGTTTTAATGTCAGTTTATTTATATGCAAAGCCGGGCGAGGTTCGAGCCTGCTTTGAAAGCCTGGAAAATCAAACTGTCAAAGCTTGTGAGTGGATCATTGTTGAGGACGGCCCGTTAACAGATGAGCTGTATTCTCTCCTTGATGAATACCAGAATAAATATCCTGATATTATTAAGCGCGTTCCTCTGGAGAAAAATCAGGGACTGGGACTTGCACTCAGAGAGGGTATGCTTCATTGTTCTTATGAGCTGGTTGCCCGCATGGATACAGATGATATATGCCGAGAGGACCGCTTTGAAAAACAGCTTGCCGAGTTTGAAAAAGACAGCGAGCTGGACATATGCGGAAGCCATATTTTGGAGTTCGAGGATGATGTACATAACATTGTAGCCAAGCGTACAGTACCCCTTGAAGATTCGGGAATAAAAGCTTATCAGAAGCGCAGAGACGGGCTTAACCACGTTTCGGTTATGTTTAAAAAATCAGCCGTTTTAAAGGCGGGAAATTATAAATCCTGCCTGCTTATGGAAGATACGCTCTTATGGTGCAATATGTTCCTGTCCGGTGCCAAGGCCGTAAATATTGATGATTATCTGGTGTATGCTCGGGTTGGTACGGATATGTTTGAGCGGAGAGGCGGCTATTCATACTATAAAAAGTACAAGGCTGGCAGAAGACAGGTGTATGAGACAGGTTATATTTCATGGTTTGATTATGTATATACTCTAGTTATTCAATTCATCGTTGCCATGATGCCAAACAAGCTCAGAGGATGGGTTTTTACAAACCTTCTGCATAGGAATACTTGAAAAATACCTGCACAGTTTTGAACCTTTATAAACTATTGCTTATTTAAATTAGCCTTTTAGGAGACAAAATATGCTTGATAATGAACAATTTAAGGAGCTTATTCCTTTACAGAATAAACAATGTGAAATTCTTGAATACATAGATGAGTTCTGTGCGGAGAATGATATTGAATACAGCCTTGCCTATGGTTCTGTTTTAGGTGCCGCAAGACATTCCGGTCCTATTCCCTGGGACGATGATGCAGACATTATGATGACTGCCAAAGACTTTGAAAAGTTCAGAGCAGTATTTGAAGCCAGAGGAGACAAGGAACGCTTTTATCTTCAGCAGTTCAGAAATGTTGACGGTCGGCTTAATATGTACAAGCTGCGCATGAACGGCACAAGCTTTATTGAGGATAGTATTAAAAATCTGGACATGCACCATGGAATTTATGTAGATATTTTTCTGCTCCATGAATGTCCTCCCACCAAGTTTGCCAGAACAAAGGGTGTATTTGCAAACTGTTACAGAATAATAAAGGAAATGAGCAATTTAGATTACAGCAAGAGAAAAATTGTTCGCCCCTTAATAAAGTTCCTCAGATTATTCCCGGCTGATTTTGGCCTTAAAAAAGCATACTGCACTTTATACAAGTGGGATAATACCAATCAGGATATGTTTGCAGACTGGGAGCTGTATTCCGGCAATCCCAGATGGTTTATTCCAAAGGATATTATTTTCCCCACCGTACGCGCTGATTATATGGGTCACAAATTCTGCATACCAGGAAAGTTTGACGAGTATCTTACAATTTGCTACGGAGACTGGCATCAGATTCCGGATATTGATAAAATCCAGTGGGCGCAGCATGCCAGTATATGGAGCATAGATGAAGATTTCAGAGAATTTTTACCGAATATAAAAGATTTCAGCGATGAAAAAATTTAACAGAGTGCTTTAAACAGCTATTGGATAGATTTTTATATTTTTAAGCATTAAAATCCTCTGTCTGTAAATTTCTTTATATAGATGCATTAAAGCTCTAAAATTGATTAAAGTTCTTTGCAGATAAAGAAAGCGAGAAAAACATGGTAATATTACATTTTGCGGCAATAGAAAATGATTGCTTTGACGGTGTGTCCGTTGCGGTAGCAGCTCACATAAAGGCTCAGAGCAAATACATTAAAGTAGGTTTTGTAAATATTTCAAATGAGAAAATTTCAAGTTTAGATAATCAGCTTGAATATAAAAAACCTTTTAAAATAGGCGAGCTACCTGAACCTTTTAATAAACCCGATCTGGTTGTCTTTAATGAATGTTACCGTATTGATTACATACCTATTGCACGGAATTTGAAAAAACATTCCATTCCTTTCATAATTGTACCTCATGGTGAATTAAGAAAAGAAGCTCAGCAGAAAAAATATTTGAAGAAGCTTGTTGCCAACTTCCTTATTTTCAATCACTTTATTAACAGCGCAAAAGCGGTTCAGTGCTTATCTGAAATTGAGATGGAGAATACCAAATTCGGAAAACACAAGTTTGTATGCACAAACGGAGTATCGAAGCCTGTTCAAAGAAAAACAGAGTTTAATAAGGACAAGGTAAAGTTTATTTTTATAGGGCGTCTGGAATGGCGTGTTAAAGGGCTTGATATTCTCATTGATGCTGTAAAGAGTATTGAAGATTACATGAAAGAGCATAACTGCAGCGTGGATATATACGGCCCGGGCGATGAGCGAAGAATGGCAGTACAGGCCATGATTGACGAAAAAAATCTAGGCGAGCTGATTACACTTCACCATGAAATTTCCGGTTTGGAAAAAGAAAAGAAAATGTTAGATGCTGACATATTTATCCAGACCTCAAGACACGAAGGAATGCCAATGGGATTGCTTGAGGCACTCAGTTATGGAATGCCTTGCCTTATAACTGAAGGCACGGCTCTGGGCCAATTCGTTTCTGATTACGATGCCGGATGGGTATCTGCAACTGAAGCTCAAAGCCTTTCTCAAGTAATTATACAGTCAGTAGAGAACAGGGACTTATGGAAGAAAAAAGGCGATAATGCTATAAGGATAATTGATGATTGCTTTAATTGGGATGATATCGCACAAAAAACGATCGGTAAATACAGGGAGCTGATTAGCTGATATTGTTTTGTATGATTTTTCGTTATGCAGAAGGTTTGGTTGAGGAGGAAAACGCGGATTTATGAAAATAAACATAAATAAATTTTTGAGTTTATTTATAATTATGATTACGATTTCATACACAGGAATATTTGCCGGTTATAAAGCTTGCATTTTATTATCAGGAATTGTACTGTTCATAGGAATCCTGGGAAACTATGCTAATAGTGTGAAATTTAATAGAATTAATAAATACTCACCGTTATGGATGTTGTTAATCCTGTTTTTGTGCTTAAACAGCATCCTCAATCTTCCAAGATCATTATTTTATTTCGTGATTTTTCTTGCATGCATTTTGGTAATGTGCAGAAAAATAGATACAGACGAAATAGAGAAAATAATAAAAATTTATAAAGTCATATCGCTGATATTAGCATTTAGCGTTTTTGTACAGGCTTTTCTGCCTTCTTTATTTTATCCTTTTGCAAGAATATGGTTTTATTATTCAAATCAGTATGATATTTTGTATAATCTGGGAGTTGTGTGCCACCAGTACTCAGGACTTTTTTATGAAGTGAGCCAAGCAGGTTTTATACTGTCTATTGGATGCGTAATATGTTTTATTCAGGCATATTATAAAGATAAAAATAGAATAACTGATTTTATATATTTTGCTATTTTATTCTTTGCCTTGATTTTAACTGGTAAAAGAAGCTTAATGCTTATTGTTGCAGCACTGATGGGCTTTTTCTGGTTGTATAATAGCATAAAAAAGCTTACACCTATTAAAGCGATTGCATTGGTGCTTTTTACTTTCGTGGCGGTTATGATGTTGGATAGTATCGTTATGATTGTGAGTCAGGTTTTAACAAAAGGTGAGGGTGGTATTGAACTTTCCGGGAGAGAAAAATTTTGGAATTTAGCCCTAGACATGTTTAAGGAAAGCCCAGTATTCGGAAAAGGAATAAATAGTTATGACGTTTATTTCAATAATTCCGGTATCAGAGAGTTACAATACGATTTCGCAGGTGCTCATAATTCATATTTTCAGCTGTTGGCGGAAATCGGTATATTAGGTTTTATGCTGTATATACCTGCTGTTATAAGCGTTTTGATAAAGGGCATTAAATTCGCAACAAAAGCGTTTAAAAACAACATGATTGAAGAGACGATGAATTTGCATATTGCGATTTATATAATTTTGGTTATTTTAGCTTATGCTTTAGCCGGAAATCCCTTCCATTTGCCTCAGCAGATGTATGTACTATTCCTGTTTATGAGTGTAGCTGTAAATTTAATCGAATTTGACAAGAACGCTTTTTTAAAAATTAAATCAGGATCTTATTAAAAAATTTATATCTCAACATTAAGTTTATAGGGAGTTATAGATGAAAATTGCATATATACTTAAAAAAGGGTTGCAATGCTACCCGCCTTGCTTGGCACAGGTTTTGTTTTTAAAAGATTTGGGTGTCGAGTTGGTTGTGTATCACGGAAAAAATTCACCATATATTGATAAACTCTTAGAGGAGAGAAATATAGAAAACTATACATTTGACTCCGATAAGGAAAATAATGATAATTTTCACAGCTATCTGAACTTCTTTACCTACACGGCTGAGGCAAAAAAGGTGCTGTCCACCTTACCCGAGGATACTATAGTCTGGTACGGCAACTGCGAGTCTGCAATGACTCTGGGCAAGTGCGTCCGCAATCATAGATTTGTGCTGACGGTGCTGGAATTGTATGAACCTGGCTCAATGTATGACAAACTGGTAAAAAGTATAATTCCCTATGCAGAACAGGTTATCTGCTGTGAAAAGCACAGAGCTGTAATTATGAAGGACAGATATTCACTTCCTTCAATTCCCCATGTAATACCCAATAAACCTTATATGATAGAAAATACCGCAAAACCCGAAAAGCCTGAGGTTGACGCTTTACTCAAAATGTACAGCGGCAAAAAGTTTGTCCTTTATCAGGGACTAGTTCAGCCTGACAGACCTATTGATAATGTGGCTCTGGCACTTAAAAAGATAAATGATCCGGAGCTAGTGCTTGCTGTTATGGGAAAAGCAGATGCGGTGGTGGAGAGCAAAATCAGGGAGTGTTATTCTAATACTCTGTTTTTAGGCTATATTCCTGCACCTGAGCACCTCAACATTACAAAGCTTGCATACATAGGAATTGCTATCTATGATGACTCCAACTTAAATAATCAGTTCTGCGCTCCCAATAAAATTTATGAGTATTCCGCCTTTAAAATCCCTATGATTACTTCATTAAATTTGGGACTTACGGAAACAGTTGGTGCATACGGAGCAGGCGAGTGCGTTGACTTTAAAGACGTAGACAATATAGTACAAGCAATCAGCAATATAAAGAATAACTACAAGGCTTATTCTTCAAATGCTTTCAAATTTTATAATGCTGCTGACTGCCGGGCAAGCATTAAAAAAATTATAGATGAACTGGCAGTGGATAAATAACTGTTTGCTTTTCGACATGGAGGAAAGATATGTATAGAATAGCCATATACGGTATCGGCGGCCTTTTTAATTACGGATGCGAAGCTATTGTAAGAGGAACCGTTTATTTTATAAGAAAAATGTACGGTGAAGACTGCCAGATAACCTATTATTCCAGAAATTACGATTACGACAAAAGTATAACAGACGAAATCGGAATAAACATAGAGAATATAGATACTAAATCTACATTCTTCACAAAGTGCGTCTCAAAGGCAATAGATATTTTAAAAATACAGGCTGTTCCATTTTTTAATGCAGAATTTGAGCATATAATCAGCAACTCTGACATTATTTTCTCCGTCGGCGGCGATATATACACTATCCCTGCATATACCAGAAATCAAAAGAGATACAGATACGTTAACTATCTGGTAGAATTCGGAGAAAAGGCTTTAAAAAAAGGAAAGAAGCTTTTCATTTATGGCGCATCCATTGGTCCTTTCGGTAGCTATGACAAGGCTCTTGAATATTACAGGAGACATTTCAAAAAGGTCAGCGGAATAATATGCAGAGAGCAGACTTCGGTTGACTATCTGAAAACGCTGGATGTTGCGGACAATGTTGCCCTCCTGCCTGACCCGGCATATCTGGTAAAGGATCAGAGCGAAGGCAAGACTTTTGAGAAGAAATATATAGGCATCAATTTAAGCGGCTTATCTATATATGAGCTTTACGGCGGCGTTAATGAATCCGTTTTCCTGAAATTAGCTGATTTGCTTGCAAATATCAGCAGAAAAAATAATAAGCCCTTAATGCTTATTCCTCATGTTTTAAACCCCTATGAGGAACAGGACAACGATGAAATATTTCTTGAAAAGCTCTATGAAAAGCTGCCCGAAGATGTTAAGGCAGGATCCGTTCTTGTACATCCGGAGTCTTTTATAGATGCAAAGAACTATCTTAAGCAGTGCGCTGTTGTAGCCGCTGCAAGAATGCATTGTGCAGTAAATGCAATCACTGTCGGCACACCCGCCATATTCTTAGCTTATAGCAGCAAGGCACTCGGAATGTCTGATTTTGTATACGGCAGCCGTGACTGGTGCATAGATCTTAAAAATATAGAAAGTGAACTGCCGGATAAGATTGAAAAAATGCTTAATGAAAGCGATGCTGTAAAAGCACTTATATCTGACTGCAGATCAAAAGTGACAGAGCATTATGCAGAATATTTCTCTAAGCATAAGGAAGACAAATAATGAGTGAATTAACTAAAAGTAAAACTGCAAAACTTAAATTAGGCTTATTCTGGAATGTGTTCGGATCAATAGGAAGCAAAGTTCTTGTTATGATAGCTTCCATATTAACAGCACGTATTCTGGGTGCTGACCGCAACGGTGAGTTCGGAATGGTAAACAACACTGTCGGTATGTTCTCTACTTTCGCGGCAATGGGTCTTGGAACGATGGCAACCAGATTTATTGTAGAATTTAAAGAAAACGAGAAGAACAGATGTTCAAATGTCATTTCAATGACATTCTGCTTTGCACTGTTCTCATCCCTGCTTTTTTCGTTGGGGCTGTTTATGGGAAGTGACTGGCTGGCAAAGAACACTCTTAATAATCCTGCACTGTCTACCGGATTGAAGATTTCCACTCTTATGTTGGTGGTTTACACCCTTAATACTATACAAAACAGTATTCTGGCAGGTTTTGAAGATTTTAAGTCTATTGCAAGAATTTCAATTATAGAAGGCCTGGTCTCACTTCCTATCTTCGTAATATCAACGCTGTTGTTCGGCGTAAACGGTCTGGTTTTAGGATACGGCATTGCAGGTTTGATTTCATTTCTGATTGCATTCAAGAGAATTAAAAAACTTTGCGAAGAAAATGAAATAGTGATTAAATTAAGGAAATGTCTGTCAGAATATAAACTCCTTTTCAGGTTTGCACTGCCTGCAATGCTAATGAATGTGGTAGTTATGCCTATTACATGGCTTGGCAATACAATTGTAATAAATGACCCGGGCGGATACTATAATATGGGTGTTTTTAATGCCGCTAACCAGTGGCGCTCTGCGATTTCTCTGCTGCCCGCAGCAATAGGAAATGTTATCCTGCCTTTCATAATTGCAAATGACGACGAAACCATGGAAGATGTTAACATACTCATGTCATGGTTTATCGTCCTGACCCTTTCCTCTGGTGTAACGTTGATTTCCGGCTTGATTACCGCATTTTACGGTAAGACATACGATTATACAAGCCTGAATGTGTCAATTATAATCATTTGTGCCATATGTGGCCTGCTATCATTTAAGGAAGGCATAGCACGAAATCTGATTAAATACAGCTACATGTGGTTTGGCTTTTTTAGCAATCTGTTGTGGGGCATCTGCTTTATATGCAGTATTCTGTTTTTGAAGCGATGGGGAGCAATTGGAATTTCTATTGCATACCTTTTTGCCTACTTTATTACAACAGTTATATTTATACCGTTCTACATAAAGAAGAAGATAGTTGACAAGAAATACTTTGTAAACAAGAATATTGTTATAATCTGGGCCTGCTTTATAGTTTATTTACTGGCAGCAGTATTCTTTGATAATTTGATTTTGAAAATAGTGATGTTTGCAGCTATGCTGTGCATCATATATTGGGGATGCAATAAGTTCTTCAATATTACTGAAAAAATACAGGGTATTATGAATAAAAGAAAGACTGAAAATTAGTACTTTCTTAGAAGGAGCTTATTATGATTCAGGTAACGAATAAGGCGCTTTGTTCAGGATGCGGCGCCTGCGTACAAAGCTGTCCGAAAAACTGCATAGAGTTTGAAAGGGACAGCGAGGGATTTTTATATCCACGGGTCGATGTCAATAAATGTATAAACTGCGGTCTATGCGAAAAAGTCTGCCCGTTTCAAAGTTCCGTGCCGGATTCATGTGCAGATCCTGATGTATTTTGCGCATTTAATAAAAATGAAAATATCAGATTTAACAGCTCATCAGGCGGCGTATTTACTTCCCTTGCTGAAGCTGTCATTGAGAAAAAGGGCGTAGTTTTCGGCGTAGCTCTTACAGAGGATTGCAAGGCGGCAAAGCATATAGCTGTTGAGAGCACAGAGAATCTTCCCAAATTACAGGGATCCAAATATTTCCAGAGCAGTTCGGAAAATACATACACAGATGTAAAAAAATATCTGGAACAGGGGAGACAGGTTCTGTTCTCAGGAACACCGTGCCAGGTTAAAGGGCTGAGGCTTTTCCTGAAGAAAAAATATGATAATCTGCTGTGCGTGGATATTATATGCCATGGTGTACCGTCACAGAAATTATGGGATAAGTATGTCGACTATTTGCAGAATAAGGAGCATGCAGAGCTGTGTGACGTTAGATTCCGCAGTAAAATGTACAGCTGGAAAGAGCGTGGAAAGAATATTGACAGGAAAAACAAGGTTTTCAATTATAATTTTGAGGACCCTTATTTTGCAATGTTCAATTGCTCCGTTTGCCTGAGACATTCATGCTATGACTGCAAAGCCAAGGGCGGTACCAGCGGGGCTGATATTACGCTGGGAGATTTCTGGGGCGTTGAAAAAGTATATCCGGAATACAGCGACAATAAGGGATTTTCCATGGTGCTGATAAATTCGGAGTTAGGTAAAAAGGCTTTTGCAGAAATTGTGCCTCAGTTTACTGTGAGAAATGAAGGGCTGAGCTATAAGCTGGCTAAGGAATGTAACCCGGCAATCTTCAAATCTCAGCCGTTCAGCTCCGAAAGAGATACATTTTACATAGATGCAGACAGCATGGATTTTGAGAAGCTGGCAGAAAAATATGCCGGCATAACACCTAAAATCCGCATTAAGTCTTTTTTGCATAAAACTGGGGTATGGTCTGTTATTCAGAAAGCAAGAAATAGCGGAGTTGACCCAGATTATGGAATGCTGTTAATATATAAAGATAGACAGGTGACAGGAAAATGAAAAAGATTATGCTGGTTTTCGGCACAAGACCGGAAGCTATAAAAATGTGTCCTTTAGTCAATGAACTGAAGAAAAGAAAGAACATTGAAACTGTTGTATGTGTAACGGGTCAGCATAGACAAATGCTGGATCAGGTCCTTGAAACCTTCCACGTTGTTCCCGATTATGACCTTTCGATAATGAAAGACAAGCAGACCTTATTTGATATAACCACTAATATCTTAAACCGTATCAAAGCTGTTCTTGAGGAAGTCAACCCCGATGTGGTGCTGGTGCACGGTGATACTTCTACCACTTTTGTTACTGCGCTGGCATGTTTCTATAAGCAGATTCCCGTGGGCCATGTAGAAGCAGGTCTTCGTACTTATGACATCTATTCTCCTTATCCGGAAGAATTTAACAGACAGGCTGTGTCTGTAATTTCTATGTATAACTTTGCGCCTACCGAGCGGGCAAAGGAAAACCTGCTGAGAGAGGGCAGAGACCCGAAAAAGATATGGGTTACGGGTAATACTGTTATCGATGCCTTAAAGACCACAGTATGTGACAACTATACTCATCCCGAGCTTGAATGGGCCAAGGGCAGCCGCCTGATTTTCATTACTGCGCACCGCAGAGAAAATCTGGGCGAACATATGCACAGCATGTTCCGTGCAATCAGAAGGGTTATGGATGAGCACCCGGATGTTAAAGCTCTGTATCCTATACATATGAATCCGGTAGTAAGAAAAGCAGCAGAAGATGAGCTTGGCGGATGCGACAGAATACACATCATAGATCCGGTTGAAGTTTTTGACTGCCATAACATTATGGCAAAGTCCTATCTTATCCTCACCGATTCCGGCGGAATTCAAGAAGAAGCACCGTCTCTCGGAAAGCCTGTACTTGTAATGCGTGATACAACGGAAAGACCGGAAGGCGTTGCAGCCGGAACACTGAAATTAGTCGGTACAGACGAAGAAGTAATTTATCGAAATTTTAAGGAGCTTCTTGAAAATGATGAAGCTTATTCTGCTATGGCTAAGGCCAACAATCCTTACGGTGACGGCCATGCATGTGAAAGAATAGCTGATATTTTAGAAAAGGGATATGCTGCAGTTTGAAAAGCGGGGTAGAACATGCTGAAATTTATAAAGAAAATAGCCAAGAAACTAATTTATGGGAATCAGTGCGATCAGGACACTTTTATACAATTTTTAAGATCAGGTGGAGCGAAAATAGGAGAAGATGTTAATTTTTTCTGCCTTGAAAAATGTCAGGTAGACACATTGAATCTTCACTTGTTGGAAATTGGTAGCCATGTTAATATTGTAGCTTCAACCATTTTAACGCATGATTATTCATGGAGTGTTATTAAAAATAAATATGGTGAGATTTTAGGAAATCAGCAGCCTGTAAAGTTGTGTAATAATATTTTTATTGGAACTGGAAGCTTGATTTTAGGCGGAAGCATTATAGAGGATAATGTTATAATTGGCGCGCATAGTGTAGTAAGTGGAGTGTGCGAGCATGATTCTGTTTATGCGGGCGTTCCAGCAAGAAGGATTATGAGCCTTGAGGAGTATAAACAGAAAAGAGAAGCAAGACAGATTACTGAGGCAAAAACTTTCGTGCAAAAATATATTGAGGCTTATGGAACAGAGCCTGATATTTCAAAACTTCATGAATATTTTTACTTGTTCTCAAATTCGGAAAATCTGAACCCTGCTTTTGAGGATAAACTGAAGCTAAACGGAAACTATGAAATAGCAAAAAAATATTTGGAAACATATGAGCCTGAATTTCCAAATTTTGATGAATTTTTAAAAAAGGCAAAAGAGTCTAAACTGCAATAATTCACATGCGCAGCATGCATGATTTATTAAATTATAATTCTAAAAGAGCTCCTAAATCGTTTTGAACTATCACGGTTTATGCGGACAGCAAAAAAAGTCCTATATGTAGGGCAATATAAGGAATTATGTGGAGTGGCACATCGTTAGATGTGCCACTCCGGTTTTATACTGGATGCGCTCAAGGTTGAATATGCAAATGTAGCGATCAATCATTTCTCAGCACACTGTAGATGCCTTGTTTTTATCCCACTTGTGCGAATGTTTGCCAATATAACAAAAACGCTCAATCTCCATGCAAGGGAGTATTTAATCAATTCACTGCTCATTGCCTTTTTCGTGTCTCTAATCGGTGTGAAAATCGCTTTTATGGCAGCCTATATGTCCGTGAGAATGAGATCTAAAATGTCTAACTTTCTTCATTTATCTGCCATTACTTCAACAGCAATTCCGGGTATAGTTTTGGGCTTATCTTATGTGCTGACATTCAAGGGAAGCTTTCTTTACGGAACGATCGCGATTTTAATAATGGTCAATATTGTCCACTTCATTTCATCTCCGTACCTGATGATGTATAATTCGTTGTCTAAGCTGAATGAAAATCTGGAAAGCATAGGTCATACATTGGAAATTCCAAGGCGGCGTATGATAAGAGATGTTTTTGTTCCCGGTTGCAAGGATACCATTATAGAAATGTTTTTATATTTTTTCGTGAACACCATGATGACAATTTCTGCAGTGTCATTCCTTGCTACTACGGCGAATAAACCTGTTGCGCTTATGATAAATCAGTTTGAAGCTCAAATGCAGCTTGAATGTGCGGTAATTGTATCGCTGGCAATCTTACTGTGTAACTTGATTATGAAAGCAGTTTTGAATTTTGTTAAAAGAAAAACAGCGTAACTCTGTACGAATTTTAAAACTAACGAAAAAGCCCTTAAATCCTGAAAAGATTTAAGGGCTCAAAATTTTTTTAAATATTATTTTTTTACACAGTCAACGATTATCCGCTGCATTTCATCCAAATGTATGAGCATGTCTTTTGCAAGAGCAATCTGGCAGCGTGCGCGGACAAGGTTGTGTTCAGGATAGTTTATCTTGAAATAGGGACTGCCCAGTATGTAGTCATCAAGGAAACGGGTGGAAAGCTCACATGCCATAGCAAAACAGCTTATTGCCAGTGTTTCAATCTCATTTTTGGTGAGTGTACCGGCAGTTTGAGAGAGAAAACCTTCGGTGAAAGCACGGAAAATATCCATGTTTATACCAGCATGCTCAAAATCAGGGCTGTCCTCTTCAACTTTGTTTGCTGCAAAACGGATAGCGTCACCGAAGTCGTTTCCCACAAGTCCGGGCATAACGGTATCAAGGTCGATTACAACAAGTGCCTCAGTTCCGTCTTTTTCAAAGAGAACGTTGTTTATCTTGGTGTCGTTATGGGTGACACGAAGAGGGAGCTTGCCCTCCTTAAACATTCTTGTAAGAGCACAAGCCTGATCTCTTACTGACATAAGCCAGTCATATTCAGGTCTTACTGATTCAAGCAAACCTTCGGGATCTTTTCTTGCGTCAAAGATCAACTTCTCGTAACGCCGCTCAGTGTCGTGGAAGAATGGAATGGTATCATGGAGAAGGCTTGCATCAAAATCGCCGAGAAGCATCTGAAACTCACCAAAAGCGTTTCCTGCATTTTTTATAACATTCAGATCATCGCAAATATCGTATGTCTTGGATGGAATATAGTTGAAGAGACGCCAGAATCCGTATTCGTCAATGACATATGTGTTGCGCTCTTTAGTGTGATGAAAATGAAGAGCAAGTTTGCCTGTACTTTTGGCTCTTATGTGTTCAGTGACTTTATCTATATTTTCCATAACCTGAATAGGCTGTTTAAAAACGAATGTATTTAATCTTTGTACAATGTATTCCTTTGGGGTGCCGTCAGCCTGAGTAAAATGTACTTTATATGTGCTGTTTACATTACCCTGTTTAAGTTCGACGTAAGAATCAAAGCTGCCTTTTATGCAAAATTCATTGCAAACTCTTTTTAATTCAGTGTAGATTGACTGATCCAAAAAATATTACCCCCTAACAGAAAAGATTGCAGCAGACGCTGCTTTATAGAAATTTATTAAAAAATAGCTTTACGCCCCACGTCACAGTAAACAAAAGGCGGGGGCGCAGATTCAGCTGATAGGTTTTGTTTTATTAAATACTTATTTTTTCAAAGGCTCTCTGTTATAGACGAATCCTAAAATTTTGCCACCAGCTAAACGAATATTTCTTACAAGCTTTTTGATCTCGGCGTATCTTGTTTTGTCATGGCGCACAACCGGCACAAAACCGTCCGCAAATTTTGCAGTAATTGCTGCATCAGAAAAATTAGATGCTGGAGGAAGAACTATAAAAACATAATCATAAGCTCTTTTAAATTCTTCACAAAGTTTTTCCATTGCTTTAGAGTCCAAAAGGTTTGCAGGGTTAGAAGGTTTCTTACCGGAAGGAAGCACATCTATTCCGGATATAGAAACAATGCACGTTTCTTTACCGGCACATCCGCTGAGGCAATCACTGAAACCGGATTTATCAGATAAATCAAGTTTTGAAGTGAGAACAGAGGAGTGCATATCTCCGTCAATAAGCAGAACCTTGTTGTTATTTACCTGAGAAAAGGACAAAGCGAGATTTAAAGCCGTGGTGCTTACTCCTACACCGTTTTTTGTACCGGTAAGAGCGATAATTTTAGACGTTTCACCTGAGAGAGCAAAGCACAGATTGGTGCGAAGGGTATTAAATGCTTCCTGAATTTCGATAGGTGCTGTTTCACCTGTAACTAATTTGCTATCCATCATTTAACCCTCCTTATACATTGCCTCTGGAGAGCTTTTTACTCTTGGGTACACTTCCTAATACAACTATTCCGAATCTATCTTCAAGCTGGGCTGGATTTTTTACTTTATCCTGCACTATCTCAATAATTACTATTAAAGCTGCAGTTAAAATAAATCCAAATATGCCTGCCATGACAGCGGCCTTAACGGGATTTTCTCCTGATGTTTGAAGTACCGGCTCAGAAGGAACAACAAGAGTTTCGATATGACTTTGTTCTATTTTAGATGTTATTTCATTAGCTGCAATAGTATTAAGCTTATCAGCTACTGCGTATACAACTTCCGGAACCGGACCTTTGACGGAAACTGTCACAATGGTATTCTTTTCGTCCAGGTCAACGTTGATCATAGACTTCAATTCCTCAACGCTTAATCCTACATTTATTTCATTAGAAACACGCTCAAGAATATCATCATTTGTAGCCACATAATAATATACCTGCATAATGCTGCGGACATCTGTTGAGGAGGTACGGTTGTTTTCAACATAAAAATAGTTCTTATAGCTTGAGCTGTAAGAACTGCTTACAGTGCTTTTTGCTGAGAAAAAAGCAAAACTTCCTGCAATGGCAGCAACAAGAATCAATATCCAGAGTCTTTTGAAAACAGACTTGCATAGTTCCCATAGACTGATTTCCACTTCTGCATCTTTATTTTCAATTCTAAACTCAGAGTTATCCATAGTTTATCTCCATAAAATATAAATTTAATTTTTAGTTGAAATTAAGTAAAATTAATTGAAATTAAGTAAAAAATATCCCTAATCCTAAACGAGCTTTGCCATTTTAACACTTTTTAGCTCAATTTGCAAGATAAAAAGCGTTGTATACAACTGCACACATGATAAGCGGGGCTTTAAAACATTCTAAAAGTCATCACAATAATATAATATGAAGGCTTATGGTGAGCTTACGGGAAAAAATACTTGCAAATCAAAGGATAAGGTGGTATTATACTAACAGTAAGAATCAGGTTTAAGTCAGAGTGGGTCAAACGCCCACTCTTTTTTGTGAGACTTTTTACCTTTGTATAAAATGGAAGTGAGCGGTGAAATGAGTAAAATCAGCGAAAAAGTCAGTGCACTGGCACGGCCGGTGGTAGAGGAAGAAGGCTGCAAGCTCTGGGATGTAGAATATGTACGTGAGGCCGGCAGCTGGTATCTTCGGATATTCATAGATAAAGAGGGCGGCGTTGGCATTGATGACTGCGAGCGCATCAGCCGCAGACTTGACCCTATGCTTGATGAGGCAGATCCTATTCCCGACAGCTATGTTTTTGAGGTAGGTTCCGCAGGTGCTGAGCGCGAACTTAAGCGCCCCTCTGATTTTGAGCAGTTTATGGGCAGTGAGGTAGAACTTAAAACCTATAAGCCCGTAGACGGAAAGAAAGCCTTCGTGGGTAAGCTCAGTGCTTACAATGACGGAGACGTGGAGATCACAGTCGGTGATAAACCCATGAGCTTTGCCAAGGCAGATGTTGCCATGGTAAAACTTCATGTATCAATATAAAAAAGAAGTATAACGCCGGAAATGGAGACAGTTAAATGAACGCAGAATTTTTTGAAGCAGTAGAAGATATAGAAGCTGAAAAGGGTATTCCCAGGGAATACATGTACGATAAAATCAAGCAGGCTATGCTTACCGCATTCCGCCGCGATAACCCCGAGTGCGAGGATAACGTGGAGATCATGCTTGATGAAGATAAAAAGCGCATTGAGATGAAGGTCAACAAGCTCATTGTTGACGAGGTCAATGACCCCAGCCACGAGATTAACCTTGAGGCCGCAAAGAAGGTCAGCAAGCGCGCTAAGATCGGCAACATTATCGGTGTTCCCGTAGAGACCAAGCAGTTCGGCCGTATCGCCGCTCAGTCTGCAAAGAACGTTATCATTCAGGGCATCAGAGAAGCAGAGCGCAGCATGGTATATGAGGAGTTCACCTCCAAGGAGCATGAAATCCTTACCGGTGTTGTCTCCCACATCGAACCCAGAAACGGCAGCGTTTCCATTCGTATTTCCTCCAACTCCGAGTACACCGAGGCTATGCTCTCCGCAAACGAGCGCATTAAGACCGAGGCTCTCAGAGAGGGCGACAGAATTAAGGTTTACGTTGTAGAAGTCAGAAACTCCACCAGAGGACCTCAGGTTCTCATTTCCCGCACTCATCCCGGCCTTGTTAAGCGCCTGTTTGAGCTGGAGGTTCCCGAAATTTACGACGGCACCGTAGAAATCAAGTCCATTGCCCGTGAAGCCGGCAGCCGCACTAAGATGGCTGTCTGGTCTGCCGATCCCGACGTTGATCCTATCGGCGCATGTGTCGGCCCCAAGGGCGGCAGAGTTGCCAGCATCGTAAACGAGCTTGGCGGCGAGAAGATAGACATTATAAATTACAGCGAAAATCCCGAGGAGTACGTGGCAGCTGCCCTGTCTCCCTCCGAGGTTATATCCGTCACCATGTTTGAGGACGGAAAGAGCTGCCGGGCAATCGTTCCCGACTCTCAGCTTTCTCTTGCAATCGGTAAGGAAGGCCAGAACGCCAGACTTGCTGCAAAGCTCACCGGCTTTAAGATAGACATCAAGCCCCAGAGCGAGGCAGACGCAGAGACAGCAGAAGAATAAACAGTAAAAGGAGGCGGCCCCTAATGGCAGCTAAAATACCAATGCGGCAGTGTCTGGGCTGCCGTGAAATGAAGCCCAAAAAGGAACTTATCCGTGTGGTCCGTACACCGGAAGGTGAAATCAGCCTTGATTTTAAAGGCAAGATGAACGGCCGCGGGGCATATATTTGCCCTGATGGGGAATGTCTTAAAAAGGCTTCAAAATCAAGAGCTCTGGAAAGAGCGTTTTCATGCCGGATACCGGATGAAATATATGAAAGGTTAAAAGAAGAAATGGAGGTCGGTGAATGAGAGAAAAGACCTTGAACCTTCTTGGCCTTATGCGGCGGGCAAATGCCATTGCCGTTGGTGAGACGAATACCGGAACTGCTGCAAGAGCGGGAAAAGCAAAGCTTCTGCTTATTGCCGCTGATGCCTCAGATAACGCAAAGCATAGGGCTGAAGGCTTTATAAACGGCAGAAATGCCATAAAGATTGAGCTTCCCTTTACGAAGGCTGAGCTGTCGGGAGCGCTGGGATTACCGGGCTGCTCCATGGCAGCGGTGACGGACATGGGCTTTTCAAATGCGCTCATCAAGCTTTTAAATGAGCTTTCCGAAGGAAAGTATCAGGCAGAGGCTGAGGAGCTGGGAAAGAGATTTGAGAAGGCTGAGCGGCGCAAAGCCGAAACCAAAGCCCATGAAAGAAACAAGCGGATAGGAAAAAGGAGGACTAAAGCATGATCAACAGTAAATATCGCATACACGAGGTAGCCAAGGATTTTAACGTAACTTCAAAGGTTATTTCCCAAATCCTTACCGACTATATAGCACCTCCTAAGAACCATATGCAGGTCCTTGAAAATAACGAGCTGGACATTATTTTTGAATACATGACCCAGCACAACCAGGTGGAGAGCCTTGAACAGGTGTTCAAGGGCAATCCCAAGGGAAAAGCTGAGGAGAAGCCGGCTGCAAAGCAGGCAAACAATAGACCCTCTGACAACAGACAGAATAACTCCCAGCCCCGCAGAAACGACAGAAACGATAGAAACGATAAGAGAAACGGTGATAAGAGCGTGGATAGAAACAGCCAGAGAAACGGAGAAAAAGCAACTCCTACCCATACTGAGCAGCCCAAGGCTGAGAAGAATAAGGTTCAGGCACCCAGAAGAGTGGCTGAAAAGCGCATCGTCGATACAAGAGGCGGCGCAGCTGTAAATATCGAAAAGTACAACGAGAAGTTTGAAGAGATGGCAGGCGAAAAGGGCGGCGATAATCTCAAGCGCAGCCGCAAGGAGAAGATCAACTCCCGTTCCAAGCAGCGCCAGAACCAGCAGGTTGCTTCCGTAAAGCGTCGTCAGGAGGAGCGGGACAAGATGAACCGTCTCCAGCTGGAGATTGCAAAGAAGCAGCAGCTTAAGGTTGAAATTCCCGATGAGATCAGCGTCGGTGATCTGGCAGCCCGCATGAAAAAGACCGCTGCCGAGGTTATAAAGCAGCTCTTCAAGCTTGGCGTTTTCGCTAACGTTTCCGAGATAATCGACTATGATACCGCAGCACTGGTTGCAATGGAGCTGGGCTGCAAGGTTGAGAAGGAAGTTATCGTCACCGTTGAAGAAAAGCTTATTGACGACCACGAGGACGACGAAAAGGATCTGGTTCCCAGAGCTCCTGTCGTTGTTGTTATGGGCCACGTTGACCACGGTAAGACCTCTCTGCTGGACTGCATCAGAAAGGCAAACGTCCGCAGCGGCGAGGCAGGCGGTATTACCCAGCATATCGGTGCTTACACCGTTGAGATTAACGGCAGCCCCATTACCTTCCTTGATACCCCCGGCCACGAGGCTTTCACTTCCATGAGAGCAAGAGGCGCAATGGTTACCGATATTGCTATCCTTGTTGTAGCAGCAGATGACGGTATCATGCCTCAGACCGTTGAGAGTATAAACCACGCCAAGGCAGCAGGAATTCCCGTTGTTGTGGCTATAAATAAGATTGATGCCGTGGGTGCAAACCCCGAACGCATCAAGCAGCAGCTCACCGAGTATGACCTGGTATCTGAGGACTGGGGCGGCGACACCATTGTTTGCCCCATTTCCGCAAAGAACAATGTTGGTATTGATGATCTGCTTGAAAACCTTGTTGTTCTGGCTGAGGTTCAGGAGCTTAAGGCCAACCCCAACAGAGCTGCAAAGGGTACTGTTATCGAGGCAAGACTGGATAAGGGCAGAGGCCCCATTATGACTGTTCTGGTTCAGAACGGTACTCTCCGCCTTGGTGATATTATCATTGCCGGTACTGCTGTCGGACGTGTCCGCACCATGGTAAACGACAGAGGCGAAAGAGTTGAAGAAGCCGGTCCTTCCATGCCTGTTGAGATTTCCGGACTTTCCGAAGTTCCTTCCGCCGGTGATACCTTCAACGCCGTTGCAGATGAGCGTATGGCAAGAGAGCTTGCCGAGGAGCGCAAGGCTCAGCTCATGAACAGCAACAACAGCAACAAGAAGGTAAGCCTTGAGGATCTGTTCAGCCAGATTCAGGCAGGCGAGATGAAGACTCTGAACATCATCGTTAAGGCTGACGTTCAGGGCTCCGCAGAGGCAGTTAAGAGCTCTCTGGAGAAGCTTTCCAACGAGGAAGTCAAGGTTAAGGTTATCCACAGCGGTGTCGGCGCTATCAACGAGAGCGACGTTATGCTGGCTTCCACCTCCGATGCTATTGTCGTGGGCTTCAACGTCCGTCCCGATAACGTGGCAAGAGAGGTTGCAAACCGCAGCAACGTTGATATGCGTATGTACAGAGTTATTTACGACTGCATCAACGAGGTTGAGACCGCTATGAAGGGTATGCTCTCTCCCAAGTTCCGCGAGGCTCTTATCGGTCACGCAGAGGTCAGAGAGACTTACAAGGTCTCCAAGGTGGGTACTGTCTGCGGCTGCTACTGCACTGACGGTAAGATTCAGCGCGGCTGCTCCGTCCGTGTACTTCGTGATAACATCGTTGTCCACGAGGGTGAGCTTGCTTCTCTCCGCCGTTTCAAGGACGACGTTAAGGAAGTTAATGCCGGCTATGAGTGCGGTATGCAGATTGAAAAGTTCAACGACATTAAGGTAGGAGACGTTATTGAGTGCTTCGTTATGGAGCAGATTAACTGAGCGTCTATAAAATAAACGCGGGCGCTTTAATGCGCCCGCTTTTTTAAAAAAGAGGTAAAATTTATGTCTTCAAATAAACTTGCAAGAACAAATGACGATATACAGTTTGTCCTGTCCAAGCTTCTCAGAGAGGTGAAAGACCCCAGAGTTCAGCAGGGCATGATAAGCGTTACAAGAGTTGAGACAACCGGCGACCTGCGCTACTCCAAAGTCTGGCTTTCTGTTATGGGAATGAAGGACGAGAAGGAGTTTAAGCGGGGCCTTAAATCCGCATCCGGCTGGCTCAGACGTGAGCTTGGAAACTCCATGAATTTACGTTATACCCCCGAACTGATTTTTGAGATTGACCACAGCATCGAGTATGGTGCCCATATTAACGAGCTTTTAAATTCTCTTGACAGCGGGGATAAGGATGAATAAACTGAATTTCAGAGAATGTGTGGAGCTTCTTTTGAGGCACGACAATATTCTCATTTTGAGCCACAGAAATCCGGACGGAGATACTGTGGGCAGCAGCTGTGCTCTCTGCTCTGCGCTGAGACGGGCGGGAAAAACTGCCTATGTATTTAATAACCGCCAGATTTCTTCAAAGCTTATGGCATACGCCGAAAAATACCTTGCACCTGAGGATTTTAAGCCGGATTATACAGTAGCGGTTGACGTTGCTGCACCACAGCTTTTTCCTGAGGGCTTTGAGGGGGAAGTGCAGCTCTGCATTGACCACCACCCCACAAATACAGGCTATGCCGACAATCTCTTTTTAAAGAGTGACCGTTCATCCTGCGGTGAGATTGTTTTTGAGCTTATAAAGCTTATGCCGGATAAGGCAACGGCAGAGGAGGCAACCCTTCTCTATATCGCTTTAACCACCGACACAGGCTGCTTCCAGTATGCAAACACCACAGGCAGAAGCTTTTCGGCGGCAGGTGAGCTTTTGCGTCTGGGAGCTGATAATAAAAAAGTCAATCTTGAATTTTTCCGTAAGGTTTCAAGAGAAAGAATTATGCTTGAGGGCATGATTTATTCAGGTATGGAATATTACAGAGACGGTAAAATAAGTATTGCCTGTGTAACAAGAGAAATGATGGAGCGCTGCGGCGCAACCGAGGATGACTGCGACGACCTTGCAGGTCTTGCAGGCAGAGCCGAGGGCAGCGCGCTCAGCATCACTATTAAAGAAACAGCACAGGGCGGCAGTAAGATTTCCGTCCGTTCCACGCCTGAGGTCAGCGCAAGTGAGATTTGTGCCGTTTTCGGCGGCGGCGGTCATGACATGGCAGCCGGATGCAGACTGGACTGCGAGCCGGAACGGGCAAAAGAAATGCTGCTTAATGTAATTGATGAGGTCTGGAAATGAAGGGAATACTCCTTATTGATAAGCAGCAGGACTGGACAAGCTCCGATGTAGTTGCTAAACTTCGCGGAATACTCCATGAAAAAAGAATAGGTCACTCCGGTACCCTTGACCCTATGGCAACCGGCCTTCTCTGCGTATTCGTCGGCAGAGCTACAAGAGCGGTTGAGTTTGCGGAAAGCCACCGCAAGCGCTATATTGCATCTATCCGTCTCGGTACAACCACCGACACGGAGGATATATGGGGCAAGGTACTGAGTGAAAACAAGGCGGAAGTTTCAGAAAGCGAGCTTTTAAAGGCTTTGGACAGCTTTAAGGGCGAGATTTCTCAGGTTCCGCCTATGTACTCTGCAATTAAGATTAAAGGACAAAAGCTTTATAAAATCGCCAGAGCCGGGGGAGAGGTAGAGCGCCCGGCAAGACAGATTACCATTCACTCTATTGAGCTTTTAGGACAGGAAAACGGCGACTATGTTCTGGATATTTCCTGCTCCAAGGGCACTTATATAAGAAGCCTTTGCAGAGATATAGGGGAAAAATTAGGCTGCGGCGCATGTATGAGTGCTCTGAGACGTATTGAGGCGGGTGATTATAAAATCGAAAACGCCTATACGCTGGAAGAGGTTCAGAAAGCTGCCGATGCAGGGGAGGCCGAAAAGCTTCTGATCCCTATGGATAGCCTTTTTGCCTCATACCCTCAGTGCACCGCTTCTCAAAAAACAGAGCGGCTTATCCGCTGCGGAAGTGCAGCTAAGAGCGACCTTCCCGACGGAGAGTACAGAGTGTATTCCGAAAGCGGCGAATTCCTTTCCTTCAGCAAGGTTAGCGAAGGAAAAATGGAAACTTTAAAAAGCTTTTTCGAGGTTTGAGATGCAAGATAAAAAAAGAGTAATAGCACTTGGATTTTTTGACGGTGTGCATCTGGGTCATGCCGCCCTTATGAATAAAACCTGCGAGCGGGCAGAGGAGCTTTCCGCCATGCCTTCCGTTCTGAGCTTTGATACTCACCCGGATAATCTGGTTTTCGGCTCTGAGGTTCCCCTTATAAACAGCGCCATTGGTCGTGAGGACATTATCCGCCGCTACTTCGGTATAGAAAATGTGGTCTTTATCCACTTTGACAAGCATATTATGTGTATGCCCTGGGAGGAGTTTATCTCCAACCTTATTGAGGAGCTGAACGTGTGCCACATTGTTGTGGGACATGATTTCTGCTTTGGTTATAAGGGCGAGGGCACAGCTGAAAAGCTTAAAAATTACTGCCATGAGCATGGGCTGGGCTGCGATATAATCCCCCCTATCACCCTTGACGGACGGATTATCAGCTCCACTTATATAAGGGAGCTTATAAAGGAGGGCAACATGGAGGAGGCCATGCGCTATCTGGGCCACCCCCACACTCTTGCCGATACTGTACGCTCCGGCTATCATCTGGGCAGCAAAATCGGTGCTCCCACAATAAACATGCGTTTCCCTCAGGGCGTTTTGGTGCCTAAATTCGGCGTTTACGCCGCAAAGGTGTACCTTGAGGATGAAAGCTCTTATGTTGCCGTTACAAATGTAGGCGTCAGACCCACTGTAAGCGAGGGCGATACGGTAAGCGTTGAAAGCCACCTGCTTGACTATTCCGGCAATCTTTACGGCAGACAGGTGCGCCTTGAATTTTATAAATTTATCCGCCCTGAGGTAAAATTCTCATCCTGTGAGGAGCTGGCAGCACAGATTCATAAGGACGCCGAAACGGCAAAGGCATATTTTGAAAACAGAAAATGATAAATAAAGCTCATTTCTAACCTTCGGCTTGATACTGAATTTTAAAGAATTCTTAATTCGACGATAAAAGGCTTGATTTTTTCTGAAGATTTAGTATTATACAGACAAATAGAAAAGTTGATGGATAAAACAGGAAAGGAGCAACACATGAACAGAAAACACGGAAAAATTATAGCCGCACTTCTGTCTTTCATGCTGCTGTTTTCTCTGCATACTGTCAGTGCTCTGGCGGCGGAAACTTCTGCCGTTCCCAGTATAGAAAGCTATATCACCATAGTTTCTCAGAGCAGCGAGACTGAACCTGCGGCAGAGGCCACAGCAGTTACGATAAACATAAAAAATATTACAAACGGCGCTCTTCTGGCTCAGAGCGAGTATATGCTTGAGCATAACTCCGGCACTCTGACAATCAGCCTTAATGAAGGCATTGCAGATTACAGCTTTGCAAATATTACCTCTGACGGTACTTTCTTTGCACCAGCAGTAGGTAACAGCGTGAGCTACACAAAACCGGAGAAAATGCCGGAGCAGGTAGTTTTAGATGTATTTCTGAGCCGCAACGGTATTACACTCACTTATTCCTCAAATGCTCCCGCCGAGCAGGTTACCGGTATGCCGGAGAACCTTCAGGTGAGCAAGGAGCCTGACCAGAACGGAAAAGCTGTATTTGATGTAAGTGCGGCAGTTCCCAAGCGTGAGGGATATGATTTTCTCGGCTGGAGTATGGACGCTTCATCCAAGGAGCCCCAGTACACGGCAAACTCCAAGCTGGAGCTGGCTGATAACGGAACCTTGTATGCGGTATGGAAGGAAAATGCGGAGGCACCTGTAACTCCGTCTCCGGAGACACCCATGCCTGAGCCTGCTCCCGAGACTCCCGCCCCCGAAACCCCGGAACCTGAAAATCCCGACCCTGAAGCACCCAAGCCTGAGGAACTGTGGCAGACTCTCAGCTATGACCTTAACGGCGGCGCGGGAACAATAAATCCCGACATTCAGCCTAAGGGCGGAGAGTTCACCGTAAACGGTGTTATTCCCACTCGTGAGGGTTATGTGTTTGTGAAATGGGTAACGGATCTTGAAAATCAGGAGGAGAATATTAAGCCCGGCGATAAGCTGGCTGCTGACAGAAATATAGTTCTTCACGCAGTCTGGAAAGGCAAGGAGCTTAAAACCTATACAATCAATTTCGCAGCTGAGGGCGGTAAAAATTCCCCTGAGGCCCAGAGCGCTCAGAGCAATACCGGCAGCGTTAAAATAAAACTCAGCGATAAGGTGCCTAAGAAGGATAAAATGATTTTTATGGGCTGGGCACTGAGCAAGGACGGCGAAGTGGTTTTACAGCCGGGTGAAATTGCAATAGTCAATGATAATTACCCTGCAATTACCCTTCATGCTGTCTGGGCGAGCCGCAGCGACAGTCCCGACACCGGTGATTTCAGTGGGCTGTACTTCTGGGGAACTCTTGTTGGCCTTTCAATGGCGGGTATTGCCGTTGCAGTAGGAGTTCTTAAAAAGAAAGAAAACTGAGGGCAGGGAATACCCTTAAAACAGCATAATAATTAAAACGGATTGTATCATTTAGGTACAATCCGTTTTTTTATATTCGCATTTGTGTTCCGCCATATTATGCACGGACAGACCCGATACGGCAAGGCACAGAAAAACGGCACAGCCGATTTAAGCTGTGCCGTAATATCTTTTAATATCTTATTTGGCGGGGCGGTTTTTGCGCTGAGAATGGCCTCTGCCTCTGCGCCTTGCCTGAGCGGATTTCTGCTTGTAAAATTCAATCATACCGCTGTCTGCGGCGTAAACCAGCTTGTTGGCGGTCCATTTTCCGGTGTCCACGGATTTTCTGAACTTTGCTCTCACAAGGAAGCTGCCGTGCTCAGGGCAGGAGAAAATGTTCATGTAGCGCTGATCTCCCTGATTGACCCATTTTGCACCTTTAAGCGCGCATCCGCACTGAGGACAGCACTGTTCGGAAAGACGCTTGTCGGCAAAAGCTGCGGCCTTGGATTCAAAATCCTCAAATACCTCATGGCTTATAGGTTCAGGGCCTGCATTCTGGGCAGGGGGGCGGTAGTTAGGCATACGGCGGGCAAGAATTTCTCCGGCCTCTTCGTAGTGCCTTAAACCTTCCTTCATATCAAGGTGAGTTGCAACAAGAGCGGTATTGTAGGCATCACCCAGAGCGTCATGGGCAACTCTGGTCTGTTCAATGCCGAAATGCTCCATAGCGCTTGCGAGAGACTTCTGGTTTTTGTCTCCACCGGTCTGAACATTATATATAAGCTGCATGTTGACCCAGCCTGCAATCCAGTCCCAGTCAAGGTCATGGATAATGATGTTCTGCTCCATAATACCCTGATCGTCGCAGCCCCAAGTGATGAAGGTAACGTCGTCGCCGCAGAAGCGATGGAACTCCTCCATAGCCTCGGCAAAGGAAATGCCGTGAGACAGTCTTTCTTTATCGAAGCCTGTGAGCTTTTTGACTTTGTAGTGCATACGCTTGAAGTAAACGGGCTTTACATCTATTGTAAATTCCTCACCGGGCTGCATATCCTCAGTGAGCTTTACTGCTCCTATTTCTATAATCTCGCCTCTGAGATGTATAGGGAGCTTGTTAAAAACGGAGGATTTGGAACTCATTGCCTGATTCCATTCCAGATCCACCACAATATAGTTCATAAAAACATTCCTTTAAAATAAAATATAAAAGTCGAACAAAAACATTATAGCATACTAAATTTCAATATGCACTATAAATTTTCTGTATTGCAGAAAAATAGTTTTTGTTCTGGAAAACGACGGTGCTTCATGGTATACTTAAGCCTAAATGGAGGGTTAAATATGAATGGTATAAGCATTAAGACTGCTGCGGCACTTTGCGGCGGATATTTAAATACTCATGAAAATGAAAATACAGAGCTGGGACGTATTATCATAGACAGCCGGGAAGTGAAACCCGGTGATCTTTTCGCAGCCTTCAAGGGCGAAAATACGGACGGCCACGATTATATAGATAAGGCATTTGAAATGGGTGCTGCCTGCTGCCTCGTGTCCAGAATTCCTGAGGGTGAAACCAGACCCCTTATAAAGGTTAACGACGTAGAAAAGGCAATGGAGCTTATATGCGCCGGATTCAGAAAAAAGCTGGATATTCCCGTTATAGGTATAACCGGCAGCGTCGGTAAAACCTCTGCCAAGGAAATGGCGGCGGCGGTGCTGTCTCAGCATTTTAATATTTTAAAAACCGATAAGAATTTAAATAACACTCTGGGTGTTCCCATTACTCTTTCCAGAATCGAAAAACAGCATCAGGCGGCAGTAATTGAAATGGGCATCTCTGATTTCGGAGAGATGAGCCGCCTTGCCAATATGTGCAAGCCAAATATTGCCGTCTTTACCATGATAGGCAAAGCCCACCTTGAATTTCTCCACGACAGACAGGGAGTTTTCAAGGCAAAAACTGAGATGCTGGCCTTCATGCCCGCAGACGGAATTGTTATTGCAAACGGCGATGACGATTTGCTTAGAAATCTTAAATGCAGACAGCGCCTTATTACATTCGGCTTTTCCGAGGGCTGTGATGTAAGGGCAGAGAATATAGAAAAGGACGAAAACGGTTATACCGACTGCGTTATATCCTTCTATAAGCGCCGTATTAAAGTGCATATTCCCGCTTTCGGAGAGCATATGGTTTATGCTGCCTTGGAGGGCGCTGCACTGGGATGTGTTCTCGGCCTTGAGGATGAAGAAATTGCAGCCGGAATTGCAAACTATAAAACCGTAGGCAGAAGAGCTGCATTTATTGACACCGGAAAGGTTAAGCTTATAGATGACTGCTATAATGCAAACCCCGATTCCGTAAACTGCGGTATAGATTCTCTCTCAAAGCTCAGCGGAAGAAAAGTCTGCATTTTAGGTGATATGCTGGAGCTTGGAGAAAATGAAAAACAGCTTCACTATTCCTGCGGTAAATATGCGGCAGATAACGGGGTAGAGCTGGTACTCACCTGCGGAGAGCTATCCCGCAGCACCGCAGAAGGTGCAGGAAAAGCCGGCAGACATTTTGAAAGCAGGGAAGAGCTTATAAAGGCTCTGCCTGAGCTAATTCATGAGGGTGATAATGTGCTCGTAAAGGCCTCACACCGCCAGCGCTTTGATGAGGTTTCCGAGGCTATAAAATCCCTTTAATTATATATACATGGAGATAATATGAAAGATAAACCCAGCATTTTCCTTGATCTTGACAATACTATACTTGATTTTACCAAAGCGGAGCGGGTCGGGCTTTTAAAAACCTTAAACGATATGAATATCGAAGTAAGCGATGAAATGATAGACATATACAGCCGCATAAATATCGAGCAGTGGGAACAGCTTGAGCGGGGAGAGCTCAGCAGGGACGAGATTCGTACCAGCAGGTTTGAGCGGTTTTTTGAAGAGTTGGGAATGGATGCAGACGGAAGCAGAGCAGAGGAGTTTTATGAAGAATACCTCTGTCAGGGGCACTACTGCATTGACGGTGCCATAGAGCTTCTTGAAGCCCTGCATAAAGACTGTAATCTTTACGCAGCCTCAAACGGAATTGACTTTGTACAGGAGCGGAGACTTACCGGTGCAGGTATAAAGAAGTATTTTAAAAATATTTTTATATCCGAACATATGGGCTACGATAAGCCCGATAAGCGGTTCTTTCAGCGCTGCTTTGAGACTGCCCCTGAGATTATCCCTGAGTACAGCCTTATAGTGGGTGACAGCCTTACATCCGATATTTTAGGGGGCATAAACGCCGGAATTAAGACGGTGTGGTATAACCCGAAAAGGAGCGCGGGACGGGAGGATATAAAGCCGGATTACGAGATTTCATCTCTTTCCGAGCTGCCTGAACTTATCCGCGGTATTTTTGCATAGTATACAAAAATGCTGTATATTTTTCATGCACTGTCCCCCTTGCTTAGGTTTATTTACTATGATATAATGTACCGAACAAATAGGGACTGTGTAACAGCAGTCCCTAAAAACGTTATAAAAAGCAGTTAAAATGAGTGTCAGAGGTGCAAAATGGAAAATTATCTTGTTCATTTACGAGAACTGAATATTGAGTCCATGGTGGTCAGGATAATACTTGCTATGATTGTAGGCGGCATAGTGGGCTTTGACAGAGAGAAAAAAGGTCAGGCCGCAGGCTTTAGAACCTATATGCTGGTTGCCCTCGGCGCTGCTGTCACCATGATACTCAGCCGTTATATGGACATCATGCTCAATACCAAATGGGCCAGCGGCGGTGCGCCTTCCGGAAACAGAACGGATGCGGTGCGTTTCGGCGCTCAGGTCATTAACGGTATCGGCTTTCTGGGTACAGGTACCATTCTTGTCACCTCAAAGAGCGAGGTTAAGGGTCTTACCACAGCTTCCGGACTCTGGGCATCTGCCTGCATGGGTCTTGCCGTGGGAGCGGGCTTTTATGAGGGAACCCTTATAGGCTTTTTGCTTATAATCATAAGTATGAAAATACTGCCCTTTATAGAAAAAGCCATTCTGCCAAAGTCCAGAAACATGAACATTTATGTTGAGATGGACAGCATTGAAAATATCGGCCCTATTGTAAACTATATAAAGAAGCGAGACATTCAGCTTTTCGATGTTGAGATTAACAGAGAAAAGGACAATGCAGGCAACAACCTGAGTGCGCTTTTAAGCCTGCATCTTCCCAGACGTGAGGAGCATACAGGGATTCTTGCAAAGCTTTCAACGCTTGAAGGCATTATAATGATTGATGAAGTGTAAAGGAGGAGAGAAAAATGCTGGAAATGTTTGATTTTGCCCGGGAAATGACTATTCTCGGGGTTACATTCCGCATGGTTCTCGCAGCTGTATGCGGAGGAATGATAGGACTGGAGCGTGAGATTAAGCGCCGCCCGGCAGGTTTTAGAACCCATATTCTTATTTCTCTCGGTGCATGTACCGCCATTTTAACAAACCTTTACCTCTATCAGGTTCAGCACCTTTTTACTGACGTGTCCCGCCTCGGAGCGCAGGTCATAGCCGGTATAGGTTTTATCGGTGCAGGTACTATTATAGTTACCCGCCGTCAGCGCGTTAAGGGTCTTACTACGGCGGCCGGTCTCTGGACTTCTGCAATTATCGGCCTTACCGTTGGTTCCGGATATGTGGAGTGCGCCATTTTTGCAACTTTAATGGTGCTTATAGCAGAGCTTATACTGGTTAAAATCGAGTACAAATTTGCAAGAAAGATAAACGATGTAAACCTCTTTATCGAGTACGGCCATTCTATAAGCATTGAGGATATAGTGGGCATAGTTAAATCGCTTAAAATTAACATGACCACCCTTGAAATTAACCGTATCTCAGGTGAAAACGACACCCACCGCTACTGCGCGGTTTTGGGCGTTGAGATCAGCAATCAGACTCTGGACCGGGAGCTTATTAAATCCATAAACCAGCTTGAGGATGTAATAAGCATAGAGGAAATATAAAAAATTAAGGACTTCCGTTTGGAAGTCCTTTTTGCATTTAATTAAAAGAATAAAAACTTTAAAATCAGCAGCAGCACCACACCGGGCACGCCCAGAATTCCGGCAATAACAGCGTTGAAGAAGCTGACGCCTACCGTAAAACCTATGCTTTCACCGAAAAAGTTTACGATGAAGAGAATAATAAATCCTGATGCGGCGTTAAGCAGAAGTTTTATAATGAGGCTTATTGGTTTTGCAAAAATTCTGATGATGAAGATGCTGACCAGTATAACGCCGGCAAGGATCAAGATGCTGTTTAATGAATCCATATTATAACCTTTCCTTTTTCCGAAAAAACTTGTGCCCGGAGAAAAATTCCTGTTTAAAAAACCGCAGAACGCACATAATTATAGTGGACAGTGACTCCGGGAGCGAGAGAGACAGAGCTCTCAGGTGTAATGCGTATCTATATATGAATACATCTAAAAGGGGAAATTGTCAAGCCTTGGGAGAGTTTTCATATAAAATGAGAATATCCCGGACGGAGCGGGCGGTATTGTAAAAGATACTGCCCGCTTTTTGCATTACTTGAATTTTATGAAAAATGTGCTATACTATCTTAGATATAATAGAGAAGCTATGCAATAAAACACGCTTTATCGAAAGGGCATTTTTTATATGAGCAAAAAGACTGAAAACTATGACAACGGCAGTATTGTCCTTTTAAAGGGTGCGGACAAGGTCCGAAAGAGACCGGAGGTTATTTTCGGCTCTGACACTCTGGAGGGCTGCGAACATGCTGTGTTCGAGATACTCTCCAACTCAATCGACGAGGCCAGAGAGGGCCATGGCGATATAATCACCCTTACATATTATGAGGATAAATCCATAGAGGTTGAGGACTTCGGCCGCGGCTGCCCTATGGACTGGAACCCGGTTGAGCAGCGCTTTAACTGGGAGCTGGTATTCTGTGAGCTGTACGCCGGCGGTAAATATAAAAACTCCGACGGCGGCGACTATGAATATTCACTGGGCTTAAACGGCCTTGGTTCCTGTGCAACACAGTTTGCATCTGAGTACATGGATGTTACCGTATGGCGCGAAGGAAAGAAGTATTCCCTCCACTTTAAAAAGGGTAATGTAGTAGGCAAGAAGGGCGAGGAGCTGCTTGTTGAGCCTGCGGACAGAAAAAAGACCGGTACTACTATCCACTGGAAACCGGATCTGGAGGTTTTCACCGATATAGACATTCCCGAGGAATTCTTCGTTGATGTGTTCCGCCGTCAGGCAGTTGTAAATGCCGGTATTACTTTCAGACTCAGAATTCAGGAGCACGGCAAGTTCCGTACTCAGGATTTCTGCTATGAGGACGGTATTTTACAGTATGTAAAGGAGCTTGCAGGAGAAGGCTCCCTCACTGAGCCTGTGTTTATCTCCGCCGAGCGCAAGGGCAGAGACAGAGAGGATAAGCCGGAATATAAGGTTAAAATCTCTGCCGCATTCTGCTTTACCAATAAGGCCTCCGTTCTGGAATACTACCATAACTCTTCATGGCTTGAAAACGGCGGTGCGCCGGATAAGGCGGCAAGAAGCGCTTTCGTTTCTGCCATTGACGCCTACTTGAAGCAGAATAATAAATACCAGAAAAACGAAAGCTCTATTAAATTTCAGGACGTACAGGACTGCCTTGTGCTGGTGACAAACTGCTTCTCCACCCGTACCTCCTACCAGAACCAGACAAAGAAAGCTATAAACAACCGCTTTATTCAGCTTGCAATGACGGAGTTTTTCAAGGAACAGCTTGAAGTATACTTCGTAGAAAACAAGCCTGCGGCAGATAAAATTTCCGAGCAGGTGCTTATAAACAAGCGCAGCCGTGAAACCGCAGAGCGGGCAAGACAGGGCAGAAAGAAGCTCACCGGCAGCGTTGACATTGCAAACAGAGTTCCCAAGTTTGTCGATTGCCGCAGCCGCGACGTTGACAAGAGGGAGATATACATAGTGGAGGGAGACTCCGCTCTGGGTGCATGTAAGCTTTCCCGTGACTCCGATTTTCAGGGCATTATGCCTGTTCGAGGCAAAATACTCAACTGCCTCAAGGCCGATTACGGCAGAATATTTAAAAGCGACGTTATAACTAACCTTATGAAGGTTCTGGGCTGCGGAGTTGAGGTCAAGGATAAGCACGCCAAGGAGCTTTCAAGCTTTGATATAAATAATCTGCGCTGGAATAAGATTATTATCTGTACCGATGCCGACGTTGACGGCTTCCAGATAAGAACTCTTATCCTCACCATGCTTTACCGCCTTGTGCCTACCCTTATAAAAGAAGGCTATGTATATATTGCAGAATCTCCCCTTTATGAGATTAACTGCAAGGGCAAGACTTATTTTGCATATTCCGACCGTGAAAAGGCCGAAATCGTTGCCGGCTTCAACGGCGCAAAGCACACCATCAGCCGCAGCAAAGGTCTTGGTGAAAACGACCCTGATATGATGTGGATGACAACCATGAACCCCGAAAGCCGCCGTCTTATAAAGGTTATGCCGGAGGATGCGGAGAGAATGGCAGAGTCCTTTGAGCTCCTTCTGGGTGATAATCTGGAGGGACGCAAAAATCATATTGCAGAATTCGGATATAAATACGTAGATATGGCTGATATATCCTGAGAAAATTTAAAAAGATCTGGTGAAAAAATGAAAGCTAAATTTGACAGCGATTTTAATTACGGAACCAAAATTTCAAAGTATCTCCTGATAGCAACTATTATCTCTGCTCTTGTCAGCGTACTTTTCACGCCCGCCGGAAGTGTTGCACAGGTAGTTCTTGTTACCTTTACAACTATACTTATAATCATAAACTTCCGCATTATTTACAAATATTGCCGCTGCCCCTTCTGCGGCAAGCACATAATGATGGGTGCCCTCAGGGTAAAGGTCTGCCCTGCATGTAACAGAAACCTCCAGACCGGCAAAAAAACTAAGAAGTATGAGCGTTGAGTATGGCAAAGAAGAAACAGGAAAAAAAGAATTATGACAACCCTAATGTAATAGGACTTCATGGTCAGGTTGTGGAGCAGCCTATAAGTGACACTCTGGAAGTAAACTTCATGCCCTACGCTATGAGCGTTATTATGTCACGAGCAATTCCGGAGATTGACGGCTTCAAGCCCTCCCACAGAAAGCTGCTCTATACCATGTATAAAATGGGCCTGCTCACCGGCGGCAGAACAAAAAGCGCCAATATCGTGGGTCAGACCATGCGTTTAAACCCCCACGGTGATGCGGCAATATACGAAACCATGGTGCGTCTTTCCTCCGGATATGAAGCACTGCTTACCCCCTTCGTTGACTCAAAGGGTAACTTCGGTAAAGTTTATTCAAGAGATATGGCATATGCCGCCTCCCGTTATACCGAGGCGAAGCTCTCAGCTGTGTGTGCAGAGCTTTTCCGGGATATAGATAAGGACACGGTGGATTTCGTTGATAACTACGACGGCAGCATGAAGGAGCCTCAGCTTCTGCCTACTGCATTTCCCAATGTGCTTGTGTCTGCCAATACCGGTATAGCAGTCGGTATGGCAAGCCAGATATGCGGCTTTAACCTTAACGAGGTATGCGAGACAACAATCAAGTATCTCAAAGACCCTGAGCATGATATTCTCTCCACTATGCCTGCCCCCGATTTTCCCACCGGTGGCGAGATAGTTTACGACCGGGCGGAAATGGAGAACATTTACAGAACCGGCCGCGGCAGCTTCAAGGTGAGAGCCCGCTGGAGATATATTCAGAAGGACAACATTATAGAAATCTATGAGCTGCCTTATACCACCACCTGCGAGGCGGTAATCGATAAGGTTGCAGAGCTTATAAAGCTGGGCAAGATAAAGGAAATCAGCGACATGAGAGATGAAACCGACTTGAGCGGTCTTCGTCTTGCCATAGACTTAAAGCGCAAAACCGACCCGGATAAGCTGATGCAGAAGCTCTTTAAGATGAGCCCTCTTGAGGACAGCTTCTCATGCAACTTCAATATCCTTGTAGAGGGCAACCCCAAAGTAATGGGCGTTTATGAAATCCTTAAGGAGTGGAGCGCATGGCGTATGGGCTGCGTTAAGCGCCGGGTTTACTTTGAGCTTTCCAAGAAAAAGGATAAGCTCCACCTTTTAAAGGGCCTTGAAAGAATTCTGCTTGATATAGACAAAGCTATTGATATAATCAGAAATACCGAGCTTGAAAGTGAAGTTGTGCCTAACCTTATGATGGGCTTCGGCATAGATGAAATTCAGGCAGAGTATGTTGCAGAAATCAAGCTGCGGAATATAAACCGCGAGTACATCCTCAAACGTACCCGTGAGACCTCCGATCTTGAAAAGGACATTGAGGATTTGGAGGATACCCTTAACAGCCAGCGCAGAATTAAGGCCATTATTGTCGATGAATTAAAGCAGATAATTAAGAAGTACCCCAGCCCCAGAAAGACCGGCATTATCTATGCCTCCGACTTCGTGGAGTACAAGGAGGAGGACGATGTAGAGGATTATCCCGTAACTCTCTTCCTTTCCAAGGAGGGCTATTTCAAGAAAATTCTGCCCGCCTCTCTCCGCATGAACTCCGAGCAGAAGTATAAGGACGGCGACGGACTTATGCAGAGCTTTGAGTCCTCAAACAACAGGGAAGTGCTTTTCCTTACCGATAAGCAGCAGATGTATAAATGCAAGGTTGCAGACTTTGAGGAGCTTAAAGCCTCTGTCTTGGGTCTTTATCTTCCCACCGTGCTGGAAATGGACGAGGGCGAAAATATCATCTCTATGATAGACCCGGGAGATTATACTGCCAACATCCTCTATGTTTTCCAGAACGGCAAGGCGGCAAGAATTGAAATGTCCGCATATGAAACAAAGACCAACCGCAGAAAGCTTATAAACGCCTATTCTGACAAGAGCCCTCTGGCAGGAATGATAATCCTCAACGAGGAAAAAGACATTGTTTCCTATTCAAGCGACGGCAGAGCCCTTGTCTTTAATACAAGTCTTCTCCAGCCTAAGAGCAGCCGCAGCGCACAGGGCGTTCAGCTCATGACCCTTAAACAGAGACGGTATCTGGAGCGGGTTGCTGTTTTGGAGGATACGCAGATTCAGAATGTCAGCCGATATAGAGTAAGAAATGTTCCTGCCGCGGGCGCTATACTCAAACCCGAGGATAAAGAAGAACAGCAGTTATCATTTTTAGGTGATTAAAATGAGTAAAAAAGAAAAAATCAATCAGAACGCAGTGCTGCATGGCATTATAAGGTATCTTATCATTGTAGTAGGTTCCATAGTTTACGCAGTAGGCTTCCAGTTCTTTATGTACCCCAATTCCATTGTCTCCGGCGGTGTAGTGGGTGTAGCCATGATTATAAACTATTTCAGCCACCTGCCCGTCGGTGTACTCACCATAATTCTGAACCTGCCGCTGTTTATAGTGGCGTGGAGGCATTTCGGCCTTGATTTTATGGTTTCCTCTTTTGTGGGTATGGCGCTTTCTTCAGCCTTTGTTGACCTTCTGGCTATGACAAACATTGTGCTGACTGATGATCCCATGCTTGCCGGTATTGTAGGCGGCGCAATAAAGGGTGCAGGTCTTGGCATTATATATTATGTAGGTGCCAGCACAGGCGGCATTGATATTATAGCCAAGATGCTCCGCAAGCGCTTTGCACATATTAACTTCGGTACTATCGTTCTGATACTGGACTTCTTTATTATCGGCGCTTATGCTCTTGTGCTGGGCAGATACGAGACATCCATGTATTCAATCATCGCAATGATTGTAACCACAAAGCTTATTGACCTTGTGCTTTACGGTATGGATAACTCATCTATCTGCTACATAATCAGTGAAAAGAGCGATGTGCTTACCAAGGACATTATCTCCGGCCACCTGAAACGCGGTGTTACAATCCTTAACGGAGAGGGCGCATACTCCCACCATGCAAAGCAGGTAATTATGTGCGTTATAAAGCGCACCCAGTTTACTGAGCTTAAAAAGCTGGTTAAATCCGTGGATGAAAACGCATTTTTCATTGTTACCGATGCAAAGAACGTTTTCGGCAACGGCTTTGACAGCATTTCTGAGGTAAGATAATATGAAGAAAAAACTCACGGCCATAATATGTCTCGCAAGTTTCGCGGTGTCTCTCTGCGCCTGCGGCAGCGTATTCGACAAGGAATATGTGGCCGTGAGCGATTATATTCCCGCAGTTGCCGAGGAGCGGAGCGGGGAAAAGATTATCGTTTCCAACTTTGACGGCCTTAAATCCGCCATTTCCCAGCTTGTAGCCGACGGCAAGACCGAGGGGCTTATAGGCTTTGACTCCGCATATAAAGGAGATTACGGCGAGGACATGGACAATGCCTGCTGGGAGATACGCACTCAGGATGCACTGTGCGCCTATTACGTCGAGAATATTTCCTATGAGCTTACGAAGATAGTAAACTCCTATGAAGCCCTTGTCCGCGTAAGCTATGTAGACGTGGGCAGAGAGGCCGGAGACGTAATTAAGCTTAAATACTCCACCGGCATTGAGGAGCATATAAAAGATGCCTTCTCTGAGGGAAAGACAAAGCTGCCGGTTCTTATAAACCGCAGCTATTACACTGCAGAGGCTATGGAGAGGCTTGTAGGGGATGTTTATATGAAAAATCCCGGCCTTGCTCCCACAGCGCCTAAGGTGAACGTAAATATGTTCAGCGGCAACGGAATACAGCGGCTTTATGAGATTAACATTTCCTACGGCATGAACAGTGCCGAGCTTAAGGCAAAGCAGGAGCAGCTCAACGACGTAAAGCCCTTTGCGGATATGGAAGAGGAGCTTACCGGAATTTCGGAAGGGGAGCGGGCTGTTACGGCCTACGAATATCTGAAAAACAGATGCAGATACGGAACGGAAGGACAGAATAACAGCATTTATTCAGCCCTTATTCTGGGCGTTGCCGACAGCGAGGGTCTTGCATATGCCTATTCGGAGCTGTGCCGTCAGCTTGATGTGGAGTGTATCGTGGTACACGGTCAGAATAACTGGCAGGATTACTGCTGGAACATAGTTGAGGTTGACGGAGATCATTATCATGTTGATATGGCTAAAGCTCTCACAGAAGGCCCTGAGGAGGCTGTACTGCTTCGGGACGAGAATATGTGGGAGAACCACCGCTGGGATCTTTCCTCCTATCCTGCATGCGCAGGACAGCTCAGCTACTCAGATTTCAGATGATTTAAGTATTCTCCCGGTTTTCCTTTATATGGGAAAATCCGGGAGATTTAAGTCAAAAAATATTTTGGAATTTTTTGCAAAAAAGTGTTGACAATTTTGTATTATCGTGTATAATAGCAAATGTTGATGCGGGCGTAGCTCATCTGGTAGAGCGCCACCTTGCCAAGGTGGAGGTAGCGAG
>JAHHRQ010000019.1 GCA_020025715.1 Oscillospiraceae bacterium | reverse complement strand
GCGGCGCTTATTCTGCCGCAGGCATCCTGCACCTTTATGCTCTCGCTTTTTCCGCAAAAGCCATTTTCCCGAAGTTTTTCTATATAATTTTCCCTTGCCTCATTGAGAGAGGTATTACTCAGGTATCTAAAAGCCATTTCGACCTCCTAATTTATATAGACCTGAACTTCCGCACCCTGCGGCAGTCCTTCCCTGTCCCGCTCTATAATAAAATATCCGTCTGAGGAGGAGAGCACACTTATAAGGCCGGATTTACCACGCACCGGCTCTGCAATAAGCCTTTCTCCCTCTTTTTTTAATTTAACGCTTACAATCTCAGCTCTGCCGTGGTTGGCGCTGAGATTTTCGCTTAAAACCGCATTTACGCTGTATGCCCTGTCAATTCTCCCTGTAAGCGCATTAAGCAAAGGCAGGACAAACAGCTTTGTGATTAAAAAGGCCGCCGCAGGATGCCCCGGCAGGCCGATTACAGGCTTTCCCCCTGCTTTTCCCAGAATTGTGGGCTTTCCCGGCTTAATGGCAATGCCGTGAAAAATCACCTCTCCCAAAGAGGAAATCACCTTTTCTGCTGCATCCTTCTGCCCCACCGAGCTGCCGCCGGAAATTATAAGTCCGTCACATTCTCTCAGCGCCTTTTCGCACCATGAGTAAAGCAGCCTTTCATCGTCCCTGACTATTCCGTAATACCGAACCTCTGCCCCGTATTCTTTTAAAAGTGCCGACACGGCGGGACCGTTTACATCCCTTATTTCACCGAATTTCGGCTTTTCTTCCGGCCTTACCAGCTCATCCCCTGTGGAAATTATGCCGATTTTAATTTTCTTTGCCACCGACACGGAAACTATTCCCAGCGCCGCCAGAGCGCCTATATCCTGAGGTCTTAAAACGCTGCCCTTTTGAAGCACCGTTTTTCCGGGGTACACGTCATCCCCCCGGGAAATGATGTTCTGTCCGGGGGCGGGGGCTTTCATTATGCCTATGCTGCCGTCGCCGTAGTTTTCGGAGTATTCCAGCATCTGAACGCAGTCTGCACCTTTCGGTACAGCGCCGCCGGTAGGTATCTTGGCGCAATTTCCGCTATTTACGGTAAATTCCGGCTTTTCGCCCATTTTCACCTCTCCCGCAAGGGTAAAAATTGCGGGGATAGCCTCTGAACAGCCGAAGCTGTCAGCAGCTTTAAAGGCAAAGCCGTCCACAGTGGAGCGGTCAAAATCCGGCACATATTCCTCCGCCTTTATATCTTCGGCAAGGGTTCTTCCCAAAGCCTCGCTCAAAGGCAGATATTCAAAATTATCAAGGGCTGAAAACTGAGATTTTATTATATTCAGCGCCTCATCCGGTGTTTTAACATTCAGCATTTCTACACCTCCGAAAAACTGATATAAATAAAGTATACCGCTCCGGAATATTTTCCACAAGTATTTATATTCATCTATTGACTTGCCCCGGTTTCTTTGTACAATAGAATTTATACTGATACGGAGGCGATAGAATGGACGCAAGATATATAAAAAATCTCCCTGCCATAAGCTCTGCACAGCAGGAGCAGCTAAAGGGCAAAAGAGTTTTAATCGCCGGCTGCGGCGGTCTGGGCGGCTATCTGCTGGAATATATGCTGAGGCTGGGGGTAGGCTCTGTCCGCATTATGGACGGAGACTGCTTTAAGGACAGCAACCTCAACCGCCAGCTTTTAGCAAAAAACGACAATCTCGGCATGTTTAAAGTCCTTGCCGCATCCGACAGAGCAAAGAAGATTAACCCTTCCGTAAACCTTGAATATTCCACCTCATATATAGACCGTTCCAACGCCTTCCGCTCCGTTTTTGACTGTGATGCGGTTCTGGACGGCCTTGACAATATTAAAGCCCGTAAAATTCTTGCCGATGCCTGTAAAAAGGCAAATGTACCATACATCTACGGCTCGGTTTCCGGCTGGATGGCACAGGCGGCAGTAATCTTACCCGACAGCAAGGGCTTTAACAAGCTTTTAAAAACACCGACAGCCGACGAGGGGATTTTATCCTTTACCCCCGCCATGTGCGCCGCCATGGAAAGCGCCCTTTGTCTGCGGGTGCTTTGCGGGCAGGCAGTTGAGAGCGGTAAGCTTTACTGCATGGATTTAATGAATATGGACTTTGAAAGTCTTTCGATAGGATAAGGAGAACGGAAAATGGGAAAGAATATACCTTCTATGGATCAGTGGCTGAAAGAGGCCAAGGCCGACGAAAGCCTGCCTAAAATCGGAATGTACCTTGTCCACAACGGCGTTGTGCGCTCCACCGCCAAAAAGGAAGTGCGGGAGGGAAAGGAAAACATGCCGGAAGTTATCGGCATGGATTTTTCCTATGACAAGGAGGGCGTTGAAAAACTCAGGCAGGAAACTTTAGCTCTCCCCGGTATATTCTACGCCAGAGCATGGCTAAACGAGGGAACGCTTAAAGCGGGCGACGACATTATGTATGTGCTTATAGGCGGCGACACCCGCCCCCATGTTATTGATGCCCTCAATTTTCTTGTGGGCGGGATTAAGGACCGCTTTGTAAAGGAAATTGAGCTTTATTGACAATTCATTGTTAAGAATTTGACTTTATGCTAATTCTCTGAAATTTCAGGTACATTTTCGTGAAATATAGCTTGCTTTAAATCATTGTAATTATTTAAAGCATAACATATAATCAAATTAAAGTTATAAGGGGGTGCTCCTATGGTCTCCCAGTACGGCGGATATATGGGAAAAGTCGTAAGATTGGATTTAAGCACGAGAAAAGTGAGTGAATACCCGTGGACAGACCGTCAGCGAGAGCTTTATATCGGCGGCAAAATCATGGCCGCCAGAATACTTTTTGACCACCTGACAGGCGCAGAAACCGCCTATTCCGAGGATAACTGGCTTGTTATTGCTACCGGCCCTCTCACAGGCACCGGAGCGCCCAGCTCCGCAAGATTTGATATATCCGGCCTCTCACCTCAGACGGGGATTGTGGCCTCTTCAAACTGCGGCGGCAGCTTCGGATATTACCTTAAAAAGGCAGGCTATGACGCACTGATAATAAGCGGTAAATGCTCTGAGCGCTGCTGGATAGAAATCCGGGATGATGAATTTCTGTTTCACAGCGCCGAGGATATATGGGGCATGAAAACCGGAGAATGTCAGAGGGCCATAAAGGAAAAGACCGGAATTAAAACAAAGCTGGGCATGATAGTCATAGGCCCGGCGGGAGAAAATCTGGTAAAATACGCCTCCATAATAAGCGACGAAAGAGCCGCAGGCCGCACCGGAATGGGCGCGGCTCTGGGCTGGAAAAATATAAAGGCCATTGCAGTAACCGGCAGCAAGGAAGTGCCTATATACGATAAAGAGGGCACTATTGAGTGGTGCAAAAGCTGGTTTAACTACCTGAAAGCCCACCCCCTCACTGGAAAGCAGATGCCCAGAGTGGGAACTGCCGGCCTTGTAAGCCCCATGCAGGCAAGAGGTCTGCTCTCCACCGATAACTACTCCAAGGGCACATACGATGATTTCGACATGGTAAGCGGCGAAACCCTTGCCGAAGATTACCTTGTCCGCAATCAGGGCTGCCTCACCTGTCCCATACGCTGCGGCAGAACGGTAAAGGTGCAGGGGCAGAACGTAAAAGGCCCTGAGCTTGAAACTCTGGGACTTTTAGGCGGCAACATCCATAATAACGACATGCAGAAAATTCTGGACTGGAACTATGAGCTGGATGAGCTTGGCATGGATACCATTTCCTGTGCAAACACCATTGCATGGGCTATGGAGGCAAACGAAAAGGGTATCTGGAACTGCGGCCTTGAATTCGGTAAAACCGATGAGTTGTCACAGATTTTTGACGATATAGCCCACCGCCGCGGTATAGGCGACGAGCTGGCGGAGGGTTCAAAGCGGCTCTCCGACAAATACGGCGGCAAAGAATTTGCCATGCACTCCAAAGGTCTGGAACTTGCTGCCTACGAGCCAAGGCGGGCAGTAGGTCAGGGTTTGGGCTACGCCGTTTCAAACCGCGGCGGCTGTCACTTAAACGGCGGCTACCTTGTGGTTCTGGAAGGTTTGGGACTTGATATAGACCCTCAAACTCCAAAGGGAAAAGCTGATTTCACCATGATGTTTCAGGATTTAATGGAGGCAATTTCCGCCTCCGGACAGTGCCTTTTCACATCCTTCGGCGTTCTCCCAGCCTTCTTAATCGAAAAGCCCAACCACCCGGTATCAAAGCTTGTTAATAAAGCCATTCCCCATCTCGGCTGGGCCATACGAATTGCAAATAAATTCCCGGGGATTTTGTTCTTTAATCTCCCCATTATCCACCATACAACCATGCTTCAATATGCCACCGGAATGAAAATGAATTTAGGCAAATTCATGCGTATCGGAGAGCGCGGCTACAACACTGAGCGCAGTATAGACTGCAAATTCGGCATAAGCGCCAAGAACGACAAACTGCCCAAGCGCCTTACCGATGTGCCTCAGGACCCCAAAGACCCCAGCACCAAAGTACCCCTTGAAAAGATGAAGAAAACCTACTACCATGCCCGGGGCTGGTCAAAGGACGGCATCCCCGGAGAAAGGCTTTTAAAGAGGCTTAAAGTGATATGATAAGGGTTCGTTTTTTCGGTCTGCTCCGTCTTGATACGGGAGTAAAGGAAGTAACGGTCAATGCAAAAAACATGAAGCAGCTTTATACCGAGACAGCGGAAAAATCGGGAATTGACCTCAAAACTTTAAAGGGCTGCAATGTGTTTATAAACGGAAAAGCAAAGAAATTTAACCAGAAACTCAATGACGGTGACGAGGTGATGTTCCTTGTGCCGTCATGCGGCGGCTGAAAAGGAGGCGCGCATGAAATTTAAAAAAGCATTATTGATTACCGGATGCAGAATTTATCAGGGTGTTTTCAAGCTTGCAAACTATGTAGTTCCCTATCGTATGCCGGAATACCTGAAAGGCCCCAATTCTATCGGAAAGCTTCCGGCATTTTTAAAGAGCAAGGGTCTTAATGACGTGCTGTTTATAACCGGAACCGGCATGATACGCCGTGGTCAGGCTGACCCCATGTTAAAGGCCATGGATGAGGAGAATATACGCTATACGGTTCTGGGCTTTGACCACCCCGACCCCACCTGCGACGATGTGGAAGAGGGCTGGCGGCTGTTTAAGGAAAAGGGCTGCAAGGTAATAGTTGCAATGGGCGGCGGCTCCAGAATTGACTGTGCAAAGGGCGTTGCCGCAAAGTCTGTCCACCCCAACAAGAAAATCACCCAGCTTCAGGGCATTTTGAAGGTACATAAGGAAGTGCCGCCCTTTGTGGCAATTCCCACCACGGCAGGCACCGGTTCCGAAACCACCATTGCCGCCGTTATAACCGACAGTGAAACCCACCATAAGGCATCTATAAACGACCCCTGCCTTATCCCCAAATACGCGGTTCTCGACCCCATACTTACAGTAGGTCTGCCCCCCAACACCACCGCCACCACCGGCATGGACGCGCTGTGTCACGCGGTTGAGGCATACACAAACCACACCTACAACACAAAGCTTGAAAACCGCCTTGCAAAAGAGGCTGTAAATCTTATTTACCACAACATTTTAAAAGTCTATCACGACGGAAACGACGTGGAGGCAAGGCAGAAAATGCAGCTCGGTGCATTTTACGCAGGCCGCGCTTTCACCAGAGGCAGTGTGGGCTACGTCCACGCCATAGGCCACACCTTAGGCGGTCTTTACGGTATGCCCCACGGCCTTGCAATGTCTATTCTCCTGCCTAAGGTTATGCGCCGGTTCGGCTCAAAGGCTCATAAGCGCCTTGCAGATCTTGCAGATGTGTGCGGCATAGAGGGCAGCAGCAGCGAAGAAAAGGCCAATGCCTTTATAGACTGGATTGAGGCGGCAAACAGAGAAATGGGTCTGCCGGATAAGGTTGATGTCATAGAGGACAAGGATGTTGAGCAGATAATCACATGGGCCATGAAGGAGGCAAATCCCCTTTATCCCGTACCTCAGATATGGGACAGAGAGGATTTCAGAAGCTTTATAGAAAGCATAAGAGCATAACAAAAACCGGATGTGAAATTCACATCCGGTTTTCTTTGTTTTAAGTGTATTTTATTTGCCGCCTGCAATTCTGTAAGAAATTACAATCTGGAGCATGGACAGCGCCAGAACGGTGCCGATAATCGTGGCCTCGTAGCTGAAAGGCAGAACATTTCTAAGGAGAAATACCAACACAAAGGCCAGAATATAGCTGACTATTTTAACTATACTTGCGGTTGTCATTGCGGAAGAAGTATTTTTCTCAACACAGCGCTTGGTGAAAAAGCCGTTTATGAGAGCGATAACAGCGCCCCACACAAGACCGACTACTATACCTAAAAAGTAATTCAATGCAAAGTCCCCTTTTCATCAGGTATACACCTGATTTTTTCTAAATTTTATCACAAATCCGCTCTTTAAACAAGACGAAAAAATGCTCCGGAAAATTTTCCGGAGCATTTAATCTTAAATTATCAGCCGAAAACCGCGCCGTCCTCGGGAGCAGGCTGGGGAGCCTCAGGCTCTGTGGGTTCGGTAGGTGCTGTGGGCTCGGCAGTCTCTTGGGGAGGCTCGGGAGGCACAACAGGTGTTTCCTCAGGAGGTGTAACGGGAGTCTCTTCGGGAGGTACAACCGGTGTTCCCTCAATGCTTTCGGTCTCCTCGGGAGTGGGCACGACGATTATTGTGGGACCTTCCGGTTCCGCAGGCTCCTCCTGCATAGGCTCTTCGGTCTTGGGAAGACTTGTAGTATAATACCAGTCTCCCTTAAGAGCGGTAGTTGCGGTATATCCGCTTCCGTCTTTGTATACTATATCCAGATTTGCAGCGGACATGGGAGCGTCAAAGGGATTGAGGCAGTCGTTGAGCATATCAATCCAGGGATAAAGCTGAATAACAGAATAGCTCAGTCCGCCGATTCCCGCGGAGTCGCTGGGTACCATGTGGAAGTTTATATTCTCCGCCGGACACTTCAAAGCCTGACGGATGAAGTAGGCAATATTTCCGCCGGTGAGGTTTGTATCCAGACCGTCGGCAAGTATCTTAACAACTTTGGAAACATTCGGGATATTGCCCAGAGTTATAAACTGCTCTGCGCATGACTTCAAAAACTTCTGCTGCATCTCTATACGTCCGAAGTCGCCGTTTGCATAGCCGTGTCTGAAACGGCACAGGCCCATGGCGGCGTAGCCGTCCAGATGCTGCATACCGGGGTCAAGATGTATGCTCAGGTTCTGGGAGGGGTCATCATAGTGCATGGGGACAGGCACTTCAAAGTCAACGCCGCCCATTGCATCAATAACATCAATAAATACGCCAAGATCTATTACCGCGTAGCAGTCAGGCTCAAAGCCGGTAATGTTTTTAACATGCATGTTCAGCGCGTCAATACCGTTACCGCCGCTGTTTTTAGAGCCCCAGTAAACGGAGTTTATCTTTCTCACCGACCAATCCACATTTATAAGGGTATCTCGGGGGATGCTTACAAAGTCCATTGTGTGCTGGTTTGTATCAAGCTTTCCCACCATTATGGTGTCGGTATTGCCGGTGCCGTCATCATTTCCCACAAGGAGGATTGTATAAATTCCGTCCTGACGGCTTGTATCGAAAGCCTTGACGTCGTTATCCTTCTTGTCAGTTTTTATCTCCACCGGTTTAGTGTCGGGCGCTTCGGGATCTAATTCGGGAGCTTTCTCCCATACCATATAAAAACTGAATACGGCAACACCCAATACTGCCAGCGTTCCTAAGACGCTTAACAGAATTCTTAAAATAAGCTTCTTCTTATCACTCATATTGAAATTCTCCAATTCTCGCTTTAAACATTCAAATCCTATGTAGTTCTGCTATTATAAACCAAATATATGAATAATCAATAAATACCGCAAATTTAATTCTTAAACTTTCTTAATACTTTGGAAATTATAGCCACGAACGCAGGTTTTAATAATAGCTGCATAAGTTTTTTGTGCAACATGCTGTCATATTTTTATTTTTTCTGCGCAGAATAGTGCGTTAAGCCGAAAAGGCTTTTTACTTCTTTAAGCCCTTGACTTTATCACCAAAAAGTGATAAAGTCGCATCATCAACTAAAAGGAGAAAATATAATGGCTTTTGTTAATTTCGCAGCTGCATATTATTACTATTACTTTGTTACAAGGTAATAGTAGTTTGTGCTGCAAATTAACATGACCATAGGGTTTAAAGCCGCACGGACTATTCCGGGCGGCTTTTTTGCATCTCTTTTTTATATTCATTTTTTGGGAGGAAAATAAAATGAAGAAAATCACATCTGCAATTCTTTCACTTATCCTTATGTTTTCTATGACAGCCTGCGGTTCTGAGGCTCCTGCCGAGACTCCCGCTGACAGCGGAGAAAAGGTTTTCAACGTCGGTATCTGCCAGCTTGTACAGCATCCGGCACTGGATGCCGCCACTGAGGGCTTTACCGATGCTCTCAAAGAGGGTCTGGGTGACAGAGTAAACATTGACCTTAAAAACGCATCCGGCGACTCCCCCACCTGCACTGTTATCTGCAACCAGTTTGTAAGTGACGATGTTGACCTTATAATGGCAAACGCAACAGCCTCTCTTCAGGCTGCCGCATCCGCCACCGGCGACATTCCCATTCTGGGCACATCCATTACCGATTATGGCACCGCCCTTGGTGAAGAAGGCTGGACCGGAGTTTCCGGCAGAAACATTTCCGGCACCTCCGACTTGGCTCCCCTTGACGGTCAGGCAGGCATTATAAAGGAGCTTTTCCCCGATGTAAAGACCGTGGGTATCCTCTACTGCTCCGGCGAGCCCAACTCCCTTTTTCAGGCAAACACCATTAAGCCCATGCTTACGGAAATGGGCTATGATATAAAGGAATTTACTTTCTCCGACTCTAACGACGTTTCATCCGTCACCACCGCCGCATGTGAAGAGTGCGACGTGCTCTACATCCCCACCGACAACACCGCCGCCTCCTGTGGCGAGGCCATAAACAACGTAGCATTAAACGCAGGCGTTCCCATTATCTGCGGCGAGGAAATGGTATGTGCAATCTTCGGTACTGCTACCCTCTCCATTTCCTACTACGACATCGGTTTTGAAACCGGTAAAATGGCATGCGAAATTCTTCTTGACGGCGCAGACATAAGCCAGATGGAAATCCGCTGCGCACCCAAGTTCCAGAAGGTATTTAACCCCGACATCTGCGAGGCTCTGAACATAACCGTTCCCGACGATTTCACAGCAGTAACAACAAAGTAAACTAAGGAGATAAGAAAGTGAGTATGGAAGCTTATTTTGCCTCTCTGAGCCTTTTAAAGCTCTTAAAAAATATACCCGGCGGTATAGCGCAGGGACTTATATGGGGACTTATGGCTCTCGGCATATACATTACGTTCCGAATTCTGGACGTTGCCGACCTGACCGTTGACGGTTCCTTTACTCTCGGCGGCGCTGTAACGGTGATGCTGATACTGGCCGGCTGCCCCGCGTGGCTTGCGCTGATTGTGGCAGTTCTTGCCGGAATTCTTGCAGGCTTCTGCACCGGTATTTTACACACAAAGTTCGGAATTCCCATTATTCTCGCCGGAATTCTTACCCAGTTTTCCCTCTATTCCATTAACCTGAGAATAATGGGAATGGCGGCAAACAAGGCGGTGAGCGTTGATAAATTCAATCTTCTGCTCTCCTCCCGCAACATTTCCGCCGCAATCTGGATGGGCTTTTTCCTGTCTCTGGTTTTGGTGCTGGTACTATACTGGTACTTCGGTACCGAGCAGGGCTCCGCAATGCGTTCCACCGGCAATAATCCCAATATGAGCAGCGCCCTTGGCATAAATATAAGCACCATGAAGATTTTAGGCTTGGGTCTTTCAAACGGCATTGTGGCTCTTTCCGGCGGCCTTATGGCTCAGTTTCAGGGCTTTTCCGACATTAACATGGGCAGAGGCGCAATCGTCATCGGTCTTGCCGCCGTCATAATAGGCGAGGTTCTGGGCCGCGGACTTCTGGGAAAGCATTTAAACTTCCTCGGCACTTTCGTTTTCACCGTTATCGGCGGAATTATCTACTACCTTGTAGTTATTGTGGTTCTCTGGCTCAGACTTAACTCCAACGACCTTAAGCTCTTCACAGCCGTAATCGTTGCCCTGTTTCTGGCCATACCTTACCTGCGCGAGCAGTCAAAGAGTTCATTCAAGAAGCTTAAAAAGAGAGGAGCTGAGCAGAATGCTTAAGCTTGAACATATAAGCAAAACCTTTAATAAAGGCACAATAAACGAGAAGAAAGCACTCTGCGGCCTTAATCTTCACTTAAAGCCCGGCGATTTTGTAACCGTTATCGGCGGCAACGGTGCCGGTAAATCCACCATGTTAAACGCCGTTGCAGGTGTGTGGCCGGTGGATGAGGGCAGAATAATCCTTGACGGCAAGGACATCACCGCTCTTCCCGAACACAAAAGAGCAGGTCTTATAGGCCGTGTATTTCAGGACCCCATGATGGGCACCGCGCCCAACATGCAGGTTGAAGAAAATCTGGCTCTTGCCTTACGGCGCGGGCAGCGCCGGGGACTTCGCTGGGGCGTAACCGCAGAGGAAAAGGAGCAGTACAGGGAGCTTTTGAAGCCTCTGGGGCTGGGCCTTGAGGACAGAATGAGCGCTAAAGTGGGTCTGCTCTCCGGCGGACAGCGTCAGGCACTCACTCTGCTTATGGCTTCACTTAAAAAGCCTAAGCTTCTGCTTTTGGATGAGCACACTGCCGCTCTTGACCCTGCAACAGCAGGGAAAGTTCTGGAGCTTTCAGACAAGATCGTAGAAGACGACAATCTTACCGCCATGATGATAACCCACAACATGAGCGACGCCATACGCCACGGAAACCGGCTCATTATGATGAATGAGGGTAATGTCATTCTGGATATAAGCGGAGAGGAAAAACAGCATCTCACAAAGCATGAGCTTATGGATATGTTTGCAAGTCTTTCCGGAGTTCAGATTGACAACGATCAGGTTTTACTTACGAAATAAACAGAAAGACCGTATTCGGAAAAGGAATACGGTCTTTTTTACGGCATAATAACAGGGCAGGCAGAGATTACTCTCTGTCTGCCCTGTTTGTTTTAAGAGCTTTATTCCTGCTTCTCCGCAGGCTTTTTCTCTTTTTTCTTTTTTGTTTTCTGCTTCTTTTCTTTTTTCGGTGCGGCCTCAGCCTGAGCATCTGCGGAAAGTGCGGAAATTTCAGTCTTGCTCAGAGCCGCTTTTTTCTTCTTTCTCAGAATGAGAACGATGACCAGAGCTGCAATAAGCACCGCGCCTATTATAATCATCGGGGTTGCAATATCGGCTTTTTCGCTGCTTACAGCGCAGAACACCAGAGGTTCGCCCTTTGCCGTAAAGGTAATATAGCTGCCGTTGCGGCCGGTGTTGACCTTGTTCCAGTTTTCACCGTCGTGAACCAGTATGCTTACATCGCTCTCAGTGTCGGGAGCTGCAAAGCGGACAGTGTAGCTCTGCTCGTAAGCCTTGCTCTCGTCCTCAATACGCATTACCCACATTTCGGCTTTCTCGTTTTCTCCGATCTTGGGAGCTTCGCCGCTGTACGGATTGAGCTTCACCTTTGCCTCATCAGAGAAGTCGCCTTCAAGAAGCACCAGTGAAAGGGGTGTTCCCTCTCTCAGCTCCTTACTTGCGATTGCCGCCTGTCTGGGGGAATATTCAGCCTCAATAGTGTCGCTGAAGCAGAGCTTGCTGTAATCGTACTCGGGCCAGTGTCCGCTGAAGCCTTCCTTTTCGGGTACGGGAGGAATCTGGCTCTTATCAATGCTTCCGCCGTATTCAAACTCGACTTCGCCTACCGTCTTTCCGTCAGCCACGTAGCTCATCTTAAGGGTCCTGAATCTCTCGGGCAGACCTTCGGTTTTGAGGAACTCCTCGTAGCTCTCGCCTACTGCCATACCCTCGTAGCTTATGCCGTCAATTCCGCCTACGGTTTCATGCACATATACGTTATTCTTAATGCTGTCCTCTACGGTCACATCTGCATAGCCGGCAATGGTGCCGCAGCATGCAGTTCTGGTGTCGGCAATTCCCACAAGGCTTCCGCAGCCGCTGATCTCGCTGCCGTAGCCGGCGATACCGCCGACATTTGCATTGCCGTCAAGGTTGCACATTGCGTAGCAGTCTCGAACAGAGCTCATGGATTTACCCACGATACCGCCCACGCAGCCGCCTTCCTCGCTGGAAATGCTGCCGTAGCCCTGACCGTCTCTGATGCTGCCAAGCTCTGCAAAGCCGCATATACCGCCGATATTGTCCTTTTTGCCGTTTACAGTACCTTCATTTATGTTGTTGCTGTTGCTGCACTTGGTCTGATAGGTGGCAGTAAGAAAATCGCTCATGCCCACAGTCTCGGAGAGAGTTCCTTCAAGGTCGAAGTCGTACTCGACACCCATCATACCTGCAACGCCGCCCACGTTTTTGTCGGCCTCTATCCGGCCGTAGTTTACGCAGCTGTCAACTCTGCCCTCATGGTCGGAGCCGTTGAGCTGGTCGGAAATATCCTCAATATGGGTTTTATCCTTGCCGGAAATGCTGTCTGCCATAAGGACTATAACATTTGCAAGCTGCTCACTGACCTGAACCAGCATATCTGCCATTTCTCCGGTAGAGTAGCTCATACCCTCCAGCAGATAGCCCATTTCATCGGCCATGCTTTCAAGATCGTCAGTGTACTTGCCGTTCTGCTCAAGCTGGTTCAGTATATCGTCAAGGCTCTGAGAACCTGACTCACCCTCGCCTTCGCCGGGCAGGTCTATGCCGTTATCTATAATGCCGTCAATTATATTGGCGGAGCTGTCCTTTATGCTGTCGAGAGAATTATACATCTCATCGGACATATCGTTCACATTTCCCATGGCATCCATTACCATGTAGTGAAGGGCATAAATTTCATCTGCCAGATTAACGGAATGTTTGAGCTGCATATAAGGCTCCATCTGGCCTACTATACCGCCTACGTCCTTGCGGCCGAACACATCTGCGTAGTTTTCGCATTTCTCGGTAAAGCCGGACTGACGGCCCACAACGCCGCTTACATTATATCCGTAATGCTGATAGCCCACAGTGCCTCTGTTGACACATTCGCTTAAAACGCCTGTGGAGTAGCCTGCAATACCGCCGGTATCGGTAACTACATCCTTATCCTCGGCCTTTGTAAGCTCAAGATTTGTAACATCAAGGATGCTGACCTTTTCAAGGTCCAGTCCCTTTTCGGAAATGGTGGTGTTGACTTCTGCCTTATTTTCGCAGCCGCTTATAACACCCTCATTTTTACCTGCAATACCGCCGGTGGCGCGCTTGCCGTCAATAACGCCGTCCGCTGTGCAGTCGGTAATCTTTCCTTGATTTTCACCGCATATGCCGCCCACATGCTCAAGGCCCTTTACAGTGCCGGAGAATGTGCAGTTTTGGACAGTGCCGTAGTTTACACCCACCAGACCGCCGATCTGGCTCTGACTGCCCTCCGGGCAGACTTCTCCTTCCACATGGAGGTTTTTAACTATGCCTTCCTCCTGAATGTATCTGAAAAGTCCCTGATGAGAACCGTTAGTGGCGGTTTTCATATTCTTTATGGTGTGTCCGCCGCCGTCAAAAACGCCGCTGAATGTGGGTATGGGATAAAAATCCTTGTCTTTAAGGTCTATATCATTATCCAGCACCACTGTCAGCCCCTCTGACCATTTATCCAGAGCGCAGTTTACCGACAGCTCCATAAGCTCCTCGGCGGAGCTTATATGCTTTTCATTGTTTTCTGCCAGCGCAGCCGGCGTAGCAATGCTTGCAAGCAAAACTAAAACCAGAGCCAGCGACATCAGTTTTTTACGTTTCATTTGCTGTCCCCTTCCGTAGCTTCAGGTATTTCTTCCGTGCCTTCCGGCAGCTGTTCAATATCTCCCACATCAACCATTGCGTTGATTGAGCCTCTGAATACACCGTGAACCTCTGCATCTATAACGCCGTCCAGCTTGCCGCGCACTCTGCCGTTTATACGGATAGTGCCGGTCTTATGGGTAACGGATGCGCTCTTCTTTATGGTAAAGGAGGTCTTCTGAATAATAATATCACCCATCAGCAGTATCTGAGGCAGCACGCACATAACAAGGAATATGGATATTGTAGTACCCATACCGAGGTACATGCCTATGGCGGATATGGTTTCGTTTGAAGTGAGGAAACCGATAACAAAGCCCGCAGATACAAGCATGGTTCCTGAGGTGATTATAGTGGGGAATGCAAGGTTCAGAGTATCTATCATGGCCTGCTTTAAAGGCATCTTTTCTTTAAGTTCCATATAACGGTTGGATATAACAATCGCGTAGTCTATATTTGCGCCCATCTGGATAGCGCTGACTATAAGATATGTAAGGAAGAACAGGTTATTATGGGACAGATAGGGTATGGAGAAGTTGCACCAGATACTACCCTGAATTATAACGATAAGCAGCAGCGGCAGACCCACAGACTTAAACGTGAATATCAAAACCGCAATAACGAACAGAATTGTCAGCACGCTTATAAGCTTATTATCGTTTTCAAAGCTGCTCTGCAAATCGCTGCAGCTTGTAGTGTCGCCCACAACATAAAAATCATCATAATATCTTGCAACTATGCCGTGGATTATATTCAGGTAATCGAAGCTCTCGTCACCCTCAACAGGCATGTTGAGCTCCAGAACTATACGGCTCCAGTTATCGCTCTTGAGCTGTTTTTTACCGTCTGCCAGCTGCTCGGCCAGATCGTCAAGGTCGCTTTCCAGATCCTTCGGGAGATTTAAAACCACATCTTCCCGCCGCTCGTTTAGATAATCGAACATATCAATAAGGGGAACGCTGTAATTATCAAGGTTTGTAACCACCTGCCCGTACTCGCCCTCATTCATGGCGTAGCCGGTATAGAGCAGCTGGGCCACCTCATAATCCAGATTTGCAAGCTCGGAGAACTGTCTGGGGTTAAGGGAGCTTGTAATGTACCAGCCGTCCTTTGCCTCAACGTTTGCAAGGCCGGTAACTTTTTCCACAAGGCTCAGCTCGCTCACATCCTGTATAAGCTTTGCTTCCTTATTGTAATCACCCGACGGCACTATAATTGCCATTACATTATTTCTACCGAACAGGCTGTCTATTCTCTCTGCGTTAATCTGAGCTACGTTTTTACGAATTGACTCGGTGGACTCCTGTGCATACACGTAATTTGCTTTTTGTGAGAATGAGAATGCAAATATTGCAACGCCTATAAATATTACCGGCATAATAAAGCGGGTAGCATAAACTGCCTTGCCGAGGAAGTTGATTTTAGGAACGAAGTTTTTGTGGTGGGTCTTATCAATAAGGGGTGAAAAGACAACCAGCAGACCGGGCATAAGTAAGAACACAGACAAAAGGCTGAGCAGAATTGCCTTTATAAGCACAATACCCATATCGTAACCCAGCTTAAACTGCATAAAGCTCAGAGCCAAGAGGCCTGAAACCGTTGTAAGGCTGCTGGCGGAGATTTCGGGAATGGCCTTGCTCAGTGCCACTATTGCGGCCTCACGGGCCTCCTTATCCTCACGCTCCTCCTGGAAGCGGTGGCAGAGGATGATTGCGTAGTCGATAGCCAGTGCCAGCTGCAAAACGATTGCAATGGAGTCGGTAACGAAGGAAATTTCGCCCATGAGGTAGTTTGTACCCATGTTCAGAATTGCCGCCGCACCGAAGGTGATAAGCAGCACCGGTATTTCGGCGTAGGTCTGGGATGTAAGCAGCAGAACCGACACAACGATTACCACCGCGATAATATCAACAACCAGCATTTCGCCGTTTATAATGGCTTTAAGCGGGTTTCCCACATCGCTGTGGGTTCTCAGGTCGTAATCCTTCAGCTGCTCTTTGATTTGATGGTAGGCATCAATACTGACCTGATCGTTATTGGTGCCGTCAAAGGTCACTGAGAACAGGGCCGCAGCGGAATTAAAGTGGTGCTCCGTATCGTCAAACTCAACGGATTTTACACCCTCAATATTCTCTATAATATCCCGGATTTCCTCCGCCTGAGCATAGCTCACGTTTTCTACCATAACGTCAGCCGTGCCGAAGGTAGTGAATTCCTTTTCCATAAGGTCAAGACCCTGTCTGGTTTCGGTATTTGAGGGCAGATAATGGGTAATATCATCGCAAACCTGAACCCAGTTTCTGGAGACTGCACAGAACAGAGCCGCGGTAACGAAGATAAAGAAAATTATATTTCTTTTATCAACAATGACCGCCGCAACTTTTTCCATAAAATTGCTTCTTTTATTCTCTTCCATATTATCTTCCTTCACTCATATTTGTTTCCGGTGCTAAGTTTATCACGCAATTATAAAAAAATTGTTAACCGCCGGAATATAAATATCACAAATTTTCGCGTCTTATACACTGTGATTATATTCTCTCTGAACAATTTATGCAATGCTTATGAGCCTCTCCGCAGGGCATTTTTGTTAAAAACTTATCTTTTTGACAAGCTTCAAAAAATAATTTGAAAAAATTTCAAAAAACCTATTGACAAATCCTAAAATAAAGTTATAATAGCAAATGCGTTTAGCGGGATTGTGTAAAGGTAGCACAGCGGACTCTGACTCCGTATGTGAGGGTTCGAATCCTTCTCCCGCTGCCACAAAGCTTCGGTTTATTAACCGGAGCTTTTTTTATTTTATGTTTATCTTTCTATAATATTACAAACGCCCTGCATTTTATGCAGGGCGTTTGCTATACTAAAGAATCATTGCAGAGTTTGCCGCCTGAGATTTTTGACGCTTTAAAAGCCCGGCCTTTGAGGTCGGGCTTTTATTCTATCTCCATTATGTTTTCTATATCTATCTCATTGCAGCCTATTATGACGCTGCGCCCGAAGTCGTCCGTCTTTATAAAGCTGCCGGAGAGAGTTTTATATTCTCCGTCGTCAAAATAAAGGATTGAAACCTCATCCCCGAATTTAAGCTCACGGAGCTTAATGTCAAGCTCCGCTTTTTTATCCTCTGCCAGAATGATTTTCTCAGCTTTCCGCTTTTCGCTTTCCTTAACGGCCTCCTCGTAGCCCTTGAGAGCGGAAAAGGGCATAAACTGCTTTGCCCTGTCTGCCCTGCTCATTCTCTGCCTCACGCTCTGTGGCCTCCTATCTGACGGTTTCTTTCCAGCATGGTGGCACCCTCCATTAAGTCCATACATTTGAATATGCCGTTCTTGCCGTGCTTTTTTCGTATATCCAGCATAGCGCTCTGGAGCTTGATCTGCTTTTCCTGCTCATCCGGTTGGGAGAACATGTCATATTGCTGAACATCATCGGTGCTTAAATTGCAGTAGCCTATATTTACCTTGTGTATAGGTACATTTTTATCTCTTATCCGCTCATACAACATTACAGCGCTGTCAGCAAGCTTTTTAATAGAGGCGGTATACCCTCCAAGCGGCATACTGCCCCGCGACTGCTCTCTGCCGGAAGAATTTGAATAGTCCAGAGACATGGTTATAAGATTTGTAGAATATCCCTGCTCGAACATCTCAAGTCCCAGTCCCTCCGCCATTTCCCGCACTATCAGCCTTCCCTCCTCGTAGGCGTAGCCTCTGGAGAGAACCTGCCCTGAGGAAAGGCTGGTACTTCTGGGCTTATAAGCTTTAATATCCTGCATTTCTACGCTCTCTCTGCCCCATGCGTGGTCAATAAGAAGCTCCGCATCTATGCCGAAATGCTTATACAAAATGTCCTCATTTGCCAAGGCAATTTCCCGCATATTTTCTATTCCCAGACTCGAAAGCCGTCTCACCGTACCGGGGCCTATACGCCAGAAATCTGTAAGCGGCTTATGACGCCAGAGCTGTTCACGGTAGCTCTCCTCGTTAAGAATACCTATATTTCCCGGCTCGTGCTTTGCAATAATGTCCATGGCAATTTTGGCAAGATACAGGTTTGTACCTATGCCGCAGGTGGCGGTTATGCCCACCGTGTCCATAATATCCCCCAGTATCATTTCCGCAAATTCTCTGGAGGTCTGGTGGCGGTAGGATAGATAATCGGTAACGTCCATGAAAACCTCATCTATTGAATATACATGAATATCCTTTGAGGCTACATATTTAAGATATATCGAATAAACCTTCACCGAATACTGAATATAAAGGGCCATTCTGGGGGTTGCCATTATATACTCCACCCCCGGTGGTATCTCAAACACGCGGCAGCGGTTTTTAATCCCCAGCGCTTTCATGGCAGGGCTTATGGCAAGACAGATTGTCTTGTCCGTTCTGTCCGGGTCTGCAACCACAAGCCTTGCTTTCATAGGGTCAAGGCCCCGCTCCACGCACTCAACCGAGGCGTAGAAGGACTTCAAATCTATGCACATATAAACTCTGTCCGCCATTTTCATCCTCCCTTTTCTCCTGTTCAGCTCATGGGCTTATTATATTCTCTTGTTTGGATAAAATCAAGCCGTTTTTCTCTTTTTCCTATAAATGGATTTTGAGTTTCTTTATCTCCGCGGGGGCTGAGTCTCATATTTCGGCAAAAAGCGTTGACCCTAAATTAAATACGTAGTATCATTATATAAGATACCTTTAACAAACACTCTACAACAAAACGGAGGATTCTATGAAAGCATATTTAGACGCGCTTATTAAATACGCCATTGACAATGAGCTTATCGATCCCTGCGACGAGACTTTTGTCTTTAACCGTCTGCTGGAGGTTATGGGCCTTGACAGTGCCGAGGGAGACAGCCACAAAATAAAGAGAAGTCTCGCCAGTATTCTTGAGGTTCTTACCGATGATGCAGTCAGCCGCGGTATCGTGGAGGACAATATTGTTGCCCGCCAGCTGTTCGACACAAAGCTCATGGGTGTGCTGACTCCCTTCCCCCGCGAGGTGAGAATGAGATTTAACCAGCACTACTTTGAGAGTCCCCGCAGCGCCACCAACTGGTTTTATAAATTCAGTCAGGATACAAACTACATCCGCCGTGACGGCATGGCAAAGGATCTGCGCTGGAAATACAACGGCAAATACGGTGAGCTTGATATAAGCATCAACCTTTCAAAGCCCGAAAAAGACCCCAAGGCTATTGCAGCTGCTGCCCGCGCACCTCAGTCCGGCTACCCCAAGTGCCTGCTCTGCCCCGAAAACGAGGGCTACGCCGGCAGAATGAACCACCCTGCAAGACAGAACCACCGTATCGTGGCTATAAGTCTGGGCAACGAGCAGTGGTATATGCAGTATTCCCCCTATGTATACTATAATGAACACTGCATAGTCTTTAATTCCGAACACCGCCCCATGAAGATAGACAGAGCGGCATTTGACAAACTTTTTGAGTTTGTAGGCTGCTTCCCCCACTACTTCTTAGGCTCCAACGCCGATCTGCCCATAGTCGGCGGCTCCATTTTAAGCCATGACCATTTTCAGGGCGGCAACTACGAGTTTGCAATGGCAAAAGCTCCTGTTGAAACTCCCCTTACATTTAAAGGCTATGAGGACATTGATGCCGGCATCGTCCGCTGGCCCATGTCCGTTATTCGTCTGACCGGCGAGGAATATGACCGTCTGTCAGAGCTTGCCGACAAGATACTCACCGTCTGGCGCGGCTACTCCGACGAGAGCGTGGGAATTTACGCCGAAACCGACGGTGTGCCCCACAACACCATTACTCCTATCGTAAGACGCAGAGGCTACAACTTCCAGATTGATCTGGTGCTGAGAAATAACCTCACTACCGATGAATATCCTCTCGGTGTATTCCACCCCCACCAGAATCTCCACCACATTAAGAAAGAGAACATCGGTCTTATTGAGGTTATGGGTCTTGCAGTTCTGCCCGCAAGACTTAAAGATGAGCTGAGCCGCCTTCAGGAGGCTATTATCAACCACGAGGATATACGCTCCATCCCCGAAATCGCCGCTCATGCCGACTGGGCAGATGAGATTATGAAGAGAAACACCATCACAAGCGATAACATCACCGATGTTATTCAGCAGGAAGTGGGCTATGTATTCCAGCAGGTTCTTGAAGATGCCGGTGTATATAAGCGCACCGACGAGGGCAAGGCCGGATTCCTCCGCTTTGCAGATTTTGTAAACACCAAGTAATTTAAAACTATCAAAACCCGCCGGATTTTCGGCGGGTTTTCTGCTGTTATTTACAGTTTCAGGCAAATCATGGCAGGGAATGACTTTTGCACAAAATTTATTCACCCTCTGTTCCGTGCCCTGATTTTGTGCAAAGGATAGGTTTTCTGCATGGTATATTGAGGGGTAATTTAATATAATTACATCAGCAATATAAAAGGAGCGAAGCATCATGAGTGTCTCAACCAAAATCAAAGCGGCAGCAATTAAACAGGTTTACGGTTATCTGGATAAAGACCCTGAGCAGAACATTCCAAAGCTTATGGCCAAGCTCAGCAATTTAGACAGTGAGGGCGGCATTTCCGGACAGCTCAAAACAATCAACAAAGCAATCAGCGACCCCGACGGCAACTGGTTTAATTTCATAAAGAGCCTGTGGACTGATATAGATGCAGGCCAGCGCAAGGCTCTGGTAGACAGCGCCGTTGTAAACGCATCTATAATCGGAAATCCCATGGCTACAAAGCTTCAGGAGAAATACCAATGCAACATTCCCTGGGCCATTCTTATGGACCCCACCTCTGCATGCAATCTGCGCTGCACAGGCTGCTGGGCCGCTGAATACGGCCACAAGATGAACCTCAGCCTTGATGAGCTTGAAAGCATCATCCGTCAGGGTAAAGAACTGGGTACATATGTATACCTCTACTCCGGCGGCGAACCCCTCACCAGAAAGAAAGATCTTATCACTCTCTGTGAGCGCCACCCCGACTGCGCTTTCCTTACATTCACCAACGGCACCCTTATAGATGATGAGTTTGCAGATGAAATGCTGAGAGTTAAAAACCTTGTGCCTGCAATAAGCGTTGAGGGCTTTGAGGACTCCACCGATGAGCGCCGCGGCGACGGCGTTTATAAAAAGGTGCTTGAGGCTATGGAGAGACTTAAAAAGAGAAAACTTCTCTTCGGTATCTCCTGCTGCTACACAAGCCACAACACCGATGTTATAGGCTCTGAGGAATATTTCGACAGCATGATAGCAATGGGCGCAAAGTTTGCATGGTTCTTTACCTACATGCCCATAGGTGCCGATGCAGTGCCTGAGCTTATCGCAACAGCTGAGCAGAGAAAGTTCATGTATGAGCAGATACAGCGCTTCAGAAAAACCAAGCCTATCTTTACCATAGACTTCTGGAATGACGGAGATGCCGTGGGCGGCTGTGTAGCCGCAGGCCGCGGATACCTTCACATTAACGCCAACGGCGATGTGGAGCCCTGTGCCTTTATCCACTACTCCGATTCAAACATCCGGGAAAAGACCCTGCTGGAAGCATATCAGGCTCCCCTGTTTCAGGCTTACCGCAAAGCACAGCCCTTTAACGACAACATGCTCAGACCCTGCCCGGTGCTTGATAACCCCGGTGCTCTCACAAAAATCGTTGATGAGTCACATGCAAACTCAACTGACATGTTAAAGCCTGAATTTGCATGTGAATACTGCAAAAAGTGTGAAAACGCCGCTCAAAGCTGGGCTCCCGTAGCAGATAAGCTCTGGGAAGAGCGTCCCAACAGAAAGGGCGTTCAGACCACCGGCAGAATGGCGAAAAAATACTAAAGTCTCCCATTCCTGAAATATATCAGGTTCCATATTATCTCTTTCCACCGGAAAAGCGGAGCTCTGGCTCCGCTTTTCTCTTAAAAAACTTGCAGCCATACCCTCAAAATTTGCAAAAATTAAATCTAAGTTAACAATTTATTAAAAAATATATTATATCATAGGTAGTAAACTTAACTTAGGTGGTGGAAGAATGGCAAATTTCACTGAAAAAGCTATACGTCAGGCGTTCCTCGGCCTTTTAAATGAAAGGCCATTGAATAAAATTACGGTAAAGGATATTACCGACCGCTGCGGCATTAACCGCAACTCTTTTTATTACCACTATCAGGATATTCCAAGTCTTATCCACGAGATATTCACAGGGGAAATTAACAGGATTATAGAAGAGTACCCCGAGCTTACAAGCTTTGAGGACTGCGCCATGGTGGCGGCAGGCTTCTCACTTGAAAACAGACGAGCCATTATGCACATCTATAACTCCGTCAACCGGGACATGTTTGAGCAGTATCTATGGCGTGTATGCGACCACACCGTGAACGCATATTTCTCCACTGCTTTCCACGATGCAAAGCTCAGCGCGCAAGACCGGCACATACTTCTGCGCTATTACCAGTGTGAGCTTTTCGGAATTATTCTCGGCTGGCTCCAGACCGGCATGAAGGACGACATTAAGCCCTTCATTGCAAGGCTTTGTGAAATCCGCATAGGCTATGCCGAGGCTATGGTTGAGCGCTGTGAACGGGACGCGGAAAAGAACAACTGAATTATTAAATATTGCTTTTAAAGGACTGCTCAGGCAGTCCTTTTTTTGTGCACTTCGGCCTCATTGCTCAAAATTAGAGCGTTAGACTTCACCCTGCCTATTCTACAAGCTTACATTAGACTGTATAGTATATACAGCAAAATTTACAGGAGGAATTTTTATGCGCTCTATATTGCCCATGAGACTTGCAAAAACAGGTTCAATTATATTGTCCCTGCTTATCTGTGTTTTAGGGCTGTATCTGGTTTTAAATCCGGATTTTTCTCCGGGTGTTCTTGGGAACTATGCGGGAGCAGCAATGATAGTTTTCGGAGCTGTGAAAATTGTCGGCTATCTGTCTAAGGATCTTTACCGCCTCGCCTTTCAGTATGATCTGGCCTTCGGTCTTTTAATGATAACGGTAGGAATAATGGTAATCGCGGAGCCGGGAAGTGTTATCGACTCTCTCTGCGTTGCCATCGGTATCTCCGCCATTATGGACGGCTTTTTAAAGGTTCAGATTTCCATAGATTCCCGTATCTTCGGTATCAAAATGTGGTGGCTGATTCTTATATCCGCCATTGTGGCAGTTGCAGTGGGAATAATGCTTCTGTTCAGAACCGCAGAAAGCACCAGAGTGCTTATGATGTTTCTGGGCTTCTCCCTGCTGGCACAGGGAATTTCCAATCTGCTGACCACACTTTTGACCGTTAAAATTATAAAGCATCAGTATCCCGACATTATAGGTGCTGATTTTGAGTAGGAGGGATTTATCAATATGCGCTTTGCCAGAGCAATCGTAAAATATCGTATACCCATATTGATCCTTGTGTTGATTTCCATGCCCCTTTGTTTTCTCGGAATGGTTGGCACAAGGATAAATTATGACATGCTGGACTACCTGCCCGAGGATATGGACACGGTTAAGGGTCAGTATGAGCTTATGGATGATTTCGGAAAGGGTGCCTTTTCGTTCATCATCGTTGAAAATATGCCGCCGTCAGATGTGGCAGTGCTGAAAGATAAGCTTTCTAAGATTGACCACGTGGACAGCGTTTTGTGGTACGACAGCATTTCCGACCTGTCTGTGCCTATGGAGCTTCTGCCTGATGAATTATACGACGCCTTCAACAGCGAAAACTCCACCATGCTCGCCCTGTTCTTTGACTCTGCCACATCCGAGGATGTAACAATGGATGCAATAAGAGAAATCAGAGAGGTTGCAGGCAAGCAGTGCTACATTTCCGGCATGTCCGCCCTTGTTACCGACCTTAAAGACCTTTGTGAGAGAGAAGAGCCCACATATGTAGCGCTTGCAGTTATCTGCGCCTGCGCTGCAATGGTTCTGTTCCTTGACGGTTGGCTTGTACCTTTCGTATTCCTTTTGAGCATCGGTCTTTCCATTATGCTCAACATGGGCACCAACTACTTCTTCGGAGAAATTTCCTACATAACCAAGGCTATGGCCGCCGTGCTCCAGCTTGCAGTTACCATGGACTACTCAATCTTCCTGTGGCACAGCTACAACGAGCAGCTTGAAACCCTTGAGGATAAAAAAGAGGCAATGGCTCAGGCCATTCACGCCACCTTCAGTTCCGTTATCGGTTCCTCCGTCACCACCATTGCAGGCTTTGTCGCCCTGTGCTTCATGAGCTTCACAATGGGACGCGACCTGGGTCTTGTTATGGCTAAAGGCGTTCTTCTCGGCGTTATAGGAAGCGTTACTCAGCTGCCCGCTCTTATCCTTATATTAGATAAGCCCCTGCAGAAAACAAAGCACCGCTCCATTATCCCGAATCTGGATAAGTTCTCCGCATGGGTCACAAAGAAGTTCCCCATTTTCCTTGTTCTCTTTGTTCTGATTGCAGTCCCCTCCTTCTGGGGCTATCAACAGACCAACAACGAGGTTTACTACGACATGGCAAAGTGCCTGCCTGACGACATGGACTTCGTTATTGCAAACAAGAAGCTCAAGGATGAGTTCGATGTTGCATCCACCCATATGGTGCTTGTTGACTCCTCACTTCCCGCAAGCTCCATGCGGGCAATGGCTGAGGAAATGGATGAGGTTGAGGGAGTTAAATATGTTCTGGGTCTTGAGAGCGTTTTAGGCCCCGACATTCCCGAGGAGATTTTACCTCCTGAGCTTTTATCCACCTTAAAGAGCGATAACAGAGAGCTGTTCCTTATAAACTCCAGTTACCACCCCGCAAGCGATCTGGTAAATGACCAGATTGACAGCCTTATCGCCATATTAAAGAGATACGATCCCAACGGTATGCTGATAGGCGAAGCATCCTGCACCAAGGACCTTATTGAGACTACCGACAGAGACTTTAAGGTTGTTACCGCAGTTTCCGTCCTTGCAATATTCGTAATCATAGCACTGGTGGAAAAGAGCTTCACTCTGCCCTTTATCCTCATTGCCGTTATCGAATCTGCAATATTCATAAACCTGGGCATACCCCATTTTGCAGGCCAGTCCCTGCCCTTTATAGCTCCTATCTGTATAAGCACAATACAGCTGGGCGCAACAGTTGACTACGCTATTTTGATGACCACGCGCTACAAGGCAGAGCGCAGCTCCGGCAAAGACAAGACCGAGGCTGTCACTCAGGCTCTTAAGACCTCCATTCCCTCCATTATCGTCAGCGGCATGGGTCTTTTCGCCGCCACCTTCGGCGTTGCAATGTATTCAAACATCGACATCATACGCTCCATGTGCCTGCTTATGGCAAGAGGCGCAATAGCCAGTATTTTAGCTGTTATATTCGTGCTGCCGGCATTCCTGATGCTGTGCGATGCAATTATCAAGCCCCGTAATAAAAAGGGCAAAAAACTTGTAGCGGAGGAATCAAAATGAGAAAAAACACTTTAGTTAAGCTTATTTCCATCGTTCTCACCACTGTTATTGCCTTCAGCTTTGTAGCCGCCGGAATGCCGGAAAAGGCTGAGGAAAAGAACAATGATAATATTAAAGCCGAAGACGGCAATGTATATGTTATGACCGATGCATCCGGCAAGCCGGAAAAGCTGATCCTTACAAATTCCGTCATTAACGCTCTGCCTGAGGGCAAAGGCCACGGCCTGCCCGCCTATGATAACGACGGCAACAAGCTCGACTGCGGAAAGCTGGACAATCAGCTTCCTATGGACATTAAAATCACCTACACTCTGGACGGCAAAAAGATTTCCCCCAATAAGCTTGCCGGAAAGAGCGGCCACGTTGTAATCCGTTTCGACTACGAAAATCTGGCAACCTACAAAGCAAACATTCAGGGTGTCCAGAAAGACATGTACGTTCCCTTTGCCGTTATGACCGGCCTTATGCTGGATAACGAAAAATTCTCTAATGTCAGCGTAAACTCCGGTAAGGTTATAAGCGACGGCAGAACCAGCATTGTAGCAGGCGTTGCAATGCCCGGTCTCCAGAAGAGCCTTAACATAAGCAAAAGCCTTGTAGAACTGCCTGAATATGTTGAAATCAGCGCAGATGTTACCGATTTTGAGCTTTCCATGTCCCTCACTCTGGTAACTAACGACCTTTTAAAGGACAGTGACATGGAGATTAAGAGCACCGCCGATGTCCGCGGCGCAGTATCTCAGCTCACTTCCGCAGTGGAGCAGCTAAAAGACGGTTCCTCCGCTCTTTATGACGGTCTCACCACTCTCTTAGGCAGCGTAGGTGCTCTCTCCGACGGTGTAAACCAGCTTGCCGACGGTCTTACCGCCCTTGATGCAAACAGCGAAGCTTTAAGAGGCGGCGCACAGCAGGTATTCAATACCCTCATTGCCACCGCAAACACCCAGATTGAAGCCGCAGGTCTCGGTAACCCCGGCCTTACCATTGATAACTACAACGATGTTTTAAGTTCCCTTTCCGCCACCTTCGGTTCCGGTAATGTAACTCCTGACATTCTCGCCCAGATTCGCGCCGGAATAGAGGCCAAAACTCCCGAAATCGAAGCCGGTGTCACTCAGGTTGTAAGCCAGAATGTGAGAGCTAAGGTAGAAGCCGAAGTTCCCGTAAAGGTTCAGGAGGGCGTTGAAGCCAAAATCCGCGGCAGCGAGGAAATCATGGGTCAGATTACTCAGGGTGTTACCGCCGTTGTTAAGCAGGCTGTAACCGAGCAGGTAACTGCCGCTGTCCATGAGCAGGTTTTAGTCGGTGTTCTGGGTGCCATGAATATTACAATGGAGCAGTACAATGCTATGGACGCAGAACAGCGCCAGCAGATTGATGCCGTAGTAGGCGAAAAGATGCAGTCACCGGAAGTTCAGGCACAGATTGCCGCCGCTGTTGAAGCTCAGATGCAGACTGAGGAAGTACAGGGTAAGATTAACGAAGCTGTTGACGCCACTGTAAAGCAGAAAGCCATGGAGCAGATGGAAACAGAAGAAGTTAAAGCTCTGGTTGCCTCCACCATTGAAGCCGAGTACGAAAAGGCAATGGCCGGAGAAGAAGTTCAGCAGATAATCGCCCAGAACGTAGCAGACCAGAAGAAGAAAATCGAGGGCGAAAAGGTAGCCGAGATTGCCGCTCAGGCAAACGATGCCATTTCAAACCTCCTTACCGGTCTTAACAGCTACGCCGGATTCTACAACGGTCTGTGGCAGTACACCGGCGGTGTTTCCGCCGCAAGAAGCGGTGCCGAAGCTCTGAGAAGCAACATGCCCGCCCTCACCGAAGGCGTAGGCAAGCTGAAAGAGGGTTCCGG
>JAHHRQ010000018.1 GCA_020025715.1 Oscillospiraceae bacterium | reverse complement strand
ATAAAAAGAAAAAAGCTTGCAATCTTTGATTGCAAGCTTTTCCTGGTGCTCCAGCGGGGATTCGAACCCCGGACACCCTGCTTAAAAGGCAGGTGCTCTGCCTACTGAGCTACTGGGGCATCTATATAAACTTCTTTTCTCATCAGTTTGGTACCTAACTTTCAGGGAAAAGAAGGTTTAAACTGGCTGGGATGGCGGGACTCGAACCCACTATATCGGAGTCAAAGTCCGGTGTGTTACCATTACACTACATCCCAATATTGCGGTGCTGGTGGTAAGTTAAAAAGGCCGGCTCAAGCCGGCCTCGGAGCATTTATATGGGGTGGGATATGGGGTTCGAACCCACGACACCCGGAACCACAATCCGGTGCTCTACCAACTGAGCTAATCCCACCATAAAATATTAAATTGGCACGCCAAGAGGGATTCGAACCCCCGACCTACTGCTTAGAAGGCAGTTGCTCTATCCTGCTGAGCTATTGGCGCATATTTTTCGTCACCCTAAGAAATGGAGCGGGTGATGGGAATCGAACCCACGTATCCAGCTTGGAAGGCTGGTGTTCTACCATTGAACTACACCCGCACGGCCGTTCCCTTTATTCAGCCCTGAGATAATAACATACTTTTATAGTATCTGTCAACAGTTTTTGCAAAATTTCTTAAAAAATTTCTCGGCAGAGGATGAAATTCTCTAAAATTGGGAGAATTCACTCTGCCGAGAGCGTTTTTTTACTTATCTGACCTGAAACGGTCTATAAATTCTTTGATTCTTTCCACAAAATCGTCACCGTCATTGCGGCTCATTATGTAGGCATACACGCCGAGGCCGATAAGGGCAACTATGGCAATTACCATAATTATAATAAGTGCGGTATGATTGGGGCCGGAGTTGTGGGTGTCGTTATGAGTGTCAGTCTCGGGTTTTACCTCGGGAGAGGTCTGAGGCTTCACGGTTTCATCTGGCTTAACGGAAGGAGAGGGGGAGGGGGTTGCCGGTGCCTTCTTATCCTTAACGTTTACGCTGAATTTGCAGCTTAAATCGCCGTAGGTAACGGTTATCTCCTGAGGGCCTGCCTTTTCAAATTTGGTAGGTGTGCAGGTGAAGCCTTCGGTAATCTTTTCGGTCTTGTTGGTGTTGAGGGTAAGTCTCAGGGTAAGACCTGTTGTGTCAAGCTCTTCGCCTATGTTATAGGTTAATTTCTTGGGTTTTGCAAGAACGGAAAGGCTGACAGGCTTTTCATCCGCTCTGACTTTAACGGTAAGAGTGCAGGTTTTTCCGCCGTAGCTTATGGTAACGGTGTGGTCGCCTGCTTTTTCAAAGCTGGTGGGGCTTACTTCAAAGCCGTCGTGCACATCACGCTGCCCCAGATTTGTATATACTCTGATTGAAAGACCGGTGCTGTCAAAATTTTCGCCGGGCTTGTACTCAATTTTTGAAGGGGGAGTCAGAACTCCGATACCCTCTATAACCTCTTCGATTTCTTCAACATTTACGGAGAAGGAGCAGGTTTTATCCTGATAGGAAATGATTATGGTCTGGGTTCCGGCTTTCTCAAGTGCAATGGGGGAGATGCCGAAGCCGGAGCTTATTATTTCGCTTGTGCCGTCGGAGTAGTTAAGACTTATCTGAAGTCCTGTGGAATCTAAGGTTTCACCCTTTTTATAATCGGTTTTATCAGGCAGAGAGGCAATGGAAATGGAGGTTACTGCGGCTTCCTTAACGGTTACGGAGCTTACAGCACTTGCAACAGTGGATGTCATGCCGTTATTGGTGTTTGTTACTTCACAATAATAATATGTAGTGCCGGGAGTTGAAGTGTCAGGATAATAAGTGCTGTCTACGGCATTAAGTATCATTGCGCCGCCGGAATTGGAACTGTTTTCTGAATAATACCACTGGTAGCTGAGAGTTCCGCCGTCGTTTACGGAGGTGCTGACGGAAAGCTGGGCTTCACCGCCTACAAAGCAGGTCTGAGAACTGCTTATATTAACTGCGGGGGTTGCGGGAACTATGGTCAGGGGGTAGTTAATCTGGTTTTCGGAATTGTCTATGCTGATAAAGCAGTTATAATTTCCTGCTGCAAGGGAGACGCCTCTGAGATATACGTTGAGTCCGCTGTCGGTTTCCTCGGTTTCAAGAACTATTCCGGGAGGCAGGTCGATTGCGGACACACTTGCTCCGGAACTTAATGTGGCAGCCAGATGATCTATGCTGCGTCCGGCTTCAATAGCGCCGGGAGCGGAATAAATAGTATCTGCAAATGCAGCCGGTGCAAGTGAAAATACAAGAAGCAGCGCCATAAGCGCCGATACAAATTTTTTCTTCATTTTTTAAGATCCTTTCAAGACACTTAATAGAGTTTATAGCACTTAAAGGCCGAATAGTCAACATTATAAAAGCATAAGTGCAGTTTTTTTGAAAATCGGACAATTCCCTAAGCAGTAAAAAGAGCCGGTCAGGTGTTGTTATATCTTAAAGTATATGATAATATTACTTAATCAGACGTAACAGACGGCAATTTGTTCGCCTGAAAATTCTTAAATTTACTAAGAGAGATATAATATGAAAGATATTATAACAGAAAAGGCATACGCGAAAATAAATATCTCACTGGATATTACCGGCCGGAGAGACGACGGTTATCACGATATGGTTATGGTTATGCAGACTGTATCTATCTGTGACGATATTAAAATAAGCCTCAACGACAGCGGAATAATACGCGCTTACAGCAATCTCCGCTTTATCCCCGGAGATGAAAGAAACCTTGCGGTGAGAGCGGCAATGCGCTACCTTGACGAAATCGGAGAGACTGTTCCCGGCCTTAGAATAGACATGAAAAAAGATATTCCCGTGGGAGCGGGCATGGGCGGCGGCTCCTCAGACGCGGCCGCTGTTATCCGGGGCATGAATAAGCTTTTTGATGACAGACTTTCTGCCGATGAGCTTCAGAAGCTTGCAGAGGATGTAGGTTCCGACACCGCTTTCTGCGTTAAAGGCGGCACAGCCCTTGCAGAGGGAAGAGGCGAAATCCTCACCGAGCTTCCCGCTTTTCCCGACTGCTTTTTTGTAGTCTGCAAGCCGGACTTTTCCATATCCACGCCGGAGCTGTTCAAGAAGATTGACGCATCACCTCTGCGCCGCCACCCCGACACAGCGGGTATACTTAACGCCCTTAATGAGGGAAATCTGCGGGAGATCTGCCGCAGAATGTACAATGTATTTGAGGACGTTGATGACAGACGTATGCGCACGGTTACGGATATTAAAAACCGCCTTATGGATTTCGGAACTCTGGGCAGCATAATGACCGGCACAGGTTCCGCCGTTTTCGGAATATTTGACGATGAAAAGAAAGCAAATCTTGCTATGGAGAGCTTAAAGCAGGAGTACCGCTTCTGCTATGTTGCAAAGCCGGTAAAAAAGCTTCTGTAAAATGTTTAAATAAACCAAAAGCCGTCTACACTATGAGTGACTACATAGTGAGGCGGTTTTTTCTATGAAAAATAATGAAAACAAACTTAAAATCTGGGAAAGTGCAGCTCTTATAGCTCTCTGCATTGCGCTCTGCGCCGGCACATGGGCACAGGCGAGACAAAATGCAATCAGCTCCGACCTTGTGCGGCTCCATGTTATAGCTGTATCTGATGATAAGCATGAGCAGGAGATTAAACTGAGAGTGCGGGATGCGGTGCTTGAATATTTAACTCCCGTTCTTAAGGATGCGGAAAACTCCGGGGAGGCAAAGAAAATCATCAGCGACCATTTAAACGGCATTGCAGGTGCCGCATCCAAAGCCTCGGAGGGCAGGGCGGTAAAGGTGAGCCTTGGCTGCGAGCATTATCCCACAAAAAGCTATGAGGGCTTCAGTCTCCCGGCGGGAAATTACCAGTCTCTAAGAATTGTTCTGGGAGAAGGTGAGGGCCACAACTGGTGGTGCATAGTTTTTCCGCCCCTCTGCCTTGAGGCGGCACAGGCACAGAGAGTCGAAAGTGTTATGGCAAAAGAGGACTACGCCATAGTGAGCGATTCCGAAGGCTATGAGCTTCGCTTCAAGCTTGTGGAAAAATGGGGAGAACTGATGGAGAAGCTGTCGAAATAAACAATAAATAATTTGCTTATTGTAAGTATTTGTTGAAAAATATTACAAAATTCGGCAAATGTGTAAAAAGATTGGTTGCTTTTTAATATTATCGGGTATATAATCAAACTTAATGTACAATTCACGGAGGATAAAAAAATGAAAATCTGCAATATCGTAACAGACGAGGGCGTACATCTTGCCCTTATAACTGAAAGAGGACATGTGGATGCCACTGCTGCCGGTTGCCCGCTTACTATGCAGGAAGTTATAAGCGGAGCTGACAAAGAGGCTCTTTATAAAATAGAGTCTGATGTGAATCTGCCGGTTGTTGAAAACCCGGTTTATGCAAATGTTGTGCCTGAAGGCGGAAAAATAATCTGCGTCGGCCTTAACTATAAGTCACATATAAACGGAATACATATGCAGGTTCCCGATTACCCCGTACTCTTCTCCAAATTCTCTAACGCTCTTACCAACTGCGGCGCTGCTGTTGACCTGCCCGTATGGGAGAGCAGCTACGACTATGAGGCAGAGCTTGTTATTGTAATAGGCAAAGAAGCATGGGGCGTTAACGAGGCAGAGGCTAAAAACTGCATTTTCGGCTATACCTGCGGCAATGATATGAGCTGCCGTGAAAGCCAGAACAGAAGCGGCCAGTGGCTCATCGGCAAGACCATGCCCGGTTTTGCTCCCTGCGGTCCCTGCATAGTCACCGCCGACAGCCTTGACCCTGATAAGGGCTGCGCTATAAAGAGCTATGTTAACGGCGAACTGAGACAGAACGGCAACACCGCCGACATGCTGTTCTCCTGCGCCCGCATCGTAAGCTACGCATCCCGCTACATAGGCCTCCAGCCCGGTGATATTATCTTTACCGGCACTCCTACCGGTGTTGCACTTGAACTTAAGAACATGGGTAAGCACTGGCTTGAATGCGGAGATAAAGTTGATGTTGAGATTGAGGGTATAGGTACTCTTACAAACACCATGAGCTGAGAAGCTCTCACAATAAACCGGTGAAAGGAAAAAATAAAATGATGTCCGAAACCGCGGAACACAGCCGGGAAAAGTGGCTGAAATTTAACAGCTTAGGTTTACTCATAATCTTTACGGCATCGACTTTCGCGTGCCTTGCCACCTACCAGTGGGAGCAGTTTTACGGCTTCTGGTATGTAATGCTGGGAGTTTCCCTTATTACATGCTATATATGCTTCGGAATAAAAAACAGCAAAAAAGAAGTAAAGCTGCTTGCAGCTTTCAGTATCTGGCTTGTTATCAGCAGAATTTTAAACGGCGATCTGTTTCTGGCTCAGGACGGTAAAGAGGTTCTTAACATCACTCTTTCCTGTATGTTTGTGACGGCGTGTATGATTCTGCCGCAGGACAGAAGAATGAAGCTTCTTGATGTTTTTGCGATTATAACCTCGGTATTCTGCATCGCGGGAGCAGTGATGGGAATTTATACGGCTTTGACAGGAAAACTTTATGTAAATCCCCTGACAGAGTGGTATCTGTGCAGCATGGCAGGTGAACGGCTTGAAATTTTCGGAGCAAATTCCAATGTCAGCGGAAACTGGATGTTTGCCGGTATTTTCTTTCTGGTATATCTGTTTTTCAGACATAAAAATCCGGTATTCAGAGTGGCTGCTGTTCTTGCTGCGCTCACAGAATATGCCGCTCTTGCCATGACTGCCAGCCGAAGCAATATGATGGGCTTTTCCGTATGTATTGCCATGCTGGTGGCTTTGCTGCTGTTTAAATGCTTTAAAATCAAAAAGACTGGCTATAAAATTCTGGCACTGGTGCTTGCAGTGGTAATTGCGGGACCTTTGAGCTACATAAGTTTTTCCGGCACACGGCATATAATGGGAATTGCTATGTCAAATTATGCGGAGGAAAACGGAGTAGGCGATGCCTACACACATGAAAGTGCGGCCAGACCTGCATATGTGCCTGAAACTCTTGCAAGCCGTGTAATGCTCAGTGCGGAAAGCGTACAGAGTGATGAAGCCGGCAGAGAAGATGTGTTCAGGGACAACAGAGGTTTTGACGATTCCGGCAGACTGCCTATTTATAAAATGGGAATTTACAGCCTTAAAGATGAGCCCATGAGACTTCTTCGGGGCTGTATGAGCGAGAATATAATGTCCACAACCAGACCGTATCTCCAGAGAGATCAGGGACATATGCACAATTCCTACATTCAGGTTCTGCATTTTGCGGGAATTCCCGGACTTTTGATTGTGCTCGCATTCACTGTGCTGTTGTTTATACATGCTGTAAAGCTGTTTTTCAGCGAAAGCATAAAGGCAGACATGGCAGTAAAAAGTCTGGTGCTGTTCCTGCCGGGGCTGTTTATCTATAATATGCTTGAAACGTCAATGTTTGCGTTTCTGGATTTTAGATCCATAGTTCTGTTTCTTATAGCCGGTGCGGTCATTGCTTATTCATATGAGCTGTGCCCGCCCAGAGTAAAAAAACATAAATAAAATTGAACAGGCTGTACCGAAAAGGTACAGCCTGTTTTTTATATGGTGATTATGAATTCGCTGCCCTTACCGGGAGAGCTTTCGACTCTTGCCGTGCCGCCGTGAAATTCTGCAATCTCCTTTACCATTGAAAGGCCTAAGCCCGAACTGCCGCTTTCATTTCTGGAGGGGTCAGCCTGCCAGAAGCGCTGCCATATCTTGTCTATATCATCCGGCGCTATGCCTATGCCGTCATCCTTTACGGAAAGGACGGCTCTGCCATCGGCTTTTTTTAGGGTCAGGCACACATGCCCCTTTTCTCTGCCGTATTTATAGGCGTTCTGCAAAAGGTTCTGGATAAGCCGCTGCATTAAAGCTGCGTTAAATTCGGCCTCTATGCCGTTTTCCACATTGCATGTTAATTCTATGCCTCTGTCATCTTCGGGCACAAATTCTCCTGCACATGCAAGACAGAACTGGCTCAAATCAGCTTTTTTAAGCTTGTATCTGTCCGTTCCGTGCTGAAGCCTTGTAAGCCCCAGAAGCCCCTGCACAAGCTGGGACATGTTTCTTGTCTGCTCTTCAATGACGTTTATGGAGTTTGTGAAGTCCTCAGGAGTTTTATCTTTCCGCTTTGCCCTGTCGCACTGAGCCAGAATTACGGTGATAGGGGTTCTGAGTTCGTGGGAGGCATCGGATGCAAATTGGCGCTCTGTTTCAAAGGACTTTTGGAGCCTTTCAAACATTGAGTCAAAGCTGCGGCTCAGCTTTTTCATTTCACTGGGGCCCCGTTTTAAATTTATCCTCGCGCTTAAATCGCTGCCGCCGGATATTGAGTCTGCTGCGGCGAGAATTTTATTCATGGGTCTGAATGCGCCCCATGATATGAGCCAGCCGCCGCCGAAAGCCAGAACTAAAATGGAGGGGAGAAGAATAAAGGTAAGGGTTATGATTGTGTCCATAAGACCCGATGACCAGACATTCTCCACAAGGCCCCTTATCCATATACCGCTTACATCCATATCAACGTATGTATCGTATATTAAATAGTCTTTACCGTTAAAAGACTCTTCTCTCAAAAGCCCGTCTTTAAGGGGATAGCCCGAAAGGTCTATGCTTTCAGACACCGCACCCTTTAAAAACTCTCCGTCTATGTTGTACACCGAGCAGCTTACACCTTTTTTATAAAGGTCAAGGTCATCCCAGTCGAATTTGCCGTTGTCAAATTCCACATCTTCCGTATTTTTTGTGACCACCTTTACAAGCCGCTCTGCCGGATCGCCGGTTACCGCAGCGCCGTTTATTACCAGCACAAAAACCAGTATCATAACCGACAGCAGCAGAACCATAAGGGTAAACCACAGGCTTGTACGCAGTTTTATTGACATCCCATACCCTCCTTACCTTATGACCCAGCCTTTTCCCCAGACGGTGTGGATAAGTTTCTTCTCAAAGCCTGTATCCATCTTTTTCCGGAGATAGCCCATGTAAACGTCCACAACATTTGTGCCGCCCTCGTAGTCATAGTTCCAGAGATTATTTTCTATCATCTCGCGGGAGAGAACCACACCCCGGTTTCTCAGCATGTATTCAAGCAGAGCGAATTCTCTTGCACTCAGGTCAATATTTTTGCCCCCTCTTGTAACGGTGTGGGCGGCGGTATCAAGGCTTAAATCCTCAATGGTGTAAACATTGGAGCGGTTGCCGGTGTATTTTCGCGTTAATGCTCGTACCACTGCCATAAGCTCGGAGAATTCAAAGGGTTTTACCAGATAGTAGTCCCCGCCGCTTTCAAGCCCCTCCACTCTGTCAGCCAAACCGTCTCGGGCGGTTAAAAACAGAACCGGGGTGGTATCGCCGGTTTTGCGAAGCTCCCGCAGCATTTGCAGACCGTCCATTTTGGGCATCATTATATCCAGAATGATAAGGTCATAGTCTGCGCCCAGCGCGTAGTCCAAAGCGTCAGCCCCGTTAAAACAGCTGTCAACGCTCCAGCCCTCATCCTCCAAAGCTTCGGATATTATGCGGTTTAAATGCTTTTCGTCCTCGGCCACTAAAATCCTCATTGCCTCAGCTCCTCTCTGATTTGATGATATTCTAAAAAAATAAGAAAGCTCTTAATACTTTTCTTAATATCCGGGAATATAATAAAATCACAAACAGTGAAGGGGGAAAAAAGATGTTATATTTTAAGAGAAATATTATAGTGAAAGCACTGGTGGTACTCCTTGTTATTCTGGGTATTGGCGGATTTATATATAAAAGCCACACTGCACTCTACATCTCCGGAAATGAAGCACTGGAAATTGCCAGAACCCATGCCGGAATAAACACCGACGACATAGTAGAAACCGAGGTTGAGTTTGAGCGCTGCGGCAAAGACACCGTGTACGATGTGGAAATCGACACCTACGGCGAAGAATATAAATATACTCTTGATGCAAAAAGCGGAGAAATTATCTTTTCTCTGTAATAAAAATAACGAAAAATCCTCAGCCCTGTCAGGCTATGACAGAGCCGGGGATTTTTATTTTTTATACATGTCTTTTAATACTTCTCTCGTGCATTTCACAAAGCGCTTTATGTTCCGGTCGTTCTGCTTTTTCTCGCTCATAATAATTCCTAAATTGCGGCTTGCCGAGGGATAAAGGGGCAGAACGCGCACGTGCTCGCTCATATCCTGCATAACAAGCTCCGACAGAATACTGACCCCGAGGCCGTGGGAGACCATGGAGACAATAGAGGCGTCATCAAGGTTAGAATAGCTTATTCTGGGCAGCACCTTTTCACTGCACATGCTGAAAACCGGGTTAATGTCCATGTCAAAGCAGGATGAGGGCATGATAAATTCAAGGCCGGAAAAATCTTTGACCTTAAAAACATCCTCATCGGTTTTATAGTTTTCCGGCAGAACGGCCATAAGCCTGTCATCCCGCAGAGAAATCCAGCCTAAACCCTGTATAAGCTCGGCTTGATAGCTCACAATAGCACAGTCGAAAATGCCGGCGCGTGTGCGTTCATAAAATTCCGTAATACTTCCACCTGCGTCCATCATAACCTCGGTTTCCGGGTTTTCCTTGCGGAATTCTGCCAGAACAGAGGGCATCCAGTGGCGCACGACGCTTGAATATGCGCCCAGACGGAGAGTGCTGAAATTTTCCTTTCTCAGCTTTTCGGCGCTCTGCTCCAGAGCGTGGGAGGCTTTTAGAAGAGCTTCCATTTCTCCTTTTAGTGCAGTTCCAGCAGGGGAGAGCCGGACACCGGTTTTGCTCCTTATAAGAAGCTGTATACCTAATTCGTTTTCCAGAGAATTCATCATATGGGTGAGACCGGACTGGGTGTAGCCCAATTCCTCCGCAGCAAGACTGAGGCTGCCTTTTTCAACAGCCGTAAGCAAAGCATCAATCTTTTTAGTGTCCATTTTTCCTTCTGCACCTGCCCTCAGAAACGCTATCTATGACAAAATCTAATTACCTATATAATAATGTGGCGTTTTGTAAATTGCAAGGGCAATGTTATAATTCAGTACATATTTAATATGACAAACAGATCAGCAGGATGAAAAATCCCTGAAAAGAGAAAGAAGGAAAAGTTATGGAGTTAAAACGCAGTTCATGGGGCAGCAATATCGGTTTTCTGCTTGCCGCAATCGGTTCTGCCGTAGGTCTGGGAAATATTTGGGGATTCCCATACAAAATGGGTAAAAGCGGAGGATTTTCTTTCCTGGCGCTATATTTAATTCTTGCTGTTTTTGTGGGCATGGTAATTATGGTTTCCGAGCTTGCAATAGGCAGAAAAACCGGAAAAGGCGTTGTAGGCGCATATCAGCAGCTCTCCGGAAAATTCCGCTGGATAGGCTGGCTTGGACTTTTCGCTCCCTTTATTATCATGAGCTTCTACACGGTTCTCGGCGGCTACTGTCTTCGCTATCTGTCTCTTAACCTTGCAGAGCTGAGCTTCGGCCTCAGCGGCCTCTACGGCAATACTTTAAGCGGCGCAACAACCTTCGGCGCCATGCTTACAAATCCTGTGGGCAGCGTAATGTTCACCCTTTTATTCATGGGCACATCAATGATTATAGTTGCAAGCGGTGTAGACAAGGGCATTGAGAAATTCAATAAAGTCGGTATGCCCGCACTTTTCTTCATGCTTATCGCAGTTATTATAAGATCCGTAACTCTGCCCGGCGCAGAGGAAGGCCTTAAATTCATGTTCGTTCCCGGTTACGCAGTTAAGGCCGGATTTATTAAGGAAGAGCCCGGTTTCATTTCCGTTCTTGCCACCGCAGGCGGACAGATGTTCTTCTCGCTGTCTCTTGCAGTGGGCGCAATGGTCACTTACGGCTCATATCTGAGTAAAAAAGAAAACCTTGTTAAAAACTCAGCCGTTATCGTTATTGCAGATACTATCGTTGCCATTATGGCAGGACTTGCAGTTATACCGGCAGCTGTTGCAAACGGTCTTGCCGGCGGCCTTGCCCCCTCTGAGATTGTTCTCGGCGGCCCCAAGCTCCTTTTTGTAACTTTGCAGGACGTTTTCAATAACATGGGCGTAGCAGGCCCCATTTTCGGCGTTGTCTTTTATATGCTGGTTCTGCTTGCGGCTATCACATCCACCATCTCCATCCTTGAGGTTGTGTCAGCCTACTTTCTGGACAGAGCCGCAGAAAAAGGCAAACCCGCAAACAGAAAAAAGACCGTTATCATCGTCACCCTTGCAGTTACCGCAGAGGCAATGCTTGTTGCAATCGACGGTCTGGGCGCCAACGGCCTCTGGGTTCCGGGACAGAAAACTTTCGGCGTTGCAATGTGGAACGACTGCTGGCTTGACTTTATGGACTGCTTATCTGAGGGGATTGCAATGCCGTTGGGCGCTATGCTTATGAGTCTTATGATAGGCTGGGAAATGAAGCCGGATATTGTGCTGAATGAAGTTCACAGCGGAAACTGTTCAAAGGGCTTTGAAGCATTTTTTACATTCAGCATTAAATTTGCAGTACCCCTTGTCATGTGCCTTATATTCGCAGGCCAGATGACGGATTTCTTCGGAACCCCCGAAACCATGGCAGCTGTAAAGCCTATGTGCTACGGAATTGCCATTGCGGTTCTGGCGGCGGGCTTTGTAACAGCGGTAACAGGAGGAAGAAAAGAGCGGGAGAAAATTAAATTTACTGCCCAATGTTCCGAGACTTGTTAAATTCCAAACAATTAAAAAACAGAGCAGAAAAACCGATTTTTCTGCTCTGTTTTTTGTGAATTTTTTACCAACAACCCATCAGAATGTAAAACCTCTAAAAAATGTATAAAAAACGGCGATTTTGACGGCTTTTCCGTGACAATAGTTTACTTTTGTAACTAAACACAATAGCATAAATGCAAAAAATTGTTAAGTTTATTACTATCCTTGCATATAAAACATTACGGAAGTATAATAAATTATAAAGTGAATTTTAAATCGGTTAAATAAAACATTAACATGTTTAGTGTCCTGACAAAATGTCGTAAATGTGAGGTTTTGATGCGTTATGATAAGAGCACACATTGAAATTCAGGGCATAGTGCAGGGCGTGGGCTTCAGACCTTTCATCCATAAGCTTGTAAAGACATACGGTCTCAGAGGATATATAAAGAATACATCCTCCGGCGTTGAAATGGAGCTTGAAGGGCCGGAAGAGGAAATTAACGGCTTTATTGCCGATGTTCCGGAAAAAGCACCGAAATTAGCCCTGATTGAAGAGATTAAAACTGAGTTCAGCGGTGAGCTCAGAAACTTTGAAGATTTTCGGATACTTAAAAGCAGAACCGAGGAATTCAGAAACACTCTGATTTCTCCCGACATCTGCATATGTGATGACTGCCTGAGAGAGCTGAGGGATAAAACCGACAGGCGGTATCGGTATCCTTTTATAAATTGCACAAACTGCGGCCCGAGATTTACCATAATAAAAGATATACCATATGACAGGGCCAAAACATCCATGAGTGATTTCCCCATGTGTCCCGACTGCGACAGGGAGTATCACGACATTGAAGACCGGCGTTATCACGCCCAGCCGGACTGCTGTCCGGAGTGCGGGCCTAAGGTGTTTTTCCTTGACGGGGAGGGAAATGAACTTCCCGGAGAGGCTATCGAAACGGCGAGAGAGTACCTGAAAGCGGGAAAGATAATAGCCATTAAAGGTCTCGGCGGTATGCACCTTGCCTGCCGCTGCGATGAAAATATTGCTAAAACTCTGCGGCATAGAAAGCAGAGAGATGAAAAACCCTTTGCACTTATGTGCAGGGATGCAGAGTGCGCAAAGAAACTCTGCCATGTGAGCGAGGAAGAGGAAAAGATACTTACCGGCTTCAGACGCCCCATAGTTCTCCTTAGGAAGAAGGAGAGGGGACTTGAGTTTCTGAGCGAGAATGAGTATCTGGGAATTATGCTGCCCTATACACCTCTCCATTATCTCCTTTTCGGGGATGATATAGATATGCTCATTATGACCTCCGCAAACCTATCCGACACCCCTATTATGTATAAAAACCACGAGGCAGTGCAAAACCTCCGCGGCATAGCGGACGGATTTCTGCTCCATAACCGTGACATTCAGACCAGATGCGACGATTCCCTGTGCTGGGTGAGAAACGGAAAAGAGTATTTTGCCAGACGCTCAAGGGGTTATGTACCGTTTCCTATTAAGGTTGAAGGCAGCGAAAGCCGGATACTTGCCTGCGGAGCGGAGCAGAAGGCCAGCTTCTGCCTTTCAAAAGAAAATTACGTTTTCCAGAGCCAGCACATCGGTGATTTAAAAAATGTGGAAACTCTGGAAAATTACGAGAGCCAGATTGAACATTTTAAAAGGCTCTTTGATATAAAGCCTGTATGCGCTGCCTGCGATATGCACCCTGACTATATGTCGAGCCGCTATGCAGCAGAAAAAAGCGAAGAATGGAATATTCCGCTTGTAAAAGTACAGCATCATCACGCACATATGTGCTCTTGTATGGCTGACAACGGTCTTAAGGGTAAGGTAATCGGCCTTATCTGGGACGGTACCGGATACGGAACCGACGGGACTGTTTGGGGCGGCGAATGTCTCGCGGGAGACTATGCCGGATTTGAAAGAATTTGCAGTATACGAGAAATTCCCCTTCCCGGCGGGGATAAGGCCGCGAAGGAGATTTACAGAACGGCGATAAGCTTACTCAGAGATTCAGGATGCTCATTTGAGGAATTTGAAAATTCTGAAATTATAGAGAAAATGCTTTCTGCCGGATTTAATTGTCCGAAATCATCCGGAATGGGACGGCTGTTTGACGGTGCCGCCGCAATACTCCGGATTAAAACTCAGACCTCATATGAGGGTCAGGGAGCGGTGCTCCTTGAGGCCGCAGCAGGTGAGGACGAGGGTTTATATCCTGTGGAATTTTATAATTCTGCTCCGGTGCGCTTTGACTGGCGCCCCATGATAAGGCAGATGTATAAAGAAAAGCAGGAGGGAGCGGAAATTTCCGCCCTGTGTGCCCGATTTATGAATACCCTCATAAAAGCGGGAACGGAAATGTGCAAAATTGCAAGAGAGAAAACCGGTATAAATTCCGTGGTTCTCTCCGGAGGCAGTTTCCAGAATATGTACATCATGGAGAGACTTCCCAAGGCCTTGGAGCGGGAGGGCTTTGAGGTGTTTTGCCACCGCCGCGTGGCATGTAATGACGAGGGAATTTCTTTAGGTCAGCTTATGGCGGCTCAGGCCGTTATTTTGAATAAGAAGGAAATTTAAAATGTGTCTTGCAATACCACTTAAAATCAGCGAAATCAAAGGCAAAGAGGCAGTAGGCGAGGCAATGGGCATGAAGCGCAGCATGAGACTGGACTTTATTCCCGAGCCTAAAATCGGGGACTATGTGATAGTTCATGCCGGCTTTGCCATAGAGCGGCTGCCGGAGAAACAGGCGCTTGAGGATCTTGAAGCTTGGGGGGAGATTAAAGATGTCCTCTGAAGTGAGCACGGAAAAGCTTCTTAAAGCTATGGAGGCGCTGCCTCTGGGGGATGTAAATTTAATGGAGGTCTGCGGTACCCATACAATGGCTATCGCAAAATCCGGCATTAAATCCATTCTGCCGAAGAATATAAAGCTTCTCAGCGGCCCGGGCTGTCCGGTGTGCGTAACTCCCGGAGAGGTGATAGACAAAATTCTGGAGCTTTCCATGGAGCCTAATGTGGTCATCGCCACATACGGAGACATGGTGAGAGTTCCCGGCACCGTACCCGGTGACAGTCTCCAGAGACGGAGAGCGCTGGGGGCTAAAATCCAGATAGTTTATTCTCCTGTGGATGCGGTGGAATATGCGGAGAAAAACCCCGATAAAGAGGTGGTTTTCCTTGGCGTAGGCTTTGAAACCACTGCTCCCGGAACTGCCGCCGCCGTGCTTACGGCAAAGGAGCGGGGGGTTAAAAACTTCTCCGTTTACTCAATGCTTAAAACGGTAGAACCTGCGCTGAGAGCACTGACAGGTATGGAGAGCTTTAACGTGCAGGGCTTCCTGTGCCCCGGCCATGTAGGCAGCATAATAGGGGAGGAAGGCTTCCGCTTTCTGCCGGAGGAGCTTAAAATTCCCGCCGTTATAAGCGGCTTTGAGCCGGAGGATATACTTTTATCGGTTTACCTGCTTTTAAGACAGATAGCAGATGGCAGACCCAGAGTTCAGAATGAATATGAGCGGGCAGTGTCAAAAGAGGGCAATGTTCTGGCTCAGAAAATGATAGATCAATGTTTTGTAAGAAGAGACGATATATGGAGAGGTCTGGGGCTTATCCCCATGAGCGGTCTTGGCTTTAAAGAGGAGCTGAGCAGGTTTGACGCGGAGAAGCGCTTTAACCTTACCCCCTCAAAGCCGAAACCCACAGCCTGCCGCTGCGGCGAGGTCATAACAGGCCGTTTAAGCCCGTGCGACTGCCCCTTATTCGGCAAGCGCTGCACACCGGAAGATCCGGTGGGACCATGCATGGTGTCATCAGAGGGCGCATGTGCCGCTTCATATAAGTATCAAGGAGTATAAATGGAAGAGATAATTACATTGGATTACGGCAGCGGAGGCAAAAAAACTTCCCGCCTGATTGAAGAAATGATAGTTCCCGCATGGGATAATCCGGCACTCCATGAGCTGGGGGACGGCGCTGTTTTAGACGGCGGCGAAAAGCTCTGCTTTTCCACCGACAGCTTTGTGGTAAATCCCCTGTTTTTCCCCGGAGGAGATATAGGAAAGCTTTCCGTCTGCGGAACAGTCAATGATGTTTCAATGTGCGGCGGAATTCCAAAATATCTCAGCTGTGCATTTATAATCGAGGAAGGGTTTAAAGTCTCCGACCTTGAAAAAATAATCGCCTCTATAAGAAAAGCCGCAGACCATGCGGGAGTTCAGGTTGTAACAGGCGATACCAAGGTTGTGGAAAAAGGCCGGGGCGACGGCATTTATATAAATACCGCCGGTATCGGTATTCTGAAATACCCCGGTTTAAGCCCCAAGAATATTAAAGAGGGCGATGCAGTTATAGTCTCCGGCACTGTGGGTGACCACGGTACAGCCGTTATGCTTTCAAGAAGCGGCATGATGGAGGGAGATATAAAGTCCGACTGTGCAGCCCTTAACCATATGACAGACAAAATTCTCTCCCTTAACGCAGGTGTGAGAGTTTTGAGAGACCCCACAAGAGGCGGCCTTGCCACTACTCTTAATGAATTCATTGAGGGCAGCGAGCTTGGAATAGAAATAGAAGAGGGCCTTATCCCTGTTGCCCCTGCCGTAACGGCAGCATGTGACATGCTGGGACTCGACCCCCTTTACTGTGCAAACGAGGGAAAACTTATTGCAGTAGTACCCTCCGATAAGGCAGACGAGGTTTTAAATGCCATGCGTCAGTTCCCCGAGGGCGAAAATGCAGCCCTTATAGGCCATGTTACCGCCAGATACCCCGGAAAGCTCACCATGAAAACAGCTTTGGGCGGGGGCAGAATACTTCAGAAACTCACGGGAGCGCAGCTTCCGAGAATTTGTTAAATAATTTATTATACAGCATAGAGAGGTGAAATGAATGCAGGAGTACAAGAAGATCGTCATTGAGAAAGACCAGATCGTGCCTACTGCTGAACGGATGAAGAAGGATGGAAGGGCATTGCTGATGATTCACGCTTTCATCAACAATGAAAACCAGATGGATGTTTCATGGGATTACGCCGTTGATCCGGCGGTTGAATCATATCATGTTATCGGTGAAACAGAATTTCCGTCCATAGGAGAAATTTATGATACCGCAGCCACATGGCCTGAAAGAGAGCTCAACGAGCTTTTCGGTATCACATTTGAGGGACTGGACGTTTCACAGCGTCTCTTCCTGCCTGAGGATATGCTTGAAACTCAGGGAAAGGGCCAGATAATGGTTATGCCCCTTGCAGAACTCAGGAAAAAGAACATAAAGGAGGAGGTATAAGATGAGCTATATCGTACCTGTGGGACCTTACCATCCCGCCCTTGAAGAGCCTATTCACGCAAAGCTCTATACCGAGGGAGAAATGATTAAGGATGCGGAGGTTTTTGTAGGATATAACCACCGCGGTATTGAAAAATTGGCAACGGAGCGCAACGCTATCCAGACTCTTGTTCTGGTGGAGCGCGTGTGCGGTATCTGCTCTCACTCCCATGCCTTTACCTATGCAATGTGCGTTGAGGGCATAAACCAGATTGAGGTTCCCAAGCGCGGCCAGTATATAAGAGTTATTACTGCCGAGCTTGAAAGACTTCACTCCCACATGCTGTGGATGGGTATCGCCTGCCACATCATAGGCCATGACAGCATGTTCATGCACATCTGGGATGTAAGAGAGCTGGTTATGAGCCTTTTAGAGCGCCTCAGCGGCAACCGCGTAAACTACGCCATGGTTACCATAGGCGGCGCAAGACGTGATATAAGCGATGAGCTTAGAAAAGATATAATTTCAGACTGCGACAAGCTTCTGGAATCCTTAAACAGAATGGTGGAGATAGTTCTCACCGATAAAACCATTGCCATGCGTACAAAGGGTGTCGGCGTTCTGCCTACTGCCGATGCAATCCGCATGGGTGCCGTCGGCCCTCACGCCAGAGCGTCAGGTGTGGATATAGATGTGAGACGTGATTCTCCCTATTCCTCCTACGATGACTTTGATTTTGACGTTCCCGTGTGCGACAGCTGCGATGTATTCGCAAGAGTTGTTGTAAGAGCACTGGAGTGTGTGGAGAGCATTAAGATTATTAAGCAGGCACTTGAAAATCTGCCCGAAGGCCCCATAAACAACGGCAACAAGCTTGTTAAAATCAAGGAAGGCCAGATGGTTGCCCGCCATGAGGCTCCCAGAGGCCAGCTGAGCCACATGGTTGTGGGTGCAAACAAGTTTGAAAACCACCGTGTGAGTATCCATGTCCCCAGCTTTAAGAATACTCCCACCGTTCCCTTTATGCTGAGAGGAAACACTGTTGCAGACGCCGGATTGATTATCGCCAGCATTGACCCCTGCTTCAGCTGTTTGGACAGATAAAATATGCACGAACTGGCATTATGCGAAGGAATTATCGACATTGTAAATTCCGAGGCGAAGGACAAAGGCTTTAAAAGGGTGCTTGAGATAGAACTCAAGGTAGGAGAGTATTCGGGAATAGTGTGCCAGTGCATAAGGGAGTTTTTCCCTGTTGCAGCAGCCGGCACTCCCGCCGAAAAAGCAAAGCTTACCATGAGCGTTATCCCCGGAAGCTTTAAATGTCCCGACTGTGGATACGAAGGGCCTGTTGACAGAAGTAAAGCCAGCTGCCCGAAGTGCGGAGGCTACGGAATAAAAATGGTTTCAGGCCGGGAATTCTTTGTCGAACAACTAAAGGTAGAATAGCATAAAAAACGAGGCGGTCCGGTTAATTGCCGTCTCAGGAAAGGAGAGGTTTACTCTTGCAAAATCAAAAAATGAAGAAGACTAAATTCCCGTCGTTTTTGGTCACATTCGGCATTTCATACCTGTTCTGGATTTTACTCACCTGGAGCACTGAGCCTCAGGAGCTTGTGGCCGGAGCAATAGTATGTGTAGCAGTTGCACTGTTTTCAGCCCGCTTTTTTGTTCACAATGACGGAACTGCATTCGGCGGCCCGTCCAAAGTATTCATCTCACTGTTTTACAGCTTCGTTATTTTTATGATTGAACTTTTCAAGGCCAACTGGGATATGGCAAAGCGCTGCTACGGCGGCTGCAAAAAAGTCAACCCCGGCATTGTTAAAGTTCCCGTAGAGCTTAAATCCGACTACGGCCTTGCAAACCTTGCAAACTCCATAACCCTTACTCCCGGTACTATCACCATGGAGATAACCGAGGAAAACGGTCAGAATTATTTCTATGTCCACTGGATAGACGTCACAAAGCCCAGCGGCAAGGAAGCCGGAGACGAAATTAAGGGCGTTATGGAAAAGTGGATCAGGAGGATATGGCCATGATAGAGTTTCTGATTTTTGCTATTTTGTTTGCGTCGTTTGCCATTGTGAACCTGTATCGGTTCATAAAAGGACCTACTGCTGCTGACCGTATCGTTGCAACCGATGCGGCGGATATTATGCTCTCCTGCGCCATGGTTCTCTTCTCCCTGTACAGCGGAAGAGGAATATACCTTGATGTTTCTATCATAAGCGCAATGCTCGGCATTATAAACACTATGCTTGTAGGTCGTTATCTTGATAAAGGAAGGTGGGTTAAGAAGCATGACAGCTCTGAGAATAATAATTGATATTTTTATTGCTTTGGGCGCATTCTTCGCCCTTGCCGGTGTTATCGGTATAATCAAAATGCCCGACACCTACTGCCGTATGCAGGCAAGTACCTGCATAACCACCGCAGGTGTCCTCGGTGTGTGCGCAGGCGCGCTTCTGTATGCAATATTTGTTATGCATCACCCGGCTACTGCGGTTAAGGTGGTTGTAATAGCAGGTCTTATCTTTATTACAAACCCTGTGGGTGCTCACGCTATCGCAAAGGGTGCTTATCAGCACGGAATCCGTCCTGAAAAGGAGATGGAAGTCGATGATTTGAGGAGGGATTTCGATGAGTAATCTTATAGTTATCCTGAACGTACTTATACTTACGGGTCTGGTGGTTTCAGCTGTTATGGCATGCCATTTTGAAAAGCTGCTGTCATCTGTCATTGCCCTCGGCCTTACAGGCGTTTTCGCGGCGGCAGAGTTCTTGCTTCTGCACGCTCCCGACGTTGCAATTTCCGAGGCTGCTGTGGGTGCTGCCCTCAGCCCGCTGATATTCATTGTTGCTCTCAAAAAGATCAGAGGAGGCGACGATAAATGAAGAAAACTCTCACTTGGATCTGCCTCGGTATTTTCCTTGTGGCAGGTATCTATGCTTCCGTTACAATGACGAATATGCCTTATACCTATTCCGGTGACGAAGCTCCTGTTTCTGTTTATGACCTGTATCAGGACCCGGAAAGCTATGACGACACCGAGGTTGACGGTGCCGCCGGTGCTATCGTCCAGCAGAACCTTGCAAAAACTCACGCCGTAAACGATGTTACTTCAATCGTTTTCGACTTCAGAGGCTACGATACCATGGGCGAAGCATTTATCCTTATAACCGCTGTCGCCGGTGCTACCGTTATTCTCTTTAATAAAGATGATAAGAAAAAGGAGGAAGAGAATAATGAAAAATGAAAATATTCATGTCAGAAGAATTATCCAGCGCTGCGGCTGTGATATGATCCTTCCTCTGGCTCTGGTATACATCTTTTACGTTATCCTCCACGGCCATCTTTCCCCCGGCGGCGGCTTCCAGGGCGGCGTGCTTATGGTTGCTGCAATAGTGCTTATATACCTCGGACACGGATATGAGATAACAGAAGGGGTCATGCACCCCACCCTTATGCGAAGAGTTGAGGGATTTGCTGTTACCATGTACATAGCGCTGGCCTTTGTCGGTGTATGCGCGGGCGCAAACTTCTGCCAGAATGTGCTCTACATGAACGGCAATGTGGGCGACCTTATTTCTTCCGGCACTATTTCCCTTATGGATGAAGCTGTCGGTCTTAACGTTTTGACCGGTGTTACAGCTCTGGTTCTGTCTATGCTGAGTCTGCTTTTGGCTCAGGATATAGACTTCCAGGAATGAGGTGAACAATATGATGATGCTTAATTATTTTGTAGCCTTTTTCCTGATGGTTCTCGGCTTCTACACCATTATTGTAAAACACAACCTTATTAAGACCGTTATGGGTCTTGGCATTACCGACTATGGAGTGAACCTTTTAATAGTAAGCATAGGCTTTAAGCCCGGCGGAACTGCTCCTATTTTCACATGGAATGAGCTTACTCCCTCAACATTCTTTGTTGACCCTATTCCCCAGGCTCTTACTCTTACAAGTATAGTTATCGGTGCCTGCGTTACCGCAATGTCCCTCTCTCTTGTAATCAAAATTGAGGAATCCTACGGTACTATCGACACAAGAGAGATAAGGAGGCTTAGAGGATGAGTGTAGCTATGTATCAGCATTTACCCGTAATGTCCATAATGTCCTTCTTCCTCGGAGCGTTTCTTATCGTTATGTTCGGCGGCAATAAGACCGTCAGAAAGGTAATTGCTTTCTTCGCTGTTTCAGCGCCTCTCGTTATGCTCTGCTCCCTTATAAAGAGAGTAATGGTAAACGGAGAGATAATCGCCTACTGGATGGGCAACAGAACTCCTGTCGGCGGATACGCAATAGGAATTTCTCTCGAAGTTGACGCATTGAGCCTCTTCTTCGGACTGCTGGTTGCAATGGCTGTGTTCGTTGCATGTATCTACTCCTTCAGATACATGGAGCACGACGACAATGTGAGAGAGTATTACACCCTCTTCCTTATGCTCTCCGGCGGTGTTATGGGTCTGGTTCTTTCCGGTGACCTGTTCAACATGTTCATCATGGTTGAAATCCTCACCTTTGCAGCCGTTGCCCTTACTGCTTTCAGAAACAAGGCAAACGGTGCTCTCGAAGCTGCGTTTAAGTACCTGATTGTAGGAAGCATGGGTTCAACCTGTATACTGGTCGGCACAGTTATGCTGTACGCCCAGACTCATACACTGAACTTTGCACAGCTTTCAGCTCTGATTCCCGGAAACATGAACACTGCAACAAAGCTTGCATACGCTCTGCTGCTTGTGGGTTATGCAACCAAATCCTTCGTTGTTCCTTTCCATCCCCTTGCAGCCGACGCCCACGGTGCCGCTCCTGCATCTATTTCCGTGCTTATTTCCGGCGTTCTCACAAAGTCCGGTCTTTACGGAATAATCAGAATTTCCTACTTCCTGTTCCAGAGCATGGGTCTGGGTCCTGTCCAGTTCCTGCTGGTATTCGTAGGCTCTCTTTCAATGTTTGTCTGTGTTACCATGGCTCTTGCACAGCATGACTTCAAGCGCCTGCTTGCATTCCACTCCATTTCACAGATAGGCTATGTACTTACAGCCGCCGGCCTTTGCACCGCAATGGGCATGTCTGCCGGACTGTACCACGCCATGAACCACACCATATTCAAGGGCCTGCTGTTCCTTGCTGCCGGCGCTGTGCTTATGCAGACCGGAACTACCGACCTTAATAAACTGGGCGGCCTTTCAAAGAAAATGCCCCATACAACGGTGCTGTTCCTTATAGGCGCGGCCTCCATTTCCGGTATTCCTCCCTTTAACGGCTTTGCCTCCAAGTGGTCCATTTATCAGGCAACCTACATGAAGGCTGTTGAAAGCGGAAACATCGGTTTCCTGCTTGTCACCATTATTGCTCTTATTACCAGTGTTCTCACTCTTGCTTCTTTCGTAAAGGTGAGCCAGTCCGTATTCTTCGGTCAGCTTCCCAAGGAACTGGAGAACACCAAGGAAGTTCCCTTCGGAATGCGCTTTGCTATGGGCATCTTTGCCGTGCTGTGCATTGTGACCGGCCTCTTCCCCCAGCTTGTTACCACTTACCTTACCCAGCCCGCCGCAAGCGCTGTTTTCCATGTAGGCGATTATATTAACGCCATGATGGGTGCAGGTTACGCCGAAAGCGTCATGGCTGCTCCTCCTGTTGCTCCCGCTGTCACCTTTGTTGAAGTGGGCTGCTGGAGTCCTGTTGCATGGCTTTGCCTTATGCTTATTACCCTGCTTGCCGTTACCATTGTGGCAGTTGCAGGAAAGTATGACAGAGTCAGCGAGCAGAGACCTCAGTGTGTTGACACCAAGTACGATACCTTCTTCGGCGGCGAAGAGAGCGTATACTCTCAGGTCGGCGGCGAGGATATGTTCTGGGGCTTCAAGCACAACTGGAGACATTATTTCAACTTCATGCACGAGCTGCACAGCGGTATTGTAAACGACTATGCCCTCTGGGCTGTTGTGGCGCTGGCAATCACTATCGTGTTTATGATGGTAGTATTTTAAGGAGGTGGGAACATGAGTATATTTCTTGATTCACTGCGTTATTTAGGATATGTCCTTATTTTCCCCGGCTTCCTGTTCTGCTTCATCGGCGGAATGTTGCTCAGCGGAATTGACAGAAAAATGGTTGCAAAGATGCAGAAGAGAGTGGGCCCCCCGGTGCTCCAGCCCTTCTATGATTTCTTTAAGCTCTGCGGTAAGGAGACCATAGTTCCGGCAGCGGCACATAAGACCACATTCCTGCTTGCACCTCTTTTCGGACTTGCGGCACTGGTTGTAATTCAGCTTTTTGTGCCTATATTTGATTTTACTGCCTTCTCAGGCATGGCAGATATTATCGTTATTCTCTATCTGCTCCTTATCCCCGCAATTTCCGTTATTGTGGGCGCTGCTTCCTCCGGCTCTCCCTATGCAGGCGTTGGCCTCTCCCGTGAGATGGTCACCATTATTGCATGTGAGCTGCCTCTGGTTCTGGTGCTGCTTGCAGTCGGTAAAGCGGTGGGTAATGCCATGGGTACCGGCCTTGTATTCTCCTTTACCGAGATTGCCCGTTACCAGATGGAAAACGGCAGCCTTATTATGAAGGCCAGCATGATTCCCGCAGCGGTTGCAATGCTGCTTGTAATCCCCGGTGAAACCGGAAACCACCCTTTTGATGCGGCTGAGGCGGAAACCGAGATCTGCGAAGGTATGCTCTGCGAGTATTCCGGACATCCTCTTGCAGTCTACAAGCTGAGCCACAGCATTAAGATGCTCACCATGACCTCTATTTTTGTTGCCCTCTTCTTCGGCGGAATAGGCAGCGGAGTTGAGCACCTTGTGTCTCTGGTTCTCTCCGGTGCTGCGGCAGCGGTGGTAAGCTTCCTGCTTAATCTTATCATTATGTTCCTGCTCTGCGTGCTTGTGACTATCGTGAGCATTTCTCTTGTTCACGCAATCACTGCCAGACTTAAAATCGAGCAGGTGTTCAAATTCTACTGGACCGTGGTTTCGGCTTTCGCACTGCTGAGCCTTGTTCTGGCCTGGTACGGTTTATAAAGGAGGGGTGAAAATGTTTAAAAAGCTTATCGCGGAGAGTACCGCAAAATCACCGTGGCTTTTCCACATAAACGCCGGCTCCTGCAACGGCTGCGACATTGAGATCGTATCAGTGCTCACTCCTCGTTTTGATGCAGAGCGCCTTGGATTTAAGCTTACCGGCTCTCCCCGCCACGCTGATATTGCAGTGGTGACAGGCCCTGTTACAAAACAGTCCCTGCCCAGAGTTCTGAGAGCCATTTCCCAGATCCCCGAGCCTCGCTGCATTGTAACTGTGGGTTCCTGCCCCCAGTCCGGCAACGTCTTTAAAGGCAGCTACTCAGTGGCAGGCCCTCTGAGCAAATACGTCCATGTTGATGTGGATATAGCCGGCTGCGCTCCCAGACCTGAGGCCATAATCGACGGTCTTGCACTGGCAACAAAAATACTTAAAGAAAAGAGGGAACAGATGTAATGGAATTACCGTTCTTAAAAGAAGCTGTGTCCCAGCTTTTCAGTAAGTCAAGCTGTGAAATGTACCCCGTAAAGCCCAGCCCCGCCGCTCCCCGTTACAGAGGCAGAATCGTTTTTCATCCCGATAAATGTATTAACTGCGGCATGTGCCAGCGCGTGTGTGCAGGCGGAGCAATAAGCACGGTTGTTGAAAAGACTGAGGAAGGGGACAAGGTAACCCGTACCTTCAATCTGGGTTCATGCACTTTCTGCTCTCATTGTGCGGATTTCTGCTCTACCCACGCAATAGAGCTTACCGATGACTATCACATGATAGCCACCAAGGAGGAAGACCTTATTGTAACAGGCACCTTCATTAAGAAGGCTCCTGTGAAAAAGTCTGCTCCCACCCAGCCCGCCGCCTCACCGGCAGCCAAAGAAGCCCCCGCTGCAAAAGAGTCAGCAGCTGCTCCCAAGGCAGAGGAAAAGAAGGAAGAAGCCGCTCCCGCATGTCCTGTTGTCCCCAGAGATGACGGAAAGCCTGTCAGCGATCCTTCCAAGTGCGTTTTCTGCGGCATTTGTGCAAAGAAATGCCCCATGGAGGCAATCACCGTTGACAGAGCCTCAAAGACATGGACTCTGGACGATGAAAAGTGCATTGCCTGCGGAACCTGCGCAGATTCCTGCCCCAAAAAGTGCATAATTATGTGAGGGCTGAACCTGAACAATAAACAAAAAAACCGGTCGATTTTCGGCCGGTTTTTCCTTTCGAGAGACTGGAAAAGACTGTAAAATAAGGAAAAGTTTAAAGTTAAGTAACATTCCTAATATTGACTGCATTTTCAGGATATGTTATACTATAAGCTAATTTAGGTCTAAAGGAGATGTAAATCCGAATATGGATGACGGCAGTCGATTGCCATGGATATTTGCAATCATTCTGGTGTTCTGCGCGGCGTTTTTTGCCGTTGCCGAAACATCTTTTGCCTCCGCTTCACGCAGCAAGATTAAAATAGCTGCAGAGAGGGGAGACAGCAGCGCAAAAAAAGCATTGGCAATTCTTGATAACTTCGATTTAGCTATCAGCACCCTGCTTATATGTACTAATATAGTACATATCGCAACAGCCTCCATAGTAACTGTTGCAGTTACAAAAAGATGGGGTCTGAATGCGGTTTCACTCAGCACAATCTTAACCACTCTGGTGGTTTTTTATTTTGGAGAAATGCTCCCCAAGAGCATCGCAAAAAAATACAGCGAAAAGCTGGCAAAGATGTGTGCCGCACCCATCAGCTTCTTTATGAAGCTGTTTAAAATTTTCTCGGTTCTGCTTACCAAAATCGGTCAGGCAGCATCGAAAATCACCGAGGGCGACCCGGAAATATCCGTTACCGAGGATGAGCTTTATGACATCATCGAGGATATGACCGAGGAGGGCAGCCTTGATGAGGATCAGGGCGACCTTATTTCTTCTGCTTTGCAGTTCGGTGATCTCACCGTTGAGAGCGTTCTGACTCCCAGAGTTGACGTTGCGGCAGTGGATATTAAAAACTCACCCGCCGAAATTCTCAGCTATGTCAAATCCCAGAACCACAGCAGAATTCCCGTTTACGAGGGCAGCATCGACAATATTATAGGTATTCTTCAGATAAGAAGATATATTAAAGCCTATCTCAAAGCCGGCGGGGAGCTTGATATAAGACCCCTTCTGGACGAAGCCTTCTTCGTTCACCAGAGCACCAATATTGACGAGCTTCTGCCTGTAATGTCCAAGGCACGTATAAATATGGCAGTTGTCACCGATAACTTCGGCGGCACACTGGGTATAGTTACGGTGGAGGATATTCTGGAGGAGCTGGTTGGCGAAATCTGGGACGAGGATGACATCGTGGAGGAAACCATAGTGGATATTGATGGCGGCGCATGTCAGGCGGAAGCTGATGAGACGGTGAGCGACGTCTTTGAGCATATGGATTTTGAGGACCCTGAGGAAGATGAGGAGCTGGTAAACACCCTTATGGGCGAATGGGCCTATGAGCAGTTTACCGAGATACCCAAGGTAGGGGACAGCTTCACTTACCATGAACTCAAGATTACGGTTGCAGCAATGGAGCACAACAGAATATTGAAGCTGAATGTGTCCAGACTTCCCGAAACTGAGGAAGGAGGCGAAGAAAAGTGAGCATTTACTTTGTTATTGCGGGTATAGCCGTTTGCGTTTTCTTCTCTGCTTATTTTTCAGCCTCTGAAATGTCCTATTCCTCATGCAACCCTGTGAGACTTGAAAAAACCAGAGACGGAGGCTCCAAAAAAGCGGGCCTTGCACTTAAAATCGTGGATCATTACGATGACGCTCTGGGCGCCATTTTAATCGGCAATAACCTTGTAAACATTGCGGCATCTTCCCTTAGCTCAGTTCTTGTTATTATGATCGTGGGCGAGGAGAACAGCGGCAGATTTACATGGCTTTCCACCCTGATTATCACTGTCCTTGTAATTATTTTCGGTGAGACCATCCCGAAGATATGCGCCAAAAAGAGCGCCAACAGAACAGCTGAGAAAAATGCACCCTTTATCCATTTCCTGATGATAATCTTTAAGCCCGTTATATGGCTTGTGGTGAACAGTATAAATCTCATCACCCGAGGCATGAAGGGTACCGGGGATGACGAGCAGGATGAGGCAGTGGACGAGCTCCACTCTATTATAGAGACTGCCGAGGATGAAGATGTTCTGGATGAGGACCAGTCCGAGCTTATTCAGGCTGCCATTGACTTTTCGGAGATTTCAGCCTCCGAGGTCATGACCGCCAGAGTTGATGTGGTGGCAATAGACATTGACGATGACTGGGATGAAATTATAAACCTTATCGAAAATTCTCCGTATTCAAGACTGCCCGTTTATGAGGACAGTATTGATAACGTGATCGGCGTTCTGTACCTCAATCATTTCCTTAAGGCTATGACTGAGTATGAGCATGTGGACATCAGAAAACTGCTGATGCCGCCCTGCTATGTTTATAAGACAATGAAGCTTCCGGCAGTTCTGAGCCAGCTCAGAAAGGCAAGACAGCATCTGGCAGTTGTTTCCGATGAGTACGGCGGCACTCTGGGCGTTCTCTCCATGGAGGACGTGCTGGAGCAGATTGTCGGCGAAATCTGGGACGAGACAGACGACGTTGAGCAGGAAGTAATTCGCAGAAATGACGACGAATACGAGCTTGACGGCGACATGGTTCTGGATGATTTTCTGGAGCTTATGGGTATTCCGGAGGAAAACTTTGAGGCTGACAGCGATACTGTGGGCGGCTGGACTGTGGAGAAGTTCGGAACCTATCCCAAGCCCGGTGATAGCTTTAAGTATGAAAACCTCCAGATCAGCGTCCTTGTTATGGACGGCAGACGTGTGGAGAGAGTGCTTGTAAAGACGCTTCCCCCAGAGGAAAATGATTGATAAACTTTAAAAAAGTGCATCTTTGGCATACACCGGATAAGGAACAGATTCAGAAAACACGAATTATGTATTCATCTGGTGATGTAGAGCCGATTTACACATAACAATCTATCATGGGCAATCCTTCGGGATTGCCCATGATTTTTTATCCAACAGTTGGAAAAGGATAAAGTCTTTTCCCGTCAAACATTTTTTTCCTGAGAATTCCAATCAATTTTTACAACTGATAATCATACGGTTCCTGAAAAATAGTTAGCAAATTCAGCAGGCCATGATATAATATTGATAACTTAAGAGCTAAATTTATCAGAATTTATCTAACGCTTAAATAGGAGGGTAACACGTATGGAGATTTGACGTTTTCTACAAGAAATGCACACCATTGAAAATCTGAAAAATGCAACAAGACATTCATGGACATCAACTGGCCGTCACGAAAGTGTTGCTGAACATAGCTGGCGTATGACAATGATGGCTTATTTGATGAAGGACGAGTTTCCTGAGGCAGACATTGATAAAGTCATCCGTATGTGTATGATTCATGACTTGGGCGAAGTGTTTACCGGTGATATTCCGACTTTTGTAAAGACCTCGAATGATGAAGCAACAGAGGAACACCTGCTGAATCAATGGGTAGACAGTTTGCCGCAGCCTTTTGCTCAAGAAATGTCAGAGATATACGCTGAGATGGAGGCACAGAAAACGCTCGAATCAAAAATCTATAAGGCGATTGATAAACTGGAAGTTTTGATTCAGCATAATGAAGCAGATATATCAACATGGATTCCTAAAGAGTATACATTGAATCTTGTACATGGAGAAAAGCAGGTGGCTTTTTCGGACTATATGAAAGCGCTGAAGGCGGCAATCAATGAGGATACGAAAAAGAAATTATCCGAAAGTGGAATTTAATAATGCTGCTTGTTTAAGTGTTCACCCTATTCAGGTCTTTCTAACACTAATGGAAGAATATAAATTCACGATTATCATTTTAGCAAGCATAACGTTTATACTCCAAAGAGGCGTAAAACAGTGCAATCGTTAGCAGTGGGCTTCTAAAATCTCTGCAAGAAAATGCATAAAAAAGATGGGCAGGTGTCCGGATTTTTCGGCACCTGCTATTCTGTTTTGTGAAAAGAAGATAAAGATACGGTACAATCTCAAAGCGGGAATGTACCGTATCTTTCAAAAACTTCATTATGGGGCGTAGCTTTTAGCCTGCGCTCCTTTTTATTTTAAAATTTTTTTCGGACGCGGTTCAGATTTGCGTATTATGCGAAATTCGCCATTATCAGCGTTTTTTATAAAATTCCGCCCCGAAAAGCCCCAAAACAAATTCAAAAAATTATTCGTAGAGAAAAAACAGAGAAATGCGGAAAAAAGCTTAAAAATTATATGAAAGTATAAAGAAAATGTAAGCCTTATTTTTCTGTTGACAATGAAGCGTGAGGATGTATAATGAAGAAAACTGGAAGAAGCTTTAAGCTTCAGCTCCATAATTTTGCAGTCAACATAATGAAAGGAAAAAAAGAATGAAAAAATTATTATGCGTTTTACTCGCCATGGCTATGGTATTCGCACTGGGCGCATGCGGCGGTGACGACTCCGCAAATCAGGCTCCCGAAAAAGAGACAGCATCTGTCCCCGCAGAAGAGCCTGCAGAAGCTCCCGCTGA
>JAHHRQ010000017.1 GCA_020025715.1 Oscillospiraceae bacterium | reverse complement strand
CGGAGCTTTGCGCCCAGATAGGGGTGTTTTCAGTCCCCGCAATTTTCGTATATGCTGAGAGTAAACTGACAATTCAGCAAAGCGGATATTTCAGTCTTGATCAAATACTACACCAGATTGAAAAATACGAGGATTTACTCGGATTGATATATTAAATAAAGGAACGTAATGAATATGAATATTGTATATAAGCCTCTCACCATGGATGCGAAAGAAGATTTTTATACTCTTGCCGGAGATGAGCGCGTGGCCGCGACCATGCGTTTTGACTGCCCCAAGACTTTGGATGAAAGCACCCGGATTTTAGAAGATTATATATCCGATGGAAATCGGGCATTTGCCATCCGCTCAAAGGCAGATGAAAAATTGCTTGGAATTTTCGCATTTAAAAGTGACCCCGGCTCTGACACTGCCGACATGTCTCTGATGCTTGCCCACGATGTTTGGGGCCTCGGCATAGGCGGTAAAGTAATAGGCGATATGGTAAGTCTTGCCAAAAAGGAAAAGTGGTATGCAACTCTCTGCGGCTACATTCTGGAAACCAACACCGCCTCACGGGCCATAGCCGTAAGAATGGGCTTTAGCGAAATAGCCCGCAAACGTTTTCCCGGCATGATGGAAGATTTGGTGGTTTATCAGCTGGAAATCAAGTAATTTTATGTACGCGAAAAAATCGTCAGTATTCTCATAATTTGGCAGAGAACGTTGGAAATGTTTCAACAAATTATTGAGGGTGATTCAGATTGTTGTATATACTTATTCGCTATGCTATACTTAATTTAATTAGGAGTGATAACATGCGAAAATTTCTGTTGATTCTGCTTACCCTGTCTATAACTTTTATTCTTTGTTCATGTGTAAAAATTGATATACATATAGAGCCGTCAGCAAAGCAATATGAAAAGAACGTAATTCATTTATCTGAATGCACACCTGACCTTCCGCTCGTTCCGGAAAACATGCCAAATATTGAGAACGAAAGCAAAAATATTCCCCTACCGGTTATTACAAAACAGCCCGTAGGTGAAAATGTGGAAAGCGGAAGCCGTACATGGCTAATTTCTCAAGCAGATAGCGCTGATGGAATGCGCTGGCACTTCAGGCAGCCGGATACCACAGTGGACTATGATATTACTTCCACTTTGTCCGCTTTGCCCGGCTTGGAGCTTGAGGTATTAGACAAGGGAACCCTTGCTTTGCGAAATATTCCTGCGGAAATGGATGATTGGTCCATACGTGCGGAATTTTACAATGCTGCCGGTAGTGTTTACAGTGATTGGGCTGTAATAAAAGTTGTAAACACCTTAGAGCTGTATAAGCCAATCTTTGACAACTTGCGATATATAATTGACGTCTATAATAACGAAACCCAATATGCAGCCGCCAACGACAAATATTCTCTTAATAATTGTTTTGGCTATACTGGAGTGGACGGTGTCGGATATAAACTGGATGATTTAGATAATAACGGTGTCAAAGAGCTCATTTTAGGATACAGCAACGGTTCACCTGAGATTTGCGGCATATTTACGCTGCGAGATAATTATCCTGTTGTCCTCGGCAGATCCTCCGGAAGGTCTTTTTTACGTTATGCCGGCGGCAACCGCCTATATTACAGCTGTGGTGCCGGTGGCCCGTCAATAAAAATAAACACTATTTATGAAGTAAACGGTGCTGTTTTAGATACAGTACGTTGTTGTTTTTCATTTTTGGATGCTGACGATATTTTTAAAAGCTACTACGCTGAAGGCATTGATGTAGTAAATTTAGAAGGTTCAAATTCCATAGAGAATTACCGCATAAGTGACAGTGAAGCCGAAACTCTTCATAATACAATAGCAAACTCCGTAACTCTCAAACCGCTTACTGATCTTATTCCGGTTGTTTAATAATTTGCCTGCGCATTTGTCGGAATAGGCTATTTATCAGGCCCAAATATTTTTATCTTCTCCCATGCATATTTTCTTACTTTCCGCCCTTTAATGGCCGGAACATTTATTCTGACAGTACCGCCCAGCTGTTCCATATCTGCTACGCTCCCTGTATGAAACATTCTGCAATGTATGGAACTGTGAAAAGTTCCGACATCAATCGGAACTATCTCATTTATATCGGTGACTCCGGCTGTATGGTCATGAGCTGCGGATATGCGGAAGATAAGTAACTCCCATAACTTCTAAGCTGAAAATGAAATAACGAGGCATCCTAAAACACGGTTTCGGATGCCTCGTTTTTATTTTTTATTTCCCCTTTTCACTCTTACAGATAAGCATATATTCTCATTAAGTCTGCACTTATATCCAGCCATCAGGTGTATGTTCACTTCATTCATAGGCATTATGTATAAGCTTTTGGGCTGCTCACATAAAGCTGTAATTATCATAGATTACCGCTTTATCTGACTTCCTGATTTTGAGAATTTATTCTGTCTTTCAAGCTTTGTATCTCCCTCTGAATCTGATGCACGACTTCGCCCTCTGCGGTCCAGTCCTCCATAGTTATCCGTAAGCTCTGTTCTTTCATTTGCAGGGCACCTTCCAGATCTTTGCGAATGAGACATATATCTGCAACAGCATCCTCGCAGTCTATAAATCTGGGGCGCGGCCTGAGCGGCATTGCTTTTTTGTAATAGAAAACAGCCTCATCATATTTCCCCAGCTTTGCTAAAACATCTCCATATTCTGCCCAAACTATCCATTTTTCCGGGCTGTGCTCCGTCATTTTCTTCCACCACGCCATTGCCGAATTCAGATCACAGTCCTCTTTGCAAATCTGACCCATGTACATTTCATAATGATAGGTGTTATCAACCTGCCGCATTTGCTCTGCATACATTCTTGCTTCCTCCAGCCTATGGTCATGGATAAGCAGCTTCAGAAGCCAGAAGTAATTTCTAATATCATCTGGGTGCTTCTTCACAATGTCCTTGTAGAAATCAATGAGATTTGCAAAATTATTTAAATTCCAATCGCTGAACGGTCCGTTTTCTGCGTCAAATACGGCATTGTGTGCCTCTTTGGCGGAAGGGTTCAGCAGAAGCGCTTTTCGCGCCACAGGTTTTGCCATGTCCCTGTATTCTTCGGCCCGTTTGTTGTAAAGCTGAGCCAGCAAAAGCGTAGCTCTGGCTTCGTACCGTGGATTCTCAATACAGGTTTTCAGGAACTGCTCGTTCTGTTCAAATACACCTGATTCGAGAAATCTGATGCTGTCCAGCTGATTTTCAATCCTATCCATGCGGCTATCATCGGTCATTGTAAATAACTCATCAATAGATGTTCCGAAAATCACCGCAAGTTCCGGCAGCATCTGAATATCAGGCATATTGGCGTTGCTCTCCCATTTGGAAATAGCCTGAGCCGACACGCCCAAGGCCTGAGCAAGCTGTTCCTGAGTCATTGATTTTGCAAGCCGTAAGCTTCTGATTTTATTGCCGAGTTGTATATTCATGTGGTTTTCTCCTTCGTTTCAAGTGTGTTTTTATTATATCATCTGCCTCCTTGCTTTCCTATAACGCAGTAGTTTCGTTTTACTTGAGCAATCGTTGAAAATAACATCGCCGCCTTAACAGCAACAGCCTTTAGTGCTTGACAAATTTTGGCAGTTGCAGTAATATGAAGTCAGCTTCACATGAAGCTTACTTCATATGTAAGGGAGTGCATTATGAAAACGAAGGTTAAGGAGCTGCGGTCTGATGCAAATATGACGCAGCAGCAGCTGGCAGATTTAGTTCACGTCTCCTCTCGCACTATTATTTCAATCGAAAAAGGGCAGTACAATCCCTCTCTCATGCTTGCCTACCGTATAGCCGAAGTATTCGGAGTAAGCGTTGAAGAGTTATGCTGTTTAAAGGAAAACAAAGAACTGGAGGATAAAAAACAGAATGGGATTTTTTAAAGATTTCTCCAAATACAAGCCCCTGAAAGATGAACGGGACGAGCAGATAGACAGTGACTCAAAAAATGTTTCATGGGCCTTTGTAACCACCGGTATACAAATCTTAGCCATTATGTGTCTGGTAAAAGGTAATCCGGCATGGAAAGGCTGTATCGGTGCACTGAGCATTGGCTGTTCCGTTGAATTACTGTATAAATATCTTGCATACAAAGAGAAACCATATTTATGGGTCGGCCTTATTACGTTGCTGATGGGAATTGCATTTCTGATTTGGTTCGGAATTTCCGGATAATTAAAGTCTGCGTGTACTTACTGTACGCACAGGTCTTTTCCCGATACAAAGACACGTTCATTGGTTTAAATAAAATGTTGTATGCTTTATCTGAACAAAAAAGGGCAGTCCGCAGACTGCCCAACATATTTATTATAGCATTTTCACTTTTTCCTGTCTATTAGCATTTTTTATAAGCTTTTAGGCTGATTTTCAAACATTCTGCCACTTGAAAGTAACGATTTTCTATGGTATTTTATAGACACAACAAAGGAGTGAATAAAAAAGCTCCCACATAGAAGGAGGCTCATAAGCATGAGAAGTCCGGATATTCAGCAGAACTAACCCTCGATTGAAAGTCAGAGATTCAGTCGAGGGTTAGTTCTTTTTTCTTCTCAGCGCATAAAACATCTCCCCGGTACACATTTTAAAGCCGCCCCTTGTCGATGCGTATTTTATATTGTATAATAATCTTATATAAAACTTTACAGGAGTATGGATATGGAAACATTAAAACAGCCGGAAAATAAATCACGGCAGGAAGCAGCACGCTGTCTCAGATCTGAGCTGTTTTTAACCGTCTCCCGCCTTTTAGCTGTATCTTCCCTTGTAGCACTGGCAATTTCATATGCAAATAAAATTATTCTCACATATGAAGTTATATTCGTTCTCATTTTTCTCTTTTCTTCATTTATAGTGGGTCCCTGTATTATTTGCAAGTTGATCGCCAAAGCAATGGAAACCGCACATAATCTGACATTGTTAAAGCAAGGAGAAAATGTCAATGCGGATTGGGGTAAAATTACTGTTTCAAAAAATATACTGCACAGTGCTGTTTCGATGATACTTGTTGCAGTTGTTGTCTGCGTATTTTCATATCCGTATTATGTAAAAGTAAGCTGTTACAATTCCGGTCTGCAACATATCGAACAAGGCGATTACCTCGGTGCACTGGATGAGCTTGAAAACGCAGGAGCACCATATGAGCTGACATATAAAGACAGTGAACAGCTGTACAAATACTGTCAGGCGAGACTTGCATACGAACAGTATGACTACAATTGGGCTGAGATCTGGGCAGATGATATTGAATTTACCTACGCCAAAGAACTTAACGACGATTTGGAAGAATTAAAAGCCTTAACAGCCGAGGCTAAATGCCGCCAGGAAGGACAGAGTAAAGCTTTCCTCAATGATACAGTGCCGCCGAAAGCATCCCCTAAGCCTGAGTCTGTTTATCCCTATCCCAAGGACAGCAGCTCCGATGGCTCCGACCCATATAACACCAAAGACTACGACGATTTTGACACCTTCTACGATGACTGGTATAACGATTTTATTGACTACGATGAAGCCGAGCAATACTACGATGAACATTACTGGAATTAAAAAAGTTCCCGACTATCTGTCGGGAACTTTTTTGTCTTATTTTCCAATATCGTTAACAGCCTGCTGGAGAGTGTTAAAGAACTGAGCTGCGTGATAGCCGTCAGATACCGCATGGGCAATAAGCAGGTTGACTGCCATAGTGGTTTTACCGTTTTCATTAACATATCTTCCCATGGTAATAACAGGGAAAAACTGAGGTTCGCTGTTAGTGGCTCTGGCCGCATAGGCTGTAAAGTCTGTCCACGGCTCGCAGGATATGCAGTAAAAATTACCCGGCTGACCGGGGCGGGCCTTTATGCCCTTAACGTCCTTATAGCGCTCCATATCCTCGGTAATATTTTTGTAAAAGGTGTCAAAGTCCGGAGAATATTCAGACCAGCAGTCAGAGAAGGTCAGGTCATCTTTGTGGAAAAAGGTGTAGTTTGGAATAAGATAATCCCATACGCATAAATTTCCCTCTTTGTCTCTGAACATTCTGAAATTTTCAAGGCTGTTGAGCACATTTGTCACTATGCAGATAAGGGTGGGATAGAATTTATAACCCTTTGTTTTGCAGAATTCCAGAAGATTATCCACCTGAATTCTGGATGTCATATTGTATTCAATTTTAAGCTTCTGTGTGTAATATTCGTAATGCTCCCTGCGGGGCCAGTTTTCCACATCAAATTTACGGTATCCGCAATTCATATTTTAATCCACCTTTCTTATCCGTTTAAGCTGCCGCCTGTTCTTCATATCTTATGGTTTTATTATACCACAGACAAAAGCATTGGCAAATTGATTTTCTATGGATTGGGGCTGTATTAGGCCGTGAAAAGCAGCCGCCCCAAAGATTGATTTTTTCTTTAACTGCTGTTATACTGCTTTGCAGCTAAAGGAGAGATTATATGCGTCTTAATCTTAATCAGTCCCCTATAATGACAATAGACCTGCACAACATGCAGACAGCTGAGGCCAAAAAATATCTTCAGCAAAAGCTGGACAGTGCGCCTAAAGAAGTGCGCGAAATTGAAGTTATTCACGGCTATCACAGCGGAAAAGCGCTTATGAACATGGTGCGCAAGTCATTTAACCACCCCCGCATCAAGTCCAAAAGCATAGGCCTTAATCAGGGCAGCACAACTTTTATTTTAAAATAAACCGGTTTTGAATGAGCCGGCATAATTTTAGCCGACAAAGCAAATATTTCAGGCGGCGCGGCGTTAATCATAATAGGTCTCGAAATATTTTTCTCCGGAATACAAAACTTCCCCTGATGCATAGTTTTCTTATGCATCAGGGGATTTTGTGTTAAACAGAGATATTATTTTTTATGCCAGAACGTCCCAGGGAGGAAGTACGATAGGCTCCTGCTTAAAGAGCTCATTCTGCTCCTCGGTAAGGTACTTTTTATCAATGCTTGCAAAGTAAACGTACTTATCGAACCACTCATCGCTCATAATGTAGTAGCCCTTGTCTGCCTTTTCATTGCCCCAGCTGTTCTGAATCTTCCACTTGTCAGGCTTGCCGTCAACTAAGTTTACGCCGGTAAGCAGCATGGCGTGGTTAGGTGCACTTTCGTGATAGTCCAGCATTTCGCCTTTGGTCATCTTAAGGTCAAGACCGAAGGGAGTTTCGTAATCGTAAAGACCGGTATCCCAGATACCCTCCTCACGGTTACCATAGGGGTGGCAGTCGCAGCTGAACCATACAAGATCACCGGCCTGAAGCTGTCTTATAACAGCAGCCTTAAATTCATCCATGGGAATGTTAAGGCTCTTAACAGGGCTTACGCCGTAAACGCTTTCCTCGTGGGAAATAACATAGGTTCTGTTAAAGGGCTTTTTAGGTGTGGGGGCATTTAAAATGCTGACAATGTTTTCAACATCCCGGCCTATGTATTTATCATAAAAGCTCTTGGGAGTGAGGCCTCTGTCTGCATGGTAGTTTTTATCCTTATCCACATACTCAAAATCAAAGCTCTCGGGAGGATTGCCAAGGCAGATAGCCAGAATATTATAAATTCTGCTGAGCATGGTCTTTTTCATGCTGCGGATTTCGGCAATATTCTTTCCTGCTGCCATTTCTTTTCTGATAGTCAGTGCATCCTCGCGAAGCTGTCTGTTAATGAGCATGTTCATGGATGCGGAGCTGCCGCTCTGCTGAGTTTCGGGCATGGCCTCTTTAGGAACTGCGCCGTACTTTTTGCAAAGTCCCACAAAGAACTCCCACCAGCCGCCGTCGCCTATGGGAGAAGAGAGAATGTGGCTTACATAGCGCTCCTCGCTGTCATCGCTTGCAGTTTCTATAACATGCTCAAGGAAGGTGTTGGCCTTTTCCAGATGGTCATAAAAGGAAACGAAGCTCTGTGAAAGTTCAAACTCAGCAAGGTTAAGCTCCTTTGCGACCTTTTCTCTTAAAATGTTGAGAGAGGCAAATATCCAGCATCTGCCGCTGGATTTCTGGTTTGTAGCGCCCATGGTGGGGATTTCCACAGAGAACTTGTGGTTCATCTTTGCTGCGTGCCGGGTATCGTAGCAAATATCGTTTACGCTGGATTTGGAAGCAGCCTTGGTAGCGACTTTGGAAATTGTGTTGCTCAGATAGCTGTCCCGAAACTGCTTTATGTCATCAAAACTTACGGACTGTAAGGTATCCATTTTTTCCTCCTTTATCTCCCCGCTGTTGAATTTTGTTTAAAACGGGCAGATTGTATATGTTGGCTCGATTATAGCACTCTAACTGCCCGCTGTCCAGAAAATTCCTATGCCTTATATATGAATTGCCCATAAACATTAAAAAGCATATCCCCGTAAATTCAGGAGATATGCTTTTATTAGCAGATAATCAAAGTCCATGGTTATAAATTCTCTTTTCCAGAGAGAAAATTTCCCCACTGAATTCTCCCACGGGAACATTGGGGAGGGTTTCTGCGTAGATTTCCATTCGGCTGTCTATCATGTCTATAAAGTGCAGCAGCTCCGCCTCTGCAATCTGCGGGATAACTGCGGCGCCGTGGTCAGGCTCCCCGTGGTGAGAGAGAAGCATATGCTCCACCAGTACCGCCTTTTCCTCCGGCATGTCGATTTCCTTTGCCAGCTTTTCAACCTCGGATGCACCCATTACAAGGTGGCCCAGAAGATCGCCTTTAATGGAATATCCGCTTACCATGCCAAGCTCAGAGAAGGTAAATTCCTTCATTTTTCCGAAGTCATGGAGCAGAGTGCCGGTGAGCAGCAGGCTGCGGTTAACGGCATCGGAATAAATGCCGGAAAGAAAATCCGCAGTTCTCAGCATATTGTAGGTGTGCATTAAAAGACCGCCCAGAAAGCCGTGGTGCACTCTCTTTGCAGCGGGAATTCTGGAAAACTCCTCCATGTGCTTATTAAGCATAGTCTCTGCAAGTTTTTTAAAATCCTCGTCCTCTATGCTTTTTATAAGCTCTTTAATTTTATTAAGCCCCTCTTCGGTATCCATAGGCGCAGTGGGCACCAGATCTGCCACATCGTATTTATCATAGCTTTCCGCAAAACGAAATCTTGACACATTAAGCTGCATTGCTCCTCTGTACTCGTTTACAGCGGCCCTCAGGAAAATAACTCTGCCCTGATCCTCGGGGTAGATTGTATCCTTATAATCCCACATTGTAAAATCTATGCTTCCGGTTTTGTCGGAAACAGTGCCGCTTAAAAAGGGCTTTCCGGCAGAGGTTTTTCTCACTTCTGCACTGCTGAGCAGGTAAAAGCCCTCAACCTCGTCCCCTACATACATTTCATCAATAAATTCATTAAGCATTTTACTATCTCTTTTCTCTCTTTTATATCGCAGTAATCATATTGTATCACATTCTGCGAGATAATGTACCATTTTATTTGTACCTGATTTAACCGAAAACAAAACTGCGGAGTTAAAACCTGCCGCCGTTTTAATTCTGCATCCGCACTTAATCTTCATATTGCCGATTTGGGTTTTCACTAAACGGAATTTAGACACATTTGCAAATATTGTATATCATGCCAAATTTATATGTCAGCCTTTCCCTTTTGGTGCTTGGGAGAATCATATTATGAAAAACAAACAGCTTACCGTATGGGAAGCAGCCTATATAATCACCGGCTACGGTATCGGCGGCGGAGTACTTGATGATAGAGTTTGTCTCTGAGAGTAACATTTTCCGCAAGCTTTCCCATGAGAACTGACATTTCTATGTGGAACCGGTGAAGCTGCACTGCAAAGACCATAAAAAACAGCAGCACGGCAAAAAACTTTTTTTCATAACTAATTTCCCTCTTAATCAGTTAAAGTAATAACAATTACATTCCAAATTCTGTATATTCACAAGCCCCCCGGGGGGGATATTAAACGGTAAGAAACGGAATTTAATTTTAATGTAAAGATATTTACGTCAATAATATTGTGTTAAAGACATCATTTTAGTATTGCAATCTCGGTTGCCTGTTTACAAAAAATTTTTCAGCAAATCTAAAATTTTTTTAACAACTTTTAAGCCGTGAAAACGCCCCTGAATTTGTAATAATTTGGTTTAAGCGAAACAAAATATTTCAAAAAAGCAAAAGAAGCCCCCTGCATTTCACACAAAATTTGTAGGTTTTGAAAAATATAGATTGAAAATAAAAAACTTTTATGTTATTATCCGGTTAGACATGTCTAACCGCTATAAATGAACAATACTTTTTCAGATACCTTTCCGGTAAAACTTCACCTCTGTATTACTGTTAATTTCTATTCTGCCCATGCCGCCCCGGATACTTCCGACGCAGTTAATTAAGCTTAAAGCCTTGGTTTTCTGCGTTTCCGTGAGCGCGGTGTATTGTTCGACGCGGTTAAAATATAAAAGAGCAGGCAGTCTGTCCGGCATGATCATCCGGCGTGGCGGCACTTCTCCCTCACAGCTGCCTGCATAAAAATTTTATGTTTTCCCCTTTTGCCGCTTCATCAGCGCTGTTGACTCGCCGCTGATAGTCAGCGACTTCAGCAGCCTTAACCGGCATAAGACAGGGGAACTTGTCTTAGCAGGAGTCAGTTATGAGTCATGAAACTTTAATTGGAATTTTAATTCCGTTTTTGGGTACGTCACTTGGTGCTATGTGCGTATTCTTCATGAAAAAAGATTTAAGCACATCAGTTTCGCGCGCACTTACCGGCTTTGCCGGAGGTGTAATGGTTGCAGCCTCCATATGGAGCCTGCTTATTCCGGCTCTGGATCAGGCCGCCGATATGGGCGTATGGTCCTTTATCCCCGCCGCTGTCGGTTTCTGGATAGGAATTCTTTTTCTGTTGCTGCTGGATCACATAATCCCGCACCTTCACAGAAACGTAAATCAGCCGGAAGGCCCCAGAACCAAATTACAGAGAACAACAATGCTTGTACTTGCAGTTACGCTCCACAACATTCCGGAAGGAATGGCAGTTGGCGTAGTGCTTGCAGGCTCTTTAACCGGAAACGCTCAGATTTCCATTGCCGGTGCTCTTGCACTGTCCATAGGAATTGCAATACAGAACTTTCCGGAAGGTGCCATTATTTCCATGCCTCTCCGTTCTGAGGGCATGGGCAAAACCAAGGCTTTTATCTACGGCGTACTATCCGGCGTTGTAGAGCCGGTGGGAGCAATCCTCACCATTCTGGCGGCCGGACTTATCGTGCCCGCTCTGCCATATTTTCTCAGCTTTGCAGCCGGTGCAATGATATACGTTGTTGTAGAAGAACTTATTCCCGAGATGTCACAGGGTAAACATTCCGACATCGGAACAATTTTCTTTGCAGTAGGTTTTACTGTGATGATGATTTTAGATGTTGCCCTTGGCTGATATATCTACTTTCACAGGAAAGCAGGTGATAATTATAGCAGATGTAGATTTTTTATTTTGCATTTTGCAGGAAAGGAGCGTGACTTAAACAGAAATTGTATTCTTTCGGTTGATTGGTGATTCAGCGCCGATTTAAATATAGATTGCCGGGGCTGCCCCTGAATTTCGGTACATACAGGAATGTCTGCATCAGCACAGGAGAGCTGATGCAGGCAGTACCGAAAATCCGGAGCGTGCTGCTGGGGGGCAGCGGCAGCTTCGGCATCAAACTCAGCTATCTTCTCTTTTAACAGGATTCACTTCAAGCGCATACCCTATTAGCCGAAACGGAGAAAAATGTAATTATATAGAGTAAAAGCAACTAAAGAAAGTGTGAAAATTATGAAACCTGATTATAAAAACTGGGTTCCGAAAGGTATGGTAGTGGGTGTAATTTCCGGATCCGTCGTCACCGGAGCTTTGTTTGCATCCGTTCTCCTTACCGATTTTCTTGCAGGAAAAGTCCGTATAGCCTCAGGAATCGTTCTCGGTATTCTGTTTGCCGTACTGGCTGTATATTCCGCATACAGCGTAATATGGTACCGCTCATTTTCATATAACGGCAAGAAGCAGCTTTCCCGCCGCATTATCGAAAAGCTTGCGGAGTATGTGGTTCTGCCTGAGGGCGGAAAGGGTCTGGACATCGGCTGCGGCAGCGGCGCACTTACAAACGCATGTGCAAAGCGCAACCCCAAAGCCCACATAACCGGTCTTGACCGCTGGGGCAGGGAATATGCCTCATTTAACAAGCCTCTGTGCGAGAAAAACGCAGAAATCGAGGGCGTGGGCGACCGAACAGATTTTGTACAGGGCGACGCCTGCAAGCTTTCTTTTCCAGATGAGAGCTTTGATGCAGTAACCAGTAACTACTGCGTACACAACATTCCCTCTCGTGATCGTCAGGCCATTCTCTTGGAAAATCTTCGCGTACTCAAAAAGGGCGGAACCTTCGCTTTCCATGATATATTCACCCCAAGCAGATACGGTGACATGGACGCATTTATTCAGCAGCTTAAGGATATGGGTTATGAGAAGGCAGAGCTTTACGATACCACTGATGGACTGTTTATGTCTCCCAAAGAGGCAAAATTGCTGTGCCTTGCCGGTTCAAAGTTACTTATCGGTAAAAAATAAAAACTGCTGTGTCTCTTTTTCCAGATACAGTGCCATAAAACTTATTGTTAGCAGGGGCAATGGTGATTGCCTCTGCTAACTTTTTTCTTTATCTCAGAAAATGTTACACTTTCTTAATATTTAACGCCCTTTTTAGGCAAATTTTGCATTTTGCAGTCCATTACAAGCCATTGCGGTTTGTTGACATTAAGGGACAGGTGGATTATAATTTAAATATAATAAGAAGTAATTTTTGAAAATTCGCATTAAATATTTAAAGGAGAATTTGTTTGGGTATATTTTTGACTCTTGCCTATCTGTTTTTCATAGGCTCTGTTTTCGGCTGGGTACTTGAGCTGCTTTACCGCAACTTTAAAAACCGCCGCCAGAAATGGATTAACCCCGGTTTCTGCACCGGCCCCTACGTCCCTCTTTACGGCTTCGGACTTTGTATTCTGTATCTGCTGGCCTCTCTTGAGCAATGGCACTTAATCACAAATCCGGTATGGAACAAGGTAGTAACCATTCTCGCAATGGCCGTTGCCATGACGCTGATTGAGTATATTGCAGGTATTGTATGTCTTAAAGCTTTCAAGGTCAGACTGTGGGATTACTCCCACCTCTGGGGCAATATTCAGGGTATTATCTGCCCTATCTTCTCTCTGGCATGGGGAATTCTGGGCGCTGTATATGATTTTCTCATTCATCCCCATATTCTGGACGCTCTGGACTGGCTTTCCAGAAATCTGGCCTTTTCCTTTGTTATCGGAATGTTCTTCGGCGTATTCCTTATAGACGTTGCCCATTCTGCACAGCTGGTTGCCAGAATTAAGAAGTTCGCTGATGAAAATGAAGTGGTCGTCAGATATGAAAACATCAAACAGCATATCAGAAATGCTCACCAGCAGCGGGCTATCAAATACCACTTCTTCTCTCCTTTCCGTTCCGAGCATACTCTGACCGAGCATCTGCGTGACATGTATGACTCCCACGAAAAGCTGCACAAGAAAGTTAAAATCAAAAAATCATGACATTAAAGCAAAATGCCTGTTGTGTAAAAGTCCAACAGGCATTTACTTTGAGTTTATAAAAAGCTATGAAGCCGGACTACGGCACGGAAAATATTTATTAAAAGAGGAACACTGCTTATGAAACCTTCGGAACCGTCACCGGAATTACAGGACTTTTTCTACGAAAATAAGGAAGAACTGCTGACTCATATAATCCAGTTCAATGAGCTTATGAACCGCTATGAATCGGCTATAAAAGAGGTTTATACAAAGCTTGAAATTCTGAAAAGCGACCTTAAAATTCACAACCGACGGGATTGCATAACTTCAATCCAGTCCCGGCTCAAATCTCCGGTGAGCATACTTAAAAAGCTGAGCAGAAAGGGTCTTGAATTAAGTCTCGACTCCATACGCAACAACTTAAATGACGTTGCGGGAATACGTGTCATCTGCTCATATATAGACGATATTTACATGCTTGCGGGTAAGCTGGGCAGTCAGGACGATATTGAAGTTATCACCATAAAGGATTACATAAAAAATCCCAAGCCCAACGGCTACCGCAGCTACCACATGATAGTTGAAGTACCTGTATTCTTTTCCGACGCTAAGGAAAAGGTCAGAGTCGAAATTCAGATACGCACCGTTGCAATGGATTTCTGGGCAAGCCTTGAGCACGACATAAAATACAAGAAAGACGATGTAAGCTGTGAGGAGCTTGTGGAACAGTTAAAGCACTGTGCCGATACAATCGACGAAACCGACCGCCGCATGATGGAGCTGCGGGATAAAATCTGCTCCAGTAATTAAAAATAAAAGAGTCCGTTTTTCGGGCTCTTTTTTTACGGAAAAATTTATTGTAAAGGTGATTTAATCACAGAATACAGTCTCCATTTAAGGTAAAATATAATTATCAAAAACCTAAAAAATTTTCAGGAGGATTATATATGAAAAAGCTGATTGCTCTCATGTGCTCTGCTCTTATGCTCACCGGCTGCGGCGCAGCCCCCAAAGAAGCTGATTATAAGCAGATAAGCCAGGAGGATGCCGCCTCCATATTGGAGACTGAGGAAAACTACATCATTCTGGATGTCCGTACTCCGCAGGAGTTTTCTTCCGGTTATATTCCCGGCGCAATTAACATCGCAAACGAAACCATAGGCACAGATGAAATTCCCCAGCTTCCCGATAAAGACCAGCTCATTCTTGTTTACTGCCGCAGCGGCAACCGCAGCAAACAGGCTTCCGCAAAGCTTGCCGCTTTAGGCTATACCAATATTATGGAGTTCGGCGGAATAAACACCTGGGAGGGTGAGATTACCACAGATTAAAAGATTATAAAAAAAGGGCATGGAGCTTAAACTCCATGCCCTTTTAAATTTAATTAAGTTTCTCAGCGAACGCTGACGGTTCTCTGGAAAGTATCAATCCACTCTTCTTTTGCAGTGCTGATGAAGCTTTCATCAAACTCCTTAAGAGCGTTCATTGCTTCTTCGCCGAAGGCAAGATAGGTCTTTAAATCGTCGTCCATAACAGCATTCTTGCTTACAGGAGCCTCTTTCATTGCACCGGCAATCTTGTTCTGAGTCTCATCGGAAATGAGGTACTCAACGAAGAGCTGTGCAAGCTCGGGGTTCTTGCAGTTTTTAACAACGTTTACGGTAGCGGGAGCTGCAAAGGAGCCCTCAGCTGCGTCAACCCAAACCATGTTAAGACCGCTGTCCATAAGGCCGGGCATGTTGATGTCCATGAATACTGCGATGTCTATTTCGTCAGTGGTGAATGCGGTAACAACATCGGAAGAAGCGTTGTACCAGATGTCGATGTTGTCCTTCTTCTCCTGCATAAGCTCCATAGCGGGGCTTATATCTTCCTGACTGCCGCCCATGGCCTCAGCCATAGCAACCAGCATGTAGGGGCCGGCAGTAGAAGCCATGTCAGGGAGAGCAACTCTGCCTGCATACTTGTCGTCAAACAGCTCCTGGTAGGAGGTAGGAGGCTCAAGGCCTGCTTCTTCAAGGCCGTCTGCATCATACATGATGCCGTAGCGGCAGACGGAGTAGCAGGGGCCGTAGCCGTCAGCGCTGACAGCGAAATCGTACAGGTTATCTAAATCGGTGACAACATTGGTATCAACCTTCTCGAACAGGTCATTGCTGTTGCCTACTTCTGCAAAGCTCTTGGTGAGCAGAGCAATGTCGGCGCTGGGGTCATTCTTTTCAGCCATCAGCTTGTTAAGACGGTCGCCGTTGCCGCTGGTGGGGTCAACAACGATTTTGCAGTTGTACTGAGTCTCAAAGTCAGCAGCGAGGGTGCGCAGGCCGTTCTCAGCCCAGCCCCAGGTTGCTACAACCAGCTCGGCGCCGTGGAAATCGGTTCCGTCAGCTTCGGTGCTCTCGGCAGTCTCAGGTGCCTTTACTTCCTCGGTTTCACTTCCGCATGCAGTGGCAGCAAAAACCATAACAAGGCACAGTAAAATGGCTGTTAAACGCTTCAGATTCATTTTGTTGTCTCCTTTTTCTGTCTTTAAATTTTGTCTTCGCTATATACACAGAGCTTGTCTGCGGGCAGGCACACGGAAATGGTCTGTCCGATTTCAGGCTCGATGCATCCTGTAATTGCGGGGTAGATGATTTCATCAAAGCATCCCTCAAGTTCTATGCGGGTATGCTGTCCCTTATAAACAACGGCCTTAACTTTGCCGGAAACAATGTTTTCACCTTCGGTGTCTGAAACAAGGCCGATATTTTCAGAGCGGATTGCAAGAGTGCAGCTCTGACCCTCGGCAATATTCTCTGCCTCGGATGCGGGAATCATGATGGGAGTTTTGCCGCAGAGAACCTGTCTCTTGTCCCCTGTCTTTTTACCCATGGTACCTTTAATGAAAGTGGAGAAGCCCATAAAATCAGCCACAAATGTGCTGTTGGGCTTATCATATATTTCTCTGGGAGAGCCAAGCTGGAGTATCTTTCCTGCGTTCATAACCACCACACGGTCGGCAAGGGAAATTGCCTCCTCATGGTCGTGAGTAACAATAATGGTGGTGATATTCAAAGCCTTCTGAATACGCTTAATTTCAACCTGCATCTCAACTCTCAGCTTTGCGTCAAGGTTTGAAAGAGGCTCATCCAGAAGCAGAATCTGGGGTCTGGTTACAAGTGCTCTTGCCAGAGCCACACGCTGCTGCTGGCCGCCGGAAAGCTCACGGGGATAGCGCTTATTCAGGTTTTCCAGCTTTACAAGAGAGAGCATTTCATCAACTCTGTGGGCAATCTCTGCCTTGGGCAGCTTCTGGAGCTTAAGGCCGAAAGCTACGTTTTCAAACACCGTCATATGAGGGAAGAGAGCATAGTTCTGGAAGAAAATTCCTATATTTCTCTTATAGGGAGGAATATTCTTCATATCCTTGCCGTCTACAAGAATACTTCCTTCGTTAGGATCGGTAAATCCGGCTATCATTCTCAGGGTAGTGGTTTTACCGCAGCCGCTGCCGCCCAGAATGGCGATCATTTCACTCTGAGCTATGCTTAAATTAAGATTATCAACAGCTGTAAAATCGCCGAATCTTTTTGTAAGGTTTTTTATCTCTAATGTTGCCATATGTCAGTCACCTTTCTCCATTACTTAACGAACATATCCAGGCCCGCAAACTTGTCCAGCAGTGCAATCAGGATTAGGGATGCAAGAATAAGCAGGGTGGAAATTGCAGCCAGAGTGGGGTCAAACGTAAGTTCCATATAGTTCATAATTCTTATAGGCAGAGTTACGAACTTGGGTGTAGTGAGCAGGCTGCTCAGTGCCACCTCATCGAAGGAATACAGGAATGCAAGAACGGAGCCTGCCAGTATTCCGGGCTTTGCAAGGGGGATAGTAATTTTGAAAAATACCTGTACCGGATTTGCACCCAAAGACATTGCCGCATCCTCCAGTGTCCAGTCGAAAACATGCATAACCGCAACGGTGTTTCGCACTATATAGGGCAGGATGATTACGAAATGGCCTATAAACACTCTCAGCATTCCGGGCACACCGCCTATCTGGCTGAATACCTGAAGCAGAACAAATGCGAATGCAACACTGGGCACATACATAGGAGAGGTAAAGTAGTTAAGGAGAGCATTCTTGCCTTTGAAGTTATGGCGGCATATACTCACCGCGCCCAGAACTCCTATCAGTATATCGAAAGCAGTTGCAAGGATGCCCACTTTAAGGCTGCTCCAGAGGCCGTTCATAAACTGGTTTGAGCCGGAGAAAATATTTGCATACCATTTAAGGGAAAAGCCCTTAGGCGGGAAAGTAACCAGTGCAGTGGGGGTAAAAGAGGCGATGATTATAACTGCCAGAGGCAGCACCAGAAAAATCATCACAAGTATGGCAATAATGCAGCAGCTTCTGCTTACTTTTCTCTCATGCATTTTTTCCGCCTCCCATACGTTTCATATATCTTGAGGTTGCCAGAACGATAAGACCCTGTATAAGCAGAATTACGGCCATAAGAATGTAGCTTATTGCCGAAGCTGCGCCCCAGTCGAAGTTAACGTTCAATTCCTGAACAACCATCGTAGCCATTACTCTGAATTTTGAACCGCCCAGAAGTTTAGGTGTTACATAAGAAGTCATGCTCATTGTAAACACCAGAACGCAGCCGGAAATTATACCCGGTGTGCTGAGGGGCAGAACGACTTTTCTGAAAGTCTGCATGGGACTTGCGCCCAGACTGTATGCTGCATACTCGACATTGGGATCTATGCTCTGCAAAACTCCGATAAGAGAGAGTATCATGTAGGGAATGAGAAGATGCACCATACCTAAAACAACCGCAAACTCGGTATTTAAGAATTTTATCGGCTTTTCAATTATGCCTATTGCCAGCAGAAGCTGGTTTAAAAGTCCCTTGCCGCCTAAAATAACCATCCAGCCGTATGAACGGACAACCGCACTTACAAGGAAGGGGAAGAGAATGATAACAATCATTACTTTCTTAAGCTTGGAGCTTGTGCGTGCCATATAGTAGGCGGTAGGATAGCCCAGAAGCAGAGATACGATAGTTGAAATAATTGAAACACGGAGCGTAGTCCACAGAATTTCAAGGTAAAACGGGTCTTTAAAGAATGCCGTAAAATCTTTTAGTCCGTGCTGGGCCAGAGTCTTTATAAATATGTACAGCATCGGTGCTATAAAGAATACCAGAAGTGCCAGCCCCGCAGGCAGGGCCATTAAAATTGCCTGTTTTTTACGGCTCATATGCTGCCCTCCGTAATATTTTCAATAAGTGGGATAAAGCGCTTGTTGATTACATCAAGCAGTCCCTTATCTGTGCACTTTATTTCAGGTGACACGGCAAGTGCCATGGTTGTGAAGAAAGACATGGGTCTTTCATGCTCAAAGCCCATAGCCATGCAGGAATCAAGAAATTCGGTAAGCATTTTAAGAAGATCTTCTGGCTCTTCCTCGCTTAAAAGGCCTGCAATAGGCAGAGGAATCTGTACCTTAACCTCACCCTCGCCGGCCGAAACAATGCCGCCCTTATTGTCTATAACTCGCTCTGCTGCTGCCAGCATATCACGGCTGTCTTTGCCGAACACAACCAGATTGTGGCAGTCATGGCCGTAGGTAATTGCAACGGCACCGTTGAATTTATCCAGCCCGTCAACAAGGGAAATGCCGTGCTGAGCCTTGCCGTAGCGGTTGAAAACTGCCATTTTGCAGTAATTTTCAGTATCTAAAACCAATTTTCCGTTCTTTTCGATTACAGGCAGCGAAGCCTTTGCCTTTTCGGTTCTGACGGAAACGCCGTTCTGGTGGATGATGTTAACTTCCGCAACATCTCCCCTCTTTGCGCCAATGCCTTCGCAGGAGATTTCAAAATCCTCCATTGAGGGCTTTTTAATATTCATGCTGTCCCGCATAGCTGCGGGGAACTCATAGCTTTCAGCGGAAATCAGAAGCTCGCCCTCATTATATACGCATTTACCGCTCACTATAACAGTGCTGGGCTTCCAGTCGCTTAAGTCGTCAACCAGCTGAATATCGGCTATCATACCCGGAGCAATGCCGCCCAGATCATATAGTCTCATTCTTTCTGCGGGGTTTATGGTTGTGTACTTTACGGCCTTTACAGGGTCAAGGCCCAGAGAAATTGCCTTGGAGGCAACATGGTTTAAATGTCCGTCATTCATAAGTCTGGGCAGAGGAACGTCATCGGTTACAAGGCAGATTCTGTTCGAAACAGGAGCCTCGTTCATAGCCTTAACCATTTCTTCGGAAAGCATGGATTCCTGAACCTGAACCGTAAAGCCCAGTGCCAGCTCCTCAAGCAGCTTTTCCCCGGTGGGAACGGTGTGGTCGCTGTCGATACCCACGGCTCTGAAAGCCTGAAGTCTGTCCCCGGTAAGAGCGGAGGCATGGCCGTCCAAAATTGCGCCCCGATTTGCAGCGGACTCTATAACGCCTATAATATTTTCTTCTCCGGCTGCAACACCGTTAAAGTCCATCACTTCACCCAGACCGCCGATACCGGGCAGATTCAGCATTTTATCCATCTGCTCAGAGCCTACGGCAAAGCCGGAATCCTCAAAACCGGGCAGCGAGGGAATAGTGGAGGGAGCCATAACAATGACTCTCAAAGGCAGGTTTTTTGTGGCTTCAAGCATAGCTTCAAGACCTGTTATGCCCATTACGTTTACAATTTCGTGGGGATCGGCTACAACGGTGGTTGTACCCATTCTCAACACGGTTTCTGCAAAATGAGCAGGAGTCATCATGCTGCTTTCAAGGTGCATATGTGAATCAATAAGTCCCGGAAACGCAAAACGACCCTTTCCGTCGAGTTCCGTAATGGCACTCTGGTAGGGTCGTTTAGTACCGACATATGCAATGCGGTCGTTTACAATGCCGATGTCGGTGGTGTTTATGGTATTATTGTAGACATTCACCAGTTTTACATTGTGAATGAGAAAATCAAAAGGGCATTCACCGTTTATGGCGCGTACTCTGTTAACAAGCATGTGCTGATCTTCCTTTCCCTATATATAAGGTTATATAAAGATGTGCGTTAATTTGCACAAAAATCTTTTTATTATTTAGTGAAATCTACTATTTATTTTTGCATTCTATTGGATTATAATTTAACGAATTTAGTTTGTCAACTTGATTTATGGCTTTAAAATTATTTTCAATTTTATGACCATTTTCTACTTTTGCTTTTCATTTATCTCTCAACATTTTACACAAAAGATTTTTTTCTCTCCTGCAAATTATTATAATTTTCAAAAATCAGGAAAGGCAACAATTATGACAAAAGAAGAATTAAAATTACAGTGTCTCAAAAATATCGACATGCACAAGGATGAAATAATTGCAATAGGCGAGGATATTTTTAATCATCCTGAACTGGGCTATAAGGAAAACCGCACCTCTGCTCTGGTGCAGCGTACTCTGGAAAGCCTCAATATTCCTTATGAAAAGGACCTTGCCATTACCGGCGTAAAAGGTAATCTCAAGGGCCGTAAATCCGACGTAAGAGTAATGATTATGGGTGAGCTGGACGCCGTTGTGTGCCCCCTCCACCCCCAGGCAGACACTCTCACCGGTGCTGCTCACTCCTGCGGACATAACTCCCAGATAGCCTCCATGCTGGGCGCAGCTTTCGGTCTTGCCCCTCTTGCAGGTGAGCTGGACGGCGATGTGGCTTTCGTTGCAGTTCCCGCCGAGGAATATGTTGAGCTTGAATACCGCGAAAGATTGCAGCAGGAAGGCAAAATTCATTTTATAGGCGGTAAGCAGGAGTTTATCCGTCTGGGTATACTGGACGATATAGACATGGGTATGATGGTTCACTCCCATGCAGGGCTTAAAGACCGCCGCTTCCTTATTGACTGCGACAGCTCCGGCTTTATCGGCAAGCTTATAAAGTTCACCGGCAAAGAGGCTCATGCAGGTTCCAGACCCTTTGACGGCATAAACGCCCTTAACGCTGCCGCACTTTCTCTGCTGGCCATTAACTCTCAACGTGAAACCTTCAGAGAAAAAGACAGAATAAGAATTCACCCGATTATCACCAAGGGCGGAGATCTTGTAAACATCGTTCCCGCCGATATAAGAATGGAAACCTACGTCCGCGGCACAAACCTTAAGGCCATTATGGATGCTTCCGAGAAGGTTAACCGCTCTCTCAAGGGCAGTGCATATGCGATAGGCGCTGAGGTTGACATTGAAGAACTGCCCGGCTATCTTCCCCTCATTCAGGACCCTGTTCTTTCAAAGCACTTTGCAGAAAACAGCGAATATCTGCTGGGAGAAGGCAGCAACATTTACGGCGAGGAGCTTATCGGCGCAACCGACGCCGGTGACATCAGTTCCGTAATGCCTTTCATTCACCTGTCCTGCGGCGGCTATGAAGGCGACGCTCACAGTAAGGATTTCAAAGTCTGCGACAAGGAAATGGCATATGTAATGCCTGCAAAGGCCATGGCTATGACCACCATAGACATGCTGTGGGATAACGCCAAAGAGGCAAAGGCTGCAAAGCAGCAGTATAAGCCCAAATTCACTTCTCAGAGCTATACGCAGTTCTGGGATGACTTCAAAGCCGGTAAAATCGATCCCGAAAGCTTCTGACAGCAAAACATATAAAGCTTACCTGAAAAAACAGGTAAGCTTTTTTCTTTATTAGGGGCAAATTTCAAATACTTGCGCATAGTATTTACTTATGCTATCATACCTTCATCAAGCGCTTTAGCCCTGAGTTCAAAGCGTTTTATATTTATTGGAGAACTTTCTTATGAACGAATTGCAGGGTCATTTTTCCTATGGCCGCTTATTAAAATATACCTTTCCTACCGTTATTATGATGATATTCACATCAATATACGGAGTTGTGGACGGGCTTTTTCTCTCTAATTACACAGGCAAAACCGCCTTTGCCGCAGTCAATTTCATTCTGCCCTTTTTAATGGTTCTGGGCGGAATGGGCTTTATGTTCGGAAACGGCGGAAGTGCACTGGTGGCAAAAACTCTGGGCGAGGGGGATAATCTGAAATCAAATCAGATTTTTTCCTCCCTGATGATTGTTTCATTTTTAACAGGCGTATTTCTTACCATAGCCGGATATATTTCCCTACGCCCCATTGCAGAGGGTCTGGGCGCTGAGGGGCAGCTTCTGGAGGATTGCCTTGTATACGGTCGTGTATATCTGCTGGGTATTCCGGCAAGCGTAATTCAGAACGAATTTCAAAATCTCTATGTTACTGCCGGAAAACCACAGCTGGGGCTTTATGCCACCGTTGCCTCCGGAGTTATGAACATAGTGCTTGACGCTCTTTTTGTAGCCGTTTTCTCATGGGGGCTTGTGGGCGCAGCCGCGGCAACAATTTTAAGCCAGTGGCTCTGTGTGGTTTTCGTAGTTATCTATTTCGGACGGGATAACTCAAGTCTGCTGAGATTTGTGAAAGCCAAAATTGACTGGCACGCCATGTATAAAATGTGCAGCAACGGTTTTTCAGAGCTTTTAAACAATGTTTCCATGACTGTCGTAAGCATGATCTACAATGCCCAGCTTTTAAAATATGCCGGAAATGACGGCCTTGCCGCCTACGGCGTGCTGATGTACATAAACTTCCTGTTTATCTCCATATTTATCGGTTACGTGGTAGGTGTTGCCCCCTGTATCAGCTACCATTACGGCGCTCAGAATAACGATGAGATTAGAAGTCTGCTTAAAAAAAGCTGTGTTATCCTCACCGTATGCTCCCTGCTCATGTTTTCAGTTTCCGAGCTTATGGCATGTCCCATTTCAAAGCTCTTTGTGGGCTATGACGGTGGGCTGTATGAAATGACCCTCAGGGGCTTTCTCCTGTTTTCATTCAGCTATCTTTTCAGCGGCTTTGCCTTTTTCAGCTCTTCATTTTTTACTTCCCTGAATAACGGCAGAATTTCCGCTGTAATTTCTTTTATGCGCACCGTTGTTTTTCAGATTTCTCTGGTGTTTATACTGCCGGTTTTCTGGGGAATGGACGGTATATGGTTTTCCGTTGTGATTGCGGAGCTTCTGGCATCTTCCCTTGGAATGTTCTTCGTTTTCATTAAACGCCGCACCTATCATTATGGATAAAAAAAGTCCTTGAAACCACATGTTTCAAGGACTTTTTATTATTTAAGCTTTGCAAGCTCCTCTGCCGCCCAGTCGGGATTTTTAATAAGGGCGCGGCCGATACCGATAAGGTCTGCCGCCTGAGCCTCAAGAAGCTCCTCGGCCTCTCTGCCGGTTGTTATGCAGCCTGTGAGGATAACAGGAACGGATACCGCCTTTTTAACCTCTTCGCTCATGTCTCTGAAAATGGCATGGGTTCTTCCGGGGACGTTAAAATAGCATGTGCCGCCGGAAAGGTCTATAAGGTCAACGCCTGCCTGCTGGAAAAGCATTGCAGCCTCTACCGCATCTGCTATGGTGCTGCCGCCCTCTGTGTAGTCGCAGCCGCCCAACCTTACCGCTATCGGGAAGTCTTTTCCAAGTCTTTCTCTTATTTCCTTTATAATTTCAAGGTGAAAGCGGATGCGGTTTTCCATACAGTCCGAGCCGTATTCATCTTCTCTGTGGTTTAAAAGGGGTGAATAGAACTGGTTTAAAAGATAGCAGTGGGCGGAGTGAATTTCAACTCCGTCATAACCCGCCTTTTTTGCTCTTACTGCCGCATCTGCATAAAGCCCAACCAGCTCGTGGATTTCATCACGGCTTAAAACCTTTAAGTCGCTGTTATCTTCAAGATTAAGGCTGGATGAAACCGGAATTTCACCGGTAATTTCTCTTGTCGTTCTGCTGCCTGCATGGCTTATCTGAGCAAAAACAAGGCTTCCGCTTTTCTTAATGGCAGAGGTCAATTCGCTCAAGCCCTCAATGCAGCTGTCATCATATATGCCAAGCTGCTTTTTTGATGCCCTGCCCTGCTTTGTCACATAGCAGTGCTCGGTAATAACAAGGCCTATATTTCCGCTGCCGCAGCGATCGGTATAAAACTTTAAAAGCTTGGGTGTCACCTTGCCGTCTATTGCGGATCTTGTGTCCATAGGGGGCATTACAATGCGGTTCATCGTTTGAAGCTTATTGATTTTTACACTTTCATTTATTTTCATTTTTCTTATCTCCCGAAATGTATTTACTGATTTAAGAATAAAATATTCTAACAGGATTTTCAAGTCCAAAGCGTAAATTTTACCCATGCAAAAGAAGCGGCACAGCCTGAGCTGTGCCGCTTCTCACTTATTCCGCAGTTTCTTCGCATTTTATGGTTTTTACGCCGAAGAAGAAATATATTACGTGGCAAATCCAGACTATTGCCAGAATGACGCAGGGAACATAAATCTGCTTTCTGAACATCATTATAAAGCCTATTGCCATAAGCAGAGTTACAGTACACATAATGCTGAGCTTTGTCTGCATCAGCATACCTTTTTTCTGCACATAGGATTCCAGATGCTTTTTGTACATCTTAGTACCCACGAACCAGTTGTGGAGCTTCTGGGAGCTGTTTGCAAAGAAGAACACCGTTGCAAGGAAAAAGGGCACGGTGGGAAGTATGGGCAGTGCAATACCAATGCACCCAAGTCCCAGACAGAGACAGCCCAGAACCACAAAAACAATTCTTTTTATACTCATATTTTACTCCTATATCATTTATACCGGTATTACAAAGGGCTTGCCGTCCACCTGCTGAATTTTAAGGTCAACACCGTAGACCTGCTTTACAAGCTCGCTGCTTATAACCTCTTCCGGCTTTCCGTGGGTAATGATTTTGCCCTCTTTCATGGCTACTATCTCGTCGCTGTAATAAAGGGACTGGTTTATATCGTGCAAAACCATAATAACGGTAATGCCGAACTCACGGTTAAGTTTTCTTACAAGGCGCAGTATATCCAGCTGATAGCGCACGTCAAGATAAGTGGTAGGCTCATCCAGAAACAGAATTTTAGTGTCCTGCGCCAGAGCCATGGCAATCCACACTCTCTGCTTCTGTCCGCCGGATAGCTCGCTTACGGGCTTATCCTTGATTTTTTCGGTGTCGGTAATCTGCAAAGCAAATTTAACCTTTTCCTCATCCTCCGCAGGGTCGGGGGAAAGACCCATGGTGTGATAGGGGCTGCGGCCGTACTCCACAAGCTTCTCCACGGTAAGGTCGGGCGGGGCAGTATTGTACTGGTGGACGATTGCAACCTTCTTTGCAAAATCCTTAAGCTTCGTGCGGCTTACATCCTCGCCGTTTAAAAGCACTTCCCCGCTGTCGGGTTTAAGATTTTTGGTTATGAGATTAAACAGGGTTGTTTTTCCGCAGCCGTTAGCGCCTATAAGGGTTGTGACTGCACCCTCTTTTATTCCGAGATCCAGACCCTTTATGACCTCATGCTTTCCGTAGGCAAAATGCAGGTTCTTTATTTTAAAAACTTCATTTTCCGGCATGAGATGACCTCCTTAAAAGAATGATGAAGAAGGGTCCGCCTATTACAGACATGATGACCGCCGCGCTGATTTCGTAGGGGTAGGCAACGGTTCTGCCTATGGTATCGGCAAGCAGGAAGATAAACGCCCCCAGTACTGCGCTGTAAGGAATGAGCAGACGGTGGTTTGAACCTACCAGCAGTCTTGCAATATGCGGAACGATAAGGCCGAGAAAACTTATAGGGCCTATAACGGCGGTGGAAATTGCGGCAAGCAGAACGGCAATAACGGAAATAATCATTCTGCTTTTTGTGACGTTGACGCCAAGTGAACGGGCTGTCTTATCTTCAAGCTGCAATAAGTTGCACTGACCGGTAACGAAAAAGCTCAGTATAAGACCGATTACAGTGTATATAAAGAGAGTTTCAAAGTCTGACCATGTTTTCATGGTTATATTTGCGTTTACTATGCTTGCAACGCCGGAGTAGCTTGAGCCTGTGCCGGAATTAAAGGCGCTCATAAGGCCGGTGAACATGGCATTTACCGCAACACCTACAAGGATAATTCTCAGCGGACTTAAGCCTCCCTTATACGACAGGGAGTACACCAGTAAAAATGCCAGCATACCGCCTATAAATGAAAATAAGGGAGTGAAGAAATACAGCTTTGGGAAGAAAGCGGTTATAAGCACCGCAACCAGACTTGCGCCGGAGCTGATGCCGATAATGCCCGGGTCTGCCAGAGGGTTTTTCATAACCGCCTGAAGCAGAACGCCGGAAACCGCCATAGCAGCGCCGCCCAGCATGGCAATAAGTATGCGGGGAAAACGCAGGTCGTAAATGGTGGCAACATTTGAATCATACTCTATGAACAGACCTCTGAAAAGCTCAGAGGGGCTTACTTTAAGTGACCCTGTGTTTACCGAAATCAGGAACAGTGCCAGCAGCGCTGCCGCCGTCACTATGAAGGATATTACTTTTTTTCTCCTGCTTATCAAAAAGGATTCGCTCCCTTCTCTTTACTGCTGACCGTAAAGCATCTCCTGTAAAACACTTAATGCCTCAGGATAGCTGAAATTTGCGCTCATGTTGAAAAGTGCAGGGTCAAGGTCATAAACTCTGCCGTTTTCAACAGCCTTAAAGTGCTTCCAGATGTCGTTCTCCGAAAACTCCTTGTTAAACATGTCTTTGACTTCATCCGGCATGGCGTGGGCGGCACGGAGAATAATGTCAGGCTCCTTAAGCTTCATGTCCTCGGTGTTTGCGGTAAGGAATTCCTCTCCGCCGCCGTCACCGTAGACATTTATTCCCCCTGCCAAAGCTACCAGACTTCCAACATAGCTTGATTCTGTTGCCACTATGTAAGAACCGGGCAGACCCATAAGCACCAGCACGGTGGGGTTTTCCTTGCCCTCGGTGGCCTTTTTAAACTCGGTCATAAAGGCGTCAAACTCAGAAAGCAGTGCCTCGGCCTCTGCCTGTCTGTTGAATTTATCCCCAAGAGCTTTAATGGAGGCATACATTCCGTCCACACTTTTAAGATTTAAAAACAGTGCCGCCTCTCCTATGCCTGCATACTTGGGCTGCAAGTCATTCTGGAGAGTGGAGGGTGAGAGGATATAATCGGGATTTAAGGATTTGAGCTTTTCAAGGTCAGGGTTCATGGGCATACCCACGGTTTCAAGGTCCTGATACTGCTGAGGCAGAGTGGAGCTTGTCTGGCACACGCCTACCAAATCCAGATTTAGCTTTGCACAAATCTGGGCAATGGCGGGAGATGTGGCAATAAGCCGGGGATTTTCATTCACCGGCTCACTCTTCTCCTCCGGGTGCTGGTCAACGCAGGCTGAAAGACAGAGAAGCATTGTAAGTGCCAGCAGAAGAGATAAAAATTTCTTCATGTAAAATAATCCACCTTACTTCTTTTTTCTGAAAAAGCCGAAATACCAGACGCAGAAAGCTATAACTGCAACACCGGCAACTACTGCAAGAATTATGCCAAAGCTGCCCATTTTAGATGAGGGCTGAGGTGCGCTGTCGGTTTCGGAATTTACTTCCTTACCCTCAGCGTCAAATTCCTGAATACCGGTGTTTTCTTCGGCAGGCTCAGTGGTGCTTTCCTCAATCTGAGGTGCTGCTGTCTCAGCGGTGGCTGCCTCTTCCTGCTCCTCTTCAACGGGAGCTTCTGCAGCAGGCTCCATATCGCTTATAAAATCGCCGGTGCCGGGCTGGAGGTTTTTAAAGTTTAAGTAGAAAACCACGTCTCTGCCCATGGCGGTAACGGTCATGCTGCATTTAAAATCCGAGTGGTAGTCCTTAACAGCCATGCGGAAATCGGTGGTATCGTTTTCAAAGTCCTCCTGCACGATCTCTGCGCTAAGCTCTTCGCCGTTTTCCTCAAATCTGGGATTTTCGATATTGTCCATAAGCTGCATACGGACAGTAACAAAAGTATTTCCTTCTGCGTCAACCTCAACCAGAGCCTTTTCATATATGGCAGACTCGGTCATAGCCTGACCCAGAACGGCAGAGCTCTCCCCGCCTGCATCTTCAACTTCGTTTGTCTCGGGATTTTTATAGCTGGGGCAGGCATCTGCAATGTATGCGCCCTCAGATGCGGCAAATGCCGGTACGGCAGTAATGCCCGCCATAAGGACGAGCATTACCATCATACCGCATACCGCGAAAACACGTTTCATTCTGGTATGCATTTATTTAACTCCTTTTATTTTGTCTTCTGCTGCTTTTTAAATTTCAAAGTGAAGAAGGCTGCAACTGCTGCAACGGCAGCCACTGACACAGTTACCCATATCCATGCTGTGCTGCGGCTGTTTTCAACCTTATCCGCAGGTTTTGCGGATGTAACGGCATTTTCGGACTTTGCATTTTCATCTTCTGCAAGTGTGGATTTATCAACCAGTGCATAGGTGCTGAAATGCTTCTGAACAGCCACGTAATAGCCGTCCTTGACGCTGCCCTTTATAAGGCTGATTTTGCCGTCATCCTTAATGTTGTAAAGTGCCAGTTCCTTCTCATTGAAACCGTCGGGAATGGGGTAGTAAACGGTGACTTTGCCGGTGGGCTGAACTTTTTCACCCTTTTCGTTTTCAAAGCTTACCTCATAGAGCTTAAAAGCAGTGCCCTTATCTTTAAGGAGCTTTGCTGCATCTTCATGCTGCTTGCCGGAAGTAATCTCACGGACAACCAGCTTTACCTTTTCCTCGAATGTGCCCTTGTCGGCGGTAACTCTTACGCCGGTAGCCTTATCGGTAACATCTATTGCATCCTGAGGCAGTGCATTGTCGTTGGAGCTGCTGCCGGGATTGCCGGATCTGATGCTGTTGAGGTCAAGGCACAGGTAAACATCCTGATAGCCGCTGCCGGGAGTGATGGAGTTCATAATAGGTACGAATACCTGAAGAGGAACCCATCCGTCATCAAGTGCTTCGGGAATCATGGGGAAAGAAACTCTGTCGGGATAATCGGTGCCGAATTCATCCTTAACCTTGGTGCCGTCGGTGTAGGTCTGGTAGCTTACAATGCTGCCGGAGCCCATAGCTCCCACAGGCTTTCCGCCGCCGCCCACAGCGTAGCCGCTGAGGTAGTAGTTAAGATTTCCAAGGTAACCCTTCTGACCGGCAAAGTTAATGGGGCCGAAGTCCAGAGTAAGAGTGTAGTTTCCGTTGGAAACGTTCAGAAGAATCTGGTGATTTATGCCCTGGTCTGCCATAGATGCGGTGGCTTTATCGGGCTTTAAGAGAGTTCCGTTAATAATGTAGCTGCCATCGGCAAGGTTATGAATATCGTCTTTATCAACGGGAGGCTTGGGCATGGGAACATCATCAATTTTCTTCATGCTGTCCCAGAATACCTTTGCGAATACGTCCACATTGAATTTACCGTGGTCAAAGTGTACGCCGGAAAGGTCGCCGTCCAGCTTGTTCATAACGGGAACGTAGAGGTAGCAGTTGGTGTTGTAAATATCGGTGAGGCCGCCGAGTAAGGGGAAGGTCACGTGGTTTACAACCTTAGTGCCCTTTTCAAAATATTCGTCTGCATAGTTATTGGAGCTGAGGCCCATAACAGTGCTGCATCCGTCCATTGTAAGAGCCTTGCTGCGGTCATTATCGGTATGGACACCGTTAAAGCCCAGAATGTAGAGAGGCTCTTTCTTTGTGCCGCTTCTCAGTTCAAAGTCAAGGCTCATGGTCTTGTCCGCATTTACGGTAAGAGTTGCGGTAGTCTTTTCGTTTTCCACAAGGCTGTGGAGAACTACATCGCTGTAATAGCTTATATCAACCTGATATACACCGGGCTTTACTTCCACGGGAACGTTTATAATCTCATCCTGATATTCAAGCTTGAAGGCATCCATAACTGCATCACGTACAGCCTTTGCGGAATAGGTAGCGCCGGAAACAGCGTCCAGAACCTCGCCGGAATTATCGGGCTTCATAATAGCATTGAATATCTTTTCGGCATTTTCCTGAGTGGGAGCCATGCCGTTCCATGCGCTCTTCAGGCCCTTGGTGACCTGCTCGATTTTTGCCTTGTTGGTATCAACATGAGTGGGGCTTACAAAGTCTCTGGCGCTGACCTTAACATCGGTAATAAGTCCGTCCTCGACGCTTACTTCTGCGTCAATAGTGTATTTACCGAACTGGTCAACCTTGGCAGAGCCTTTGAAAGTCTTACCGTCACCGCCGCTGGGTTCGCCCGCTCCTGCATAGTTTATTCTCAGCCATGCGTCAGGGCTTGCGCCGCCCATGGCATCAACGGTGAAGTTCATGTATACGCCGTCAAAGGAGTTATCGGGAATGGTGAAGGAGATAACGGAAGGAACTTCCTTGCCTGCACTTGCCATGCCCTCGGGGCTTATCACAGTCTCTACTATATTTACAGGATAATCCTGAGAGGTGTAGTTATCTTCCTTATAGTAATTAACATTGTAGGCCAGATCCTTAATGGGGCCCATGCTTACGCTCTGCATCTTTGCCTCAAGTACGGCGGTACCGTCCTCATTTACGGTGAGCTTTGCAGTGGGAGCAAATGCACCGCCTGCAACGGAAGCAGTTTCATGCTGGCTTGCATTTCTGAGAGAAATGGGCACGGTGTAGGTACCGGGTTGGAGCTTGGTCTTTGCAGAGCCGAACTCAAACTCGGGAGCCTTATCCAGACCCAGAGCGTTCAGAACAGCTTTCTTGAAGCCTTCGGAAGTTCCGGTTGCACCGGAAACAGCGTCGATGCTCTCAATGGCAGCCTTGTCGGTAGCGGATTTGCCGGTGAACTTATCCTGCATACCCTCTTTTGCCATTTCGGCATAGCTCAGGCTGTCAGGGTACTTTTCGGCTGCATCGTGGCTCAGCTCAACGCCGGTAATAACGTCGCCCTTAACAGTGACCTTTGCGTATGTATCATAGTTTCTGCCCTTGGAGAAACCGTCCAGAACCTTGGTGTCGGTCTGGCGGAAGTTTACCTTTACGGTAATTTCGCCGTTTACCTCTGCGAGTGCTGCGTTGCCATTACCTTCTGCGCCCTCCCAGCTTTCAACCTCGAAGCCTTCATCGGCTTTGGCGGTAAAGATTACTTTCTTTCCCTCTTCAACCATATCGCCGGATTTAATTTCGGTTCCTTCAACGCTGGCGGTAATTGTACCGTTGCTGCCGGCGGAGAAGTTTACGGGATAGCTCTTTATCTCCGGTTCGGGAGAAGGTTCCTTGTCCACATTTGCAAAGTCAAACTTCAAGTAGGCATTGGGGCTCATAAGCTCGCCCATACCGGTGACTATTACGGTAAGCTTGCTGTAAGCACCGTCCCAGCTGTTATCGGTAAGCTTGAAGCGGATTTCGGTAACATGATCTTCACTGTCTTTTGCAACTATTTCAGCGGGAGTAAATTCTCCGGCTGCTTTGTACTCATTATATATTTTCCAGTCTGTTGCCCAGCCGACCATGCCGCCCATATCCTTGAAGCCCAGCTTAACATTTATGTAAGCTGTGCCGTCTTCCATAACCTCAATGCTGCCGCCCTTTACGCAGTCCCCTGCCATTGAGGGGTCGGTAATTTTGTCGGCATTCATCATGCTTATGGGGAGATAGTGTGTTCCGGGCATTATAACTGTTTTTGCACTGCCGAATTCATATGTGGGCTTTTCGGGTTCGGGAGCAGGCTCCTTGTCCACATTTGCAAAATCAAACTTCAAATAGGCATTGGGGCTCATAAGCTCGCCCATACCGGTGACTATTACGGTAAGCTTGCTGTAAGCACCGTCCCAGCTGTTATCGGTAAGCTTGAAGCGGATTTCGGTAACATGATCTTCACTGTCTTTTGCAACTATTTCAGCGGGAGTAAATTCTCCGGCTGCTTTGTACTCATTATATATTTTCCAGTCTGTTGCCCAGCCGACCATGCCGCCCATATCCTTGAAGCCCAGCTTAACATTTATGTAAGCTGTGCCGTCTTCCATAACCTCAATGCTGCCGCCCT
>JAHHRQ010000016.1 GCA_020025715.1 Oscillospiraceae bacterium | reverse complement strand
GCTAATTAGTATAAAACTAATTGTTTTCTTACATTGTTCAATTTTCAAGGTACTCACTGCCGTTCGGGGCTTTGTTTTTGCTGTTCCCTCGCGGTGTTTATAAAATATACCACCCTTTTCCCCTAAAGTCAACACTTTTTTCGCATTTTTTTGAACTTTTTTTCAATTTACACATATTGTGCCTAAACGTGGTTACACTATACCATATGTGCTATGAAAACGACTTTAGATTTTACGCTCCGCCCGCAGATGAGCTTGCATTTAAAAATTTAAAACCTGAAGAAAAAATTATCAGCAAAGCTTTTTCCGGCTGCGGAGACTTTGAAAAAAGGAAAATAAATATCGGTTTAAAAGGAAATATTTTTATAACCGTGTGCTGGCTTGACGGAATTGTGTCCGGCGGTGATGTAACAGAAGGCGTTCTGCGCCCGCTCAGTCTTTCGCAAAAGGCTGCAAATGCGCCGGATGAGCAAAGCTGTATGGAGTTTATTATGGAGGGCTCGGTTTACAGCTACACCGTAAAGAAGAGAGAGACGGTTAACGATGTTATTTCCGATCTGACCCACGGTCACTGTGCGCTGATTTTTGAGGGAACAAAAAGTGCTATTACTTTTGAAGTGCGCTCCACTATGGCCAGAAGCATTTCTGAGCCCACTCTTGAAAAGTCTATAAAAGGTGCGAAGGATTCCTTTATCGAAACACTCAGGGTAAATACCGCCCTTGTGCGGCGGCGCATACGCACTCCCCGGCTTAAGCTTGCCCAAAGCAATATCGGGCGAAAATCTCACACCACCGTTGCAATAATGTTTGTGGAGGGAATTGCAAATCCCGAGCTTGTAAAAGAGACTGCACGGCGCCTTGATGCGCTGGATATAGATGCGCTGCTTGCAACCGGAATGCTGGAAGAATATATCGTGGATAACCCGCTCTCCCCTTTTCCTCAGCTTATCCACACGGAGCGGCCGGACAGGTTTGCAATGTACCTTATGGACGGAAGAATCGGGCTTTTAATTGACGGGCTGCCGGTTGGTCTGGTACTGCCGGTAAATTTTGCGGAATTTATGAAAGTAACCACCGACAGCAACATGCATTTCATGGTTACAACAAGCCTTAACATTCTCCGCTACTTTGCTCTTATTCTGAGCATGTTCCTGCCCGCTCTCTATGTGGCCGTTGCAATGTATCATCAGGAGATGATACCGACCCGGCTTTTAATTTCGATAATTGAAGCAAAACAGCATGTGCCGTTTTCAACGGCTCTTGAAGTTTTCGGCATGATAGTTTCTTTCGGTCTGCTTCAGGAAGCAGGTTTAAGACTGCCGAATCCCATAGGTGATACTGTCTCCATAATCGGTGCTCTTATCGTAGGACAATCCGCTGTCGAGGCAAAGGTTGTATCCCCTATCGCAATTATAGTGGTTGCTTTTTCCGGTATTGCCTGCTACACCCTGCCCAGTCAGGACTTAGGCTCCGCTGTGCGGCTTTTTCAGCTTGGGCTGCTGATAGCCGCCATTGCAGGGGGATTATTCGGCCTTGTGGTTGGCACCTGCCTTATACTGCTGCTTCTCGCCTCCATGGACTCCTTCGGCGTAAACTACACCGCTCCTTTAAGCGACGGAAAACCATGGGGACTATTCAGACTGCTCATAAATATACCGAAACCAAAGAACAAATTCCGGGACGCTCAGCTGAATACTCCCGATAAAAGGCGGCAAAAATGAAAAGACTGTTATCACTCATTCTCTGCCTCATTCCCTTTTTAAGCGGCTGCGGCAGTATATATTCAAATTACAGAGAGCTTGAACAGATAAAGGTCATTCAGACCATGGGCCTTGACTATATTCCAAGCGGGGTACAGCTTACCCTTTCCTCCGCCTCCGGCGGCAGCGGTGACGGCAACGCCCTTTGTCTCAGCGGCACAGGCAGTTCCATATCTGAGGCTATGGAGCAGATACGAAACTACTCATGTGAAGATGACCTGTTTTTCTCCCATATAAACCAGATTATAATCGGCGAGGACGCAGCAAGAAGCGGCATAGAGAAATATCTTAACTTTATCTGCCGCTCTCCCCAAATCCGCATAGATACGCCCCTGTATATCGTTAAGGACAAGACCGCAAAGGAAACTATGGGTAAAGTTGGCAGCGGAACCAAGGGTGTATCTGAAATCCTGCAGGCTGTTGAAACTAACGAAAACCAGCACAACAACAGTAAAATCATTTCTACGGCGCAGGTAATAAATAACCTGCATAAATACGGCGGAGCCCTTATCTGCGCTCTCGAATACAGTGAGGCTGCGGAAAATGCCAAGGACAGCGGCGAAAAGCAGGATAGTCCCGATATGACTGCCGCCCTTTCCGGCTACGGGATTTTTAACGGCACAAAGCTCTGCGGATATATAGACAGCGAAAACGCGGTAGGTGTGGATTTGCTTTTAAACCGTATGGGAATTTCGGATATGGTCGTTGCAGACGACAAGGGCCGCCCGGTAACTCTGGAAATAACCGACGGGAAAAGCAGAATAGTACCTGTATGGGATGACAGCGGTGAGCTTCGGGGCATAGATATTTTTGCAGAGGTGAGCGCCACCATTATGGAAATGGAAGATGACGGAACCAAAAGCAAGGAGGAAATCATTGATATGATGATTTCAAAGCTTGAATCTGAAATTTCATCCAGAACAGGCTACGTTCTGCAAATGTCCCGAAAATTGCAGACGGATTTTCTGGGGCTGGGAGGTCAGATTGAGCTGAACTCACCGAAAAAATTCCGCGCCATGAAATCTGAATTTACGGAAATACTTCCCGCTCTGGAGCTGCGCATATCCGTCAGCGGAAAGATCTGCCATACAAACGACAAAAGGTGATATTTTGAAAAGCAATTATCATTTTAACCGAAACCAGCTTTTAGCCCTTGCAAGTTTAATACTGCTGTCCCCTGCTATGCAGCTTTTCCCCCATGCGGCGGCAGACTATGCCCATCAGGCCGCCCCCTTAGGTGCTCCCGCAGCCATACCCGCAATGCTCATTTACCTCTACTTCATAGCTCAGTTTATGGATGCAAGGCGGGAAGGAGAAGGACTTGCAGAGCTGAGCATAAGATGTCTGGGCGATAAGGCCGGCCGGATTACCCTTTTCATTATGGGTGCATGGCTGCTGCTTTACAGCGGTTTTGTATTAAGAGTGGGCGCAGACAGACTTATAACCACCATTTACCCATACAGCACACCGGGCTTTTTCGTTATTATCATGGGGCTTCTCTGTGTCATTGCCGTTTTGGGTTCTGCAAGAACCATAGTTAGAATTGCGAAAATTATTCTGCCTCCGGTTTTCGGCCTTATAATTTTCATTCTGCTTTTTGCCATGTTTTCAATTTCAAAAGAAAACCTGCTGCCCATAACAGCGGATGACGCCCTGCCGGTTTTAAAAAGCAGCCTTGCCACGGTATACGTGCTTTCGGGAATTCTTTACTTTACAGCCTTCTTTGCCGCCTTCACCCCCAAAAAGGAGCATACATTCAGAGATTATACAATCTGGATGTGTGCAATGGTGCTTTTTATAAGCTGCCTTTGTATTGCGGTAGTGGGCAGCTTCGGGGCAGAGCTTACCATAAATCTGGCATGGCCCTTTTTCTCTCTTGTCCGGAATCTGGTGTTTTTCCATTCTCTTGAAAGAATAGAGGCGCTGGTGGTGGCATTGTGGATATTTCCGGATTTTCTGTTTGTGTCCCTGCTGATGTATTCCGCCCAGCACTGTCTCCGCCTTGCATTAGGTGAACCCGCTCCCGCATACAGCGGAGAAAAGCTATTTTCCATGGAGAAACGGCGCTGGGTAATCCCCATATGCGGAGCAATAACAATTCTGTGCGGACTGTTAATAGGTCCCGATCCGATAAGCCTTGATTTCTGGTCAAGGCGCATTATCTCCGTAATAAACCTTATATTTGCGTTTTTGCTTATTCCGGGAATTTACTGCTACGGGAAAATAAAAAAGAAGCTGTGAGAATTTCTCACAGCTTCTTGGTTTTTCAGCTTACTTTATGTAGTCCAGCAGGTTGGGCTTTTCAAATCCTTCGCTGTAATCCAGAGTGAGCTTATCCATGTACTGGTGGAGTCTGTCGTTAAACTCAATGTTTGCAACATTGCCGCGGACGGAAACAGGAGTACCCATCTGGGTGTAACCGATAATGGAATCGGGATTTAAGGGCAGGCGGATAATAACATGGTAGCCGAACTGGGATTTTACAGGGTCGGAAATCTCGTAATCCTGAAGCTTAAGGGCTGCCTCCTCAAATTCAGGCACCATAGTACCGGGAGTAAAGGTCATTCCCTCTGCAAAAGACTCCTTGCCGGGGTCCTCGCATAGCTCTGTCTTAAGCTCTCCGAAGCGCTTTAACAGTTCATCATGGTCTTTGATCTCTCTCAGCTCTGCAACGATTTTTTCAGCCTGAGCCTTTTTCTCGTTTGCAGCGGCTTCATCCAGCTCCTCGCCTGTCTCGTTGTCAACAGTGGAGAAAAGGATGTGGTTTGCGAAGATATACTGATTATCGTTAAGGAAATCAAGAGCCTTCTGGTCGCTTAATTTCTCGCCCTTTTCGCCGTAAACCTGTATAAAGCTCTGCTGGAACAGGTGATTTATACGGTTCATGTCGTTATACATCTCAGGGCTGAGATAAATGGTGCTGAGGTATTCGTTAAAGTCCTCCTCGCTGCCGTCCTCGCCCACGAACATTGCCATATCATTTTTGCGCTGTTCTTCCATGGACTTGAGCTGCTCATCGCCAAGCACTACATTGTTTTCCTCTGCAAAGCCTTTAATGGCGCCAAACTGGAGAAGATTGCTTTCAGCAGCACTTACCGCCATATCTGCATAGGTTACAGTTCCGGTTTCATCAGCGGGGCTTTCCCAGTCCTGAGCCATACCGTACATAGCAGCATTGGCAAAATATTGCTCCATCTGTGATGCCTGAGAGAAGAGGTTATAGAAGTATTCCTCCCACAGAATGTCTTTACCGTTTATCTGACCTACAACTTCCTTGGGGTCTCTGCTCTTGTAGAGGGTATCAAAGTCAATGGCTCTTACCTCAGGTGCAGTCTCCTGCTCCGGTGCGGGAGAAGCTTCCATTTCAGTGGGCTGAGGGTTGATTTCTTCTTTTCCGGAGAACTTATCCTTGAGAGCAAATCCCACCACGCCTGCAAAAACAAGGCACAGCACCACAATTACAGCAACAAATTTTTTCACGCTCTTTATTCCTTTCCTTTTGCTTTTACTGGCAATATATCACCGAGGGCTAAAATTAACAAGTGAAATTGCCACATTTAATTTTTTATTCATTTTTCTCCGCCCAGTCGGAAGTGAACTTCCTTGCCTCATCAATGACCCTGTTTTTAGCATTGATTCTGAGGCTGAGTCTGGGTTTGGAGCCTGCCTCCACTCTGAGTCTGCCCTTATATTCGGGCATGGCGTAGAGCTTGGAAACCTTCTCCATGTTAAACTCTCTGACGGTAAAGTGGAGATAGCCGTTTTTCTGGGAAATATCCGTAATTCCGGCTTTTCCTGCCTCGCCGCGGAGAAGTGCCACATGGATAAGGGCGTTTACGCCGGAGGGAGGATCTCCGAAACGGTCAATCAGTTCATCCGTAAGGTCGTCCGCCTCATCCTCAGTTCTGATAAGAGCAATACGCCGGTAAATATCCATGCGCTGTTCGGAGGAGGGAATGTACTTTTCGGGGATATTTGCGGCAACGGCAAGGTCTGCCGAGCAGTCTGCCCGCTGGGGAACCTCAATACCTCTTGCCTCAAGTACAGCCTCGTTTAGAAGCTTCATGTACATGTCGTAGCCCACATCTATCATGTGGCCGGACTGTTCGGCACCCAGAAGATTTCCCGCTCCGCGGATTTCCAGATCCCGCATTGCGATTTTAAATCCGGAACCGAACTGAGCAAAATCTCTTATGGCGTTAAGCCGCTTTTCCGCAATCTCCGACAATACCTTATCCCGCTTAAAGGTAAGATAGGCGGAAGCCTTTCTGGTGGAGCGGCCCACACGGCCTCTTATCTGGTGGAGCTGAGCAAGGCCCATTTTGTCCGCATCCTCGATAATTATGGTGTTGACGTTGGGAATATCAATTCCGGTTTCGATAATGGTGGTACAAACCAGAACCTGAGTCTGTCCGCTTGCCACCTCGTCCATAACCTCTGCCAGCATGTTTTTATCCATTTTACCGTGGGCAACGGCTACCGTAACGTTTTCAAGCATATCTGCAATTTTCTTTGCCGTCCGCTCAATATCGTCTATACGGTTGTGGAGGTAGTACACCTGACCGCCGCGCTGCAATTCGCGGCGAATTGCGTCGCAGATAATTCCCCAGTCATGCTCCATAACGAAGGTCTGAACGGGAAGTCTGTCCTCCGGCGGCTCCTCAATGGTGGACATGTCTCTTATGCCGGACATTGCCATGTTGAGGGTTCTGGGGATAGGCGTTGCGGAAAGGGTGAGCACGTCAATGCCCTTTGACATTTCCTTTATGTGCTCCTTGTGGCCTACGCCGAAGCGCTGCTCCTCGTCAACTACCAGAAGTCCTAAGTTTTTAAACTTTATGTCTTTTGATAAAAGTCTGTGAGTACCGACCACCAGATCACATGTGCCGTCGTTAATCTTTTTTATTACCTTTGCCGCCTGTCCGGCGGTTTTGAAGCGGCTTAAAACTTCAATACATATGGGAAAACCGAAAAATCTCTGTAAGGCGGTCTGATAATGCTGCTGAGCCAAGACGGTGGTAGGCACCAGAATAGCGGCCTGCTTTCCGTCCATAATGCACTTCATAACCGCTCTGAGCGCAACCTCGGTTTTGCCGAAGCCAACGTCACCGCAGAGAAGTCTGTCCATGGGAACAGTAGATTCCATGTCGTGTTTAATCTCTTCCACACAGCGGAGCTGATCGTCAGTCTCCATGTAGCCGAAGTTATCCTCGAATTCCTTCTGCCATTCGTTGTCGGGAGAAAAGGCATAGCCGGGCAGTCTCTGGCGCTCGGCGTAAAGGGCGATAAGCTTTTTCGCCATGATCTTTGCTGAGTGCTTGGCCTTTGACCTGGTCTTTGCCCACTCAACGCCGCCCATTTTGGAAAGCTTAACCGGCTTATCCTCACCCGCTCCCGTGTACTTTGACACAAGGTCAAGCTGAGTTGCGGGGACGTAAAGGCTGTCGGTTCCGGCATAGGATATTTTAACATAGTCCTTCTGGAACCCGTCCACAGTCATTTTTACTATTCCCGCAAAGCGGCCTATACCGTGGTTTTCGTGAACCACATAGTCGCCTATGGAAAGGTCGGCGTAAGATTCGATTTTCTGGTGGTGGGGAGGCAGCTTTTTATGTGCCTGCTTTTTGCCCTTTGAGCGTATAAGCTGAGAGTCGCTTAAAATTGCAAGTCTCAGCTCCGGATATTCGATACCGGAGGAAAGGGAGCCTATGCTTATAACGCAATTTCCGTTTTCCGGAATTTTCTTAAGCGGGTCGTATATAAGAGCCGGAATTTCCTGCTCTTTAAAGTATTCCTGTAATACCTTGGCGCGGCGCTCGTCTCCTGCCAGAACCACGACCTTGAAGTTCTGATTAAGATAGAGCTTTACATCCTCTGCCGCCGCCTGAACGGAACCGGCATATGAGGGCAGCTGCTTTGCAGGTATGCTTACCAGAGTTTTGGGTGGAATGGGGTTTCTGCCCACAGTAAAGGCATCCGCCATGTATACGGGAAATTCCTGTAATTTTTTCAGCAGTCCGTCAAAGCTTAAGTGGAAACTGTCCTGACTCATGGCAATTCTGCCCCGGCGCTGCTGCTCCTTAACGTCGTCTGTAAGCTGCTTTATATATTCCTTGACCTTTTCGCCGCAGCGGCCCGGCTGGTCAAAGATTATCACCGCATCCTCGGGTATGTAATCGGCACCGCTTGCCATGGGGTAAATTACAGGCAGGTATCTGTCCGCATCGGACATAATAACTCCCTCACGGAGTCTTTCGCTGTCGCCCCGCAAAGTTGCAGCAAGGGCGGCTGCGTTTTCGGAGCTGCGCTTTTTTGCATATTTATCTGCAAAGGCGTCAATCTCTCTGCAAAGTGCCTCCACTCCCCCCTCTGCCATAGTAGGCAGAGTTTCCGCCGCCGGCAGGATAAGGCACTGTTTAATCTGTTCTGTTCTTCTCTGGGTGGAGACGTCGAAAAAGCCCATAGAGTCTATATCGTCGCCCCAGAATTCAATTCTCACCGGCTCATGGTCGGCAGGAGAAAAGAAGTCTAAAATTCCGCCGCGTCTTGCAAACTGACCGGGGCCTTCCACCTGTTCGGTTCTTTGGTAGCCGCATTTTATAAGGGCTTCCTCCGCCGTTTCAATGGGAAAACTGTCCCCGTCCTCGATTAAGAATGCGGCGCTCATCAGCGCATCGGGGGAAATAGTTCTCTGAATAAGGCCGGAAATTGAAGCGGTGGTAACAGGACTTTTCCCGCTCTTTAGTGCATAGAGCATTGCAAGACGTTTCTGTTCTGCCTGACGGGATGCAGCCTCGGTGGGATAGAAGGTGTAATCTCTCATTCCCAGAGTGCCCACTTCCATGCAAAGCATTGCGCTTAAATCTCTGGCAAAGTTTTCGGCAGAAGTGTCATCGGGACTGATTACAAATATAGGTGCGCCCAGAGTATCTCTCAAAGCGGCAGCAAGGTTTGCCCTGTGAACCGCCGAAAGGCCTGAAACGAGCGCAGGAAGTCCCCCGCTCTCCAAAAGCTGAGGGAGGGCGGCAGCTTCTTTATTTTCGAGTATCTGGTTTACTAAAATATTCATAGTGTTTCGATTATAGCATTTCTTTTTGCCGTATTCAATCGGATTAAAAGGGCAGACCTACTAAGGTCTGCCTTTCTTTCAGTCTTTAACAGGCTTGATGTCTATCATTTTTTCCATGTCTGCGGGGCTGAGACAGCGGGTGTAGAAGTCTCTTATAATTCGGTGAGCGTAGCTGTCGATATTCTCGGTACCCATAATAGGCTTCACCATAAGCTCAACCTCGGAGCCGCCTATTCTGTAATCGGATTTGATTTTAACGTATCCGAAGCGGGCAAAGAACTTTCTCAGCTTTCTTAAAAGCTGGTCATCCTCATCGTCAAACACGGTAAGCTCAGCAAGAATTCCCTGCTTGTTTATGTACCGCTTATTTAAAAGGCGCATAGCCTGAACGCCTAATCCCTGCTCTCTGTACCAGGGGTGAACGCCAAAATACTTTAAAAGCACGTAGCCGTAAAGGCCTCTTTTTACAACCAGAGCGTAGGCAAGGTCAATGCCGGACTCCTCATCGTAAATAAGGCATAACTCCATATCGCCTTTAAGCATGGCTTTATGGATGTAGAGTTTAGGCAGAAGCTCTTTATCGTCAAAGTCTGCCTGCAGGAGAGGATAATATTTCTCCAGTTCTCTGTGCGTACCGGTTCTCAGTTTAAGCATTTTGTTTTTCCCCTTTCCCAAGTGACTGGGCACGGCATAATTCTGCATATACCCCGTTTTTTTCTATAAGCTCCTGATGGGAGCCCATTTCCGTTATTCTTTCGCCCTCCACAACTGCAATCTCGTCTGCATCCTTTACGGTGGAAAGGCGGTGCGCCACGATTATGGTGGTTCTGCCCCGGCTGAGCTCATTGAGGGAAGCCTGGATTTTCTGCTCAGTCACGGTGTCGAGGGCTGATGTAGCCTCGTCAAGAATAAGAATTTTAGGATTTTTAAGGAACACTCTTGCTATGGAAATTCTCTGCTTCTGGCCGCCGGAGAGCATAACTCCCCGCTCACCTATATAGGTGTCATAGCCGTCGGGCAGATCCATTATTTCTTTGTGGACTTCCGCTTTGATTGCGGCTTCCACGATTTCTTCATCTCCGGCATCCGGTCTGCCGTAGCGGATATTTTCTCTTATTGTGCCGGCGAACATGAAAACATTCTGTTCTATAACGCCGATGTTTCTTCTCAGGCTTGCCTGAGTAAGATTTCGCACGTCCTCCCCGTCTATCATGACTTTACCTTCCGTCACGTCATAAAATCTGGGGATAAGCTGGCACATGGTGGTTTTGCCGCCGCCGGAGGGGCCGACCAGTGCAAGGCTTTCTCCGGGCAAAATGTGAAGCTTAATGTCTTTAAGAACCGGAACGCCGTTTCCGTAGTTAAAGCTCACATTGTCAAATTCAATCTCGCCCTTAACATCGGAAATATCCTTTGCATCGGGGCTGTCCTTAATTTCAGGCTCTGTCCGCATGATTTCAAGAAAGCGGCTGAAGCCCGCAGTTCCCTGCATGTACTGCTCGGAAAACTGGGTAAGACGGCGGATAGGAGAAACGAAGGTGGTTACATAAAGGGAGAATGTAATAAGCTCTATGTAATCCATTTTTCCCTGCATAATAAGAAATCCGCCGAAGGCAATTACCACCACCTGCATAATGCTGGTGGTAAATTCCATACCGCTCTGGAAAAGACCCATGGAGCGGTAATATTCGATTTTTGAACCTCGGAACAGTTCGTTTGCCTCGTCAAATTTATTGCTCTCCTGCTCCTCGTTTGCAAAAGCCTTTGCAGTTCTGATGCCGGAAATGCTGCTTTCAATGGCGGCGTAGATTTCAGCGGTTTTCCGCTTTACCTCCACATTTGCGATCTTCATCCGCTTTCTCTGGGAAATGGTGAACCAGAGGCAGAGAGGCAGAATAAGAGTCAGCACCAGCGCAAGCTGCCACTGCATGAAATACATCATCACCAGTGCGCCTGCAATAGTCACCGTGCAGATAAGAATATTTTCCGGCCCATGGTGGGCAAGCTCGGTTACATCGAAAAGATCGCTTGTAATGCGGCTCATAAGTACGCCGGTGCGGTTTTTATCATAAAAGCTGCATGAAAGATCCTGCATGTGGGTAAAAACATCCCGACGCATATCACTTTCCACAAGTACGCCCATTCTGTGGCCGACAACGGTGATAAAGTAGAAAAAACCGCCCTTAATTATAAAGGCCAGCAGCAGAATACCCATCACGATGAAAAAAGTTTTGAACATTTTTTCCGGCAGGTAGGTATTCATGGTCATTTTGGACACGTAAGGAAATACAAGATCTATTACAGACACCATGAACGCGCAGAACATATCGAAGTAGAATATCTTCTTATGTTCCGCAATATACGACATGAAAATTTTCAGCGGTTTATCATTATAGTTTTTCTTCATTTCCTCGATTACCCGTCACTTTACGAATTTTTCTCTTTCGGCTACCGCCAGCGCGTCGCAGCGCTCGTTGTATTTATTGTTTGCGTGGCCTTTAACCCAGTGGTAGCTCATTTCATGCTTTACCGTAAGGTTCAGCAAAGTTTCCCACAAATCGGGGTTGAGAGCCGGCTTTTTATCGGATTTGATCCAACCTTTTTTTCTCCAGCCCCAAGCCCAGCCCTTTTGAAGGGCATCAATCACATATTTTGAGTCTGAATAGAGCTCCACGGCGCAGGGCTCTTTCAGTGCCTGGAGAGCTGAAATTACGGCAGTCATTTCCATGCGGTTGTTGGTGGTATTCGCCTCACCGCCGGAAAGCTCCTTTTCAATTCCCCTGTAAATTAGCACAGCGCCCCAGCCGCCGGGGCCGGGGTTACCGCTGCACGCGCCGTCAGTATAAATAGTTACCTGTTTCATAGCCATATTTTACTGATTTCGCTGATATTTTTCCTTGAGTATATGATACTCGTCTTTTTCGATAATGCCGTTTTTGAGAAAGACATCCAGCTGTTCGATTCTCTGCTGTTTGTCTCTCTCGTAATTGTCGAACACATCGGAACTGTCGTAATACTGCTTCTGAGGGGCAGTTTCGTGTCTCGGTGCATAGACTTTCTCAGTCACAGCCGCTTCGGGATCGGAGTGTTTTTTCCACATCTGGCTGTTATTCTGAGATTGAAAGCTGCTTTTTGCCGCTGCCCCGCCGTTTTTTTCCACATTTGCTTTTGATATTTTGGATTTTATAACGAAAAATGTTGAAACAAAGATGCCGATAAAAATAATTGCGAAAAATAATGCGCCGAAGTTGCCGCTGTCTATGATGTTAATCAAAATAATGGCAGCTATTGTAAAAATTATTACGTTAGAAGAGTTTTTGTTATTTTTCTTATTGTCGCGATTATTCATTGGCGAGTCTCCTTATTCTTCTGTCGGAATTTCCGCAGTCTCTTCGCTTTCTTCCTCGCTGTTCTCGCTTTCGGTGTTTTCGATGGAAATTACTCTGCTGCCGGGGCTGAGACGCATAATTCTGACACCCTGAGTGGAGCGGCCCAGCATGGAAATATTTTTAACTTCCATACGAATAATTGTGCCGTCATCGGAGATAACAAGAATATCATCCTCGGGGCTGACGATCTTAACATCTGCAACTCGGCCGGTCTTATCGGTAATGTTGTAGTTCTTGATACCGATACCGCCTCTGCCGTGGACGGAGTATTCCTCAACCTTAGTGCGCTTGCCGTAGCCCTTTTCGGTGATACTCAGCAGAGCTTCACCAGCGGAGGTGCTGCCTGCACCCACAACAAAATCACCGGGACGGAGCTTTATGCCTCTTACACCCACGGCGGTTCTGCCCATAGGTCGAACATCGCTTTCTCTGAAGCATACGGACATACCGGCATTAGTGGCAATAAGGATATTTTCGCTGCCATCGGTTGCAATGACAGAAATAAGCTCGTCGCCTTCATCCAGAGTAAGGGCTCTTATGCCGTTTGCTCTGATATTTTTAAGAGCGGACTGAGCCATGCGCTTAACGGTACCGTTTTTGGTGACGAAGAAGAAGTAGCTTTCCTCATCAAAGCCCCGGCCGTTTATCATAGCGCTGACCTTTTCGCCGTTTTCAATCTGGATGATATTTATAATATTTGTGCCTCTGGCGTTTCTTCCGGCTTCGGGAATATTGTAGCCCTTCTTCATAAACACTCTGCCTTCGCTGGTGAAGAAGAGGATTGAATCGTGGGTTGAAGCTGTGAACACAGTTTCAACATAGTCTTCATCCTTGGTGCTCATGGCTCTTATGCCCTTGCCGCCTCTGCCCTGAGCTCTGTACTCAGATACAGGCAGACGCTTAATGTAGCCGGAGTGAGTGAGAGTAAATACGCACTCTTCCTCGTCGATAAGGTCTTCAATGTCGATTTCATCCAGAACATCCTGAATTTCGGTGCGTCTGTCGTCGCCGTATTTATCACGGAGAGCGGTAAGCTCATCTTTAAGAACGCCCTTAATAAGTTCGGGATCTGCAAGAAGAGTCTTGTAATATGCAATTTTTTCTTCCAGTTCCTTGTACTCATTTTCCAGCTTTTCACGGTTAAGACCCTGGAGGGAGATAAGACGCATATCGCAGATTGCCTGAGCCTGAACCTCGGAAAGACCGAAGCGGTTCATAAGATTCTGCTTTGCATCGTCGTAGCTGGAACGGATTATCTGAATAACCTCGTCGATATTATCCTGAGCAATAAGCAGGCCTTCCAGTAAGTGAGCCCGCTCCTCGGCCTTATTAAGGTCGAATTTGGTTCTTCTGACAATGACTTCTTCCTGGAATTTGAGGTACTCATCCAAAATCTGTCTCAGGTTCAGAACCTTAGGCATGGACTGGTCGTTTACCAGAGCCAGCATGTTTATGGAGAAGCTGGACTGCAAAGCGGTCTGAGCAAAAAGTCTGTTCATAACCACCTGAGGATTTGCATCGCGCTTGAGCTCAATGACTATGCGCATACCGTTGCGGTCGGTTTCGTCGCGCAGATCGGAAATTCCGTCAAGGCGTTTATCGTGAACCTGATCGGCAATATTTTTAATAAGCTGGCGCTTATTTATCTGGTAAGGCAGCTCGGTGACTATAATTCTGGTGCGGTTCTGGCCGAATTCCTCAAATTCGGTTCTTGCGCGAACAATAACTCTGCCGCGGCCGGTGGCATAAGCCTGACGAATACCGCTTCTGCCCATGATTATTCCCTTTGTGGGGAAGTCAGGTCCGCTTATATGTTCCATAAGGTCTGCAAGAGTTGCGTCCGGATTATCAAGGATGCAGATGCAGGCATTTATTACCTCTTTAAGGTTGTGAGGGGGAATATTTGTAGCCATACCGACGGCAATACCGCTGGAACCGTTAACCAGAAGGTTGGGGAAACGGGAGGGCAGAACTCTGGGTTCCTTACGGCTTTCGTCGAAGTTGGGGTCCCAGTTAACAGTGTCCTTGTTTATATCCCTGATCATTTCCTCGGATATTTTGGAAAGTCTGGCCTCAGTGTAACGGTAAGCAGCGGGGGGATCGCCGTCCACGGAACCGAAGTTACCGTGACCGTCAACCAGCATATAGCGCATTGAGAAATCCTGCGCCATTCTTACCATTGCGTTATAAACGGACTGGTCACCGTGTGGATGGTATCTACCAAGAACGTCACCTACGCAGGTAGCGGATTTTTTAAAGGGTTTATCTGCTGTAAGTCCGTCCTCGTAAAGTGCGTAAAGTATTCTTCTGTGAACAGGCTTCAGACCGTCGCGGACATCCGGCAGCGCACGGCTGATGATAACGGACATTGCGTAGTCTATATAGCTTGTTTTCATTTCTCTGACAAGGTCAGATTCAGTAATCGCCTGATTAGGGAATGCGATATCCTCAGGCTTATAGTCTCTTCTGTGTGCCATCTGATTTCGCCTCCTTAAATATCAAGATTGACAACATGTTTTGCATTATCTTCTATCCAATCCCTTCTGGGTTCCACTTCTTCACCCATCAAAATGGTGAATATCTGGTCAGCCTCCACGGCATCCTCAAGAGTAATGCGGCGGAGAGTTCTGGTTTCGGGGTTCATAGTGGTCTCCCAAAGTTCATGGGGGTCCATTTCACCAAGACCTTTGTATCTGGCAATCTCAATTCTGGCGTTGGGATTATCAGCTCTCATTTCAGCGCTGAGCTGGTCTCTCTGCTTATCGGAGTAGGCAACCTTCTGCTGTTTTCCTCTGGAAAGCTTATAGAGAGGAGGAACAGCGGAATAAACATAGCCGTTTTCAATAAGGGGTCTCATGTAACGGAAGAAGAAGGTCAGAAGCAGGGTTCTTATATGTGATCCGTCCACATCGGCATCGGCCATGATTATGATTTTGTGATAGCGGAGCTTTTCTATGTTGAATTCATCGCCTATACCTGCACCGAGAGCGCAGATAATGGGATAGAGCTTATCATTTCCGTAAACACGGTCTGCTCTTGCTTTTTCAACATTCAGCATTTTACCCCACATAGCAAGGATTGCCTGGAAACGGCTGTCTCTGCCCTGAATTGCGGAACCTGCAGCGGAGTCACCCTCTACGATGTATATTTCGCAAAGGGACGGGTCTCTTTCGTTGCAGTCCTGCAATTTATCAGGCATCTGACCGCTTTCAAGGCCGGTTTTTCTGCGTACAGACTCTCTTGCCTTTTTTGCAGCCTCTCTTGCGCGGCTTGCGGTCATGGATTTTTCGATAATTGCCTTTGCCTGAGCAGGGTGTTCCTCAAAGTATATTGCAAGCTGTTCGGAAACTATGCCGTCAACCAGAGTTCTGATATAGGCGTTACCCAGCTTCTGCTTGGTCTGGCCTTCAAACTGTGCATCGGGCAGTTTAACGGAAATAACCGCAGCCATACCTTCGCGGACATCTTCGCCGGAAAGCTTATCGTCGTTTTTGAGGATATTATTTTTAATTCCGTAGGCGTTTATAACTCTGGTAAGTGCGGCCTTAAAACCGGTTTCATGCATACCGCCTTCGGGAGTGTGAATATCGTTTGCAAAGGAGACGATATTTTCGCTGTAACTGTCGTTATACTGCAAAGCGATTTCAGCAATAGCATTGTCTTTGCTGCCGGTGAGATAAATAACGTCTTCCTGAATGGGAGTTTTATGCTTATTGAGGTAGGAAACATACTCTCTTATACCGCCCTCATAGCACATTTCGTCCTTCTGCTCTTTGCCCTCTCGCTTATCTTCAACGCTGATTTTTAAGCCGCCGTTTAAGAAAGCCTGCTCACGCATACGGGTGTGGATAATTTCGTAGTCATATACAAGATCATCGAACATCTGGTAGTCGGGCTTAAAGCGGACAACGGTACCGGTTCTGTCGGTATCGCCGACAACGGTAATATGCTCGGTAATTTCTCCTCTGGAGAATTTCATCTCGTAGATTTTGCCGTCCTTGTGAACCTGAACCTCCAGCCACTCGGACAATGCGTTAACAACAGAGGCACCAACACCGTGGAGACCGCCGGAAACCTTATAACCTCCGCCGCCGAATTTACCGCCGGCGTGAAGTACGGTGAATACCACCTCAAGGGCAGATTTTCCGGTCTGCTCCTGAATATCAACAGGAATACCGCGGCCGTTATCGCTGACCTTTATGACGTTGCCCTCTTCAATGGTGACTTCAATATGGTCGCAGTAACCGGCGAGAGCTTCGTCGATAGAGTTATCCACAATCTCATAAACAAGATGGTGCAGACCCGAGGATGAGGTGGAGCCTATATACATACCGGGGCGTACCCTGACGGCTTCCAGACCTTCAAGGACCTGAATTTGCGAAGCGTCATATTCCTTTGTTACTTTTTCTGTTAAATCAGACATTTGTGCCTCCAATTTTCACATTATGCTTTCTTCTGCGCGGCGCAGCAGAGTAGAAGAAGCCATCTGGCTGAGATATACGCTGATTTTTCCCTTTTCCTCGCATATAACGAAGCTTTTGGGAATATCTTCTGCTGCGTTTATGACCTGTCCTGCCTTTTCCGACATAGTAAGAAATTTTCTTGTCAGATGAGACTGGGAAGTAATGTCCAAGTCAAAAATACCGATTAAACTGTGGGTATTTATTATTTTTCCGTTTCCGAGATGGAGATACATCAGCGTATCCTTCCCTTTTCCACAAATAGAACCTTTCCGCCGGTTCGTTTGGAAATACCCTCGTCCTCGCAGCAGCTTATAAGAGTCTGGCCGCCGCCGATGCGGTTTAGAACAAACTCCTGCCGCTTAACATCCAGTTCCGAGAGTACATCGTCCAGAAGCAGAATCGGATATTCCCCTGTTTCATCAAGGAAAATTTCTCTTTCCGCCAGTTTCAGAGACAGTGCCGCAGTTCTTGTCTGGCCTTGAGAGGCAAAAGTTCTGGCAGCTCTGCCGTTTATCAGGATTTCCAAATCATCCTTATGAGCGCCGGTAAGACACTGGGCGGAAGAAATTTCCGCATCCCGATGTCTTTCCTGATGCTCGCATATATCGTAATAAATTTCTTTAGCCGAAGCAAAGGGATCTCTCACTGAGCTTACGGTTTTATACTGTATCTGAAGCTTTTCTCCGTTTCCGGAAAATTCGCTGTGTATAGGCGGGGCCGCCTCATTGAGGCGCTTTGCAAAGGATGCCCTGTATCTTATAAGCTGAGCCGACACCCGGCACATGCCCTCCGAAAAGTCATCCAAAGTATCCAAAAGTGCCGGTTTTTCCCGCCAATCCTTTAAAATACGGCTTTTATGTTCATATAACTTATTGTATTCAGACAAAAGCTCTGCATATCTGGGACGTATCTGGCTTATGGCGTTATCCATAAGCTTACGTCTTACAGCCGCTCCGTCTTTAATTAAATTCAGGTCATCAGGGCAGAATAAAACCGCATTTAAGGTTTCGGAAAGCTCTGAGCTTTTCTTTTTTACCCCGTTTACGGTGATTTTCTTTGCTCTGCCGAGACTCATTTTGATATTTACGGTCTGTTCTCTGCCGTAACTGTAAATATCTGCCAGAATTTCAGCTGATGAATTATTAAAGCCGATAAGTTCTCTGTCAAATCTTGTTCTGAAGCTTCTTCCGCAGGAGAGCATATAAACGCTCTCCAGCAGATTGGTTTTGCCCTGTGCATTAGGGCCTGAGATTACATTTGTGCCTTCGGAAAATTCCACGGTTTCAAAATCATAGTTTCGAAAGCCGTTGAGAGCAATTTTTTCAACTCTCATTCGATTTCCAGCTCTTGATTATTAAAGCTAACCTTGTCACCGGGGCGGATTTTCTTTCCTCTCATGGTGCATACTTCACCGTTAACCTTTACCATTCCCTCGGAAATGACAACTTTAGCCTCTCCGCCGGTGCCCACAAGGGCGGCAAATTTTAAAAGTGAATCAAGTTTTATAAATTCAGTGTCTATTTTTATCTTTTCCATACTCAGTCTCCGGCTCTCAGTCTCATAGGTAATATCATGTAAGTGAAGTTTTCGGTTCCGTCAGCGGCTTTTATTACGCAGGGGGCAGAAGGAGTGTTAAAGCAGATGAGAATTTCATCTTTAGCCGCAGCTTTTAACGCATCCATCATGTATTTTTCGTTAAATCCGATCTCGGTGTCTTCGCCGTTACCCTCGCAGACGCAAATATCTTCCGCACTTCCCATGGAGGTTAAGCAGCGGCAGTCAATATTTCCGTCCTGGAAGCGCATACGGATAGGACTGTTGTTTTTTTCTGTGATAACAAGGGCGACACGTTCAACGGAATTCATGAACTCGCCTCTTTCAACCTTAACCTCGTATTTAAAGGCATCGGGAATGGATTTTCTGTAATTGAGGAAGGTTCCCTCAAGTCGACGGGAAATTACAACGGTATCGTTTATTATAAAGGCAATGTGTTTTTCACCCACAGAAATTGTAACGTCTCCCTCTTCGTCGGTGCAGATACGTTCAATATCGTTAAGTGCTGCACCGGGAACAACGAATTCGCAGTTTTCCATCTGGGTTCCTTCCAGTTTTTCGGTGCGTTTTGCCAGTCTGTAACCGTCAACGGAGACAACTGTCAGCATATCACCCTCGATTTCAAAAAGGCTGCCGGTGTAAATAGGACGGATATCGCTGTCGGAAACAGCAAAAATGCTCTGGTTTATCATGCTGCGGAGTAATTTCTGAGGTAATACTATGCTTCTGAGCTCATCTACTGCCGGAATTTCGGGATAATCCTCTGCACTGAAGCCCATAAATTCGATTTTACTTCTTCCGCACTTAACAGTAACGTTGTCGTTTGCATCAGAGCTTATGGTTAAAATGCCGTCGGGAAATCTTCTGAGCATTTCGCTTATAAATCTTGCTTCAAGAACAACAGAACCGTTTTCCTTAACTTCGGCTTCTGTTTTTGTATATATACCTTCTCTTAAATTGTAACCTGTTATTTTAAGGCTGTTGTCTTTTGCTTCTAAAAGCAGACCTTCCAGAGCCTTAATAGGGCTCTTTGAAGCGGTTGCTCTCATAGCAACAGTACATGCTGCCTGTAAAACTTGCTTTTCGCAGGAAACTACCATTGAACGTTCCTCCCTGAACTTTTAAAAACTTAGGATAATAAATATATAAATAATAATTTTTTCGTAGTATTAGTAGTAGGAGATTTTTATGTGGAAAACCCTCGAAAAGCCTTGTATATCAAGACTTTTCACTGTGGATTATTTTGTTGAATATTTCAGACTTATTAACAGCCCTGTCGATAAAAAACTTGTCCACAAACTTCTTTCAAATTTCCCACATGCAAATGTTGAAAATTTTATTGAAAAAATTTAACTCACATGGAGTTAATGTTAGAGGTTATATCGCGAACCGTAACCGCCATTTTGGGGTCGTTTTTAAGCATGTCTTCTATCTTGCGTATAGAGCTCAAAACGGTGGCATGGTTTCTGTTTTCATATTCGGCGCCTATGTCTTTGAGGGAAAGGTTTGTAAGAGAGCGCATAAGATACATGGACACCTGACGTGCGGTGGCGGTATTTTTGGCTCTGCTCTGGCCTCTCAGGTCGCTTTCATCCAAAGAATAGTATCTGGCGGATTCCTTGATGATGATTTCCGGGGTAGGAATATAAGTACCGATTCTTATAACGTCCTTAATGGCACGTTTCACGGAATCTATGGTAATTACGTCATCAAGAATTTCCTTATAAGCAGTCAGACGCTTAATAACACCTTCAAGCTGTCTTATATTGGCAGTAATATTTTCTGCAATATAGGTAACTGCATCATCTGATAAGATTATACCCAGCTGGGCGGCTTTATTACGGATAATGGCCATTCTTGTTTCAAGATCGGGGGGTTCAATATCGGCCATAAGTCCGCCTTCAAAACGGGTGCGGAGACGGTCATCCAAAAGAGACATCTCAAGGGGAGGCCGGTCGGAAGTGATAACTATCTGGTGACCCGCCTCATATATGTTATTGAAGGTATGGAAAAACTCGTTCTGAGTCTGCTGTTTACCGGCGATAAACTGAATATCGTCCACCAGAAACAGCTCAACATTTCTGTATTTATGCCTGAATTCCTCACCGGTACCGTCTTTAATGGATTTAATCAGCTGGTTTGTGAATTCATCGCCCTTAATATAGGATATTTTCTTATTTGGGTCCTTTTCATGGATAGCCTGTCCTATTGCCAGCAGCAAATGGGTTTTACCCAGACCTGAGTTACCGTAAATGAAAAGGGGGTTATAGATTTTACCCGGATTTTCGGAAACTGCGATAGCCGCAGCATGAGCAAACTTATTTGATGCACCCACTATAAATCTGTCAAAGGTGTATCCATCCATCTCCGGCAGACTGTTTTCTTCCTTCTTTTCAGTTGAATATTCGTTAATTTCATCCCCTGCCAGAACCATCAGCTCAAATTCAGTGGCAAACAAATCGTATAAAGCGGATTTGATACTGTCTCCGAAGCGGGAGACTATAATACTCCGCTTAAAGTCATTGCTTGTATGGAGGACCAGACGGCAGTCTTCTATTTCTACTGCCTCACAGTCTGAAAACCATGTGGTTATGGCTGTTGGGGTAAGCTCTTTGGAGAGTATTTTTATTATTTCATCCCATATATCATTTATAGAGTTCATACCCTTTACCTCACATATATATAGTATTCCTAACTTAATGATTATACCAAAAAAACCTTTATTTTGCAAGATATAAATATAATATAGAATACTCTCTGTATATAAAAAAAGCAGGCCCGTTAAGAGCCTGCTTAAAATAGCTTAAAAAATCACTTTTTAGGTACCAGAACCTTAGTTCCGCCCATGTAAGGCTGGAGAACTTCGGGAATGATGACGCTGCCGTCGGCCTGAAGGTGGTTTTCAAGGAATGCGATGAGCATTCTGGGGGGAGCGACAACGGTGTTATTAAGGGTGTGAGGCAGATAAGTCTTGCCGTCGGCGCCTTTTACGCGCATTTTAAGGCGTCTTGCCTGAGCATCACCGAGGTTGGAGCAGGAGCAGACCTCAAAATATTTCTGCTGTCTGGGGCTCCAAGCCTCAATATCGCAGGATTTAACCTTAAGATCAGCCAGGTCGCCGGAGCAGCATTCAAGCTGGCGCACGGGAATTTCCATACTTCTGAACAGCTCAACGGAGTAGCGCCACATTTTTTCGTACCAGTCCATAGAATCCTCGGGCTTGCAGACAACGATCATTTCCTGCTTTTCGAACTGGTGGATGCGGTATACGCCTCTCTCCTCTATGCCGTGAGCGCCTTTTTCCTTGCGGAAGCAGGGAGAATAGCTGGTGAGAGTCTGGGGAAGGCTGCTTTCGGGGATAATCTGGTCGATAAATTTACCAATCATGGAGTGCTCGGAGGTACCGATCAGGTAAAGATCCTCACCTTCGATTTTGTACATCATTGCGTCCATATCGGTCTGGCTCATAACGCCTTCAACTACATTTCCGTGTATCATAAAGGGAGGAATGCAGTAGGTAAAGCCTTTATTTATCATAAAATCTCTTGCATATGCCAGAACTGCGGAGTGAAGTCTTGCAATATCGCCCATCAGGTAGTAGAAACCGTTGCCGGAAACTCTGCCTGCGGCATCCATGTCAACGCCGTTAAGGCTTTCCATGATTTCAGTGTGGTAAGGAATTTCATAATCGGGGACAACGGGCTCACCGAAGCGCTGAACTTCAACGTTTGCGCTGTCATCGGGGCCGATAGGAACGCTGGGGTCGATGATATTGGGAATATTCATCATCAGCTTATGAATTTCAGCTGCATATTCCTCTTCAAGTTTTTCGAGTTCTGCCAGTCTGTCGGCATTTGCCTTGACCTGAGCTTTAACTTTTTCAGCTTCTTCCAGTTTGGAAGGGTCTTTCTTTGCCTGACCCATCAGCATACCGATCTGCTTGGAAAGGGTATTTCTGGATGCGCGAAGGGTGCTTGCCTCGGTAATAGCGGCTCTGTTTTTTTCGTCAAGCTCCAGAACTCTGTCTACCATAGGCAGTTTTGCGTCCTGAAACTTTTTTCTTATGTTTTCCTTAACAATTTCGGGGTTTTCCCTTACAAATTTAATGTCAAGCATTGATATTTACTCCTAATTCATATTTTCTTCAGTGCATTTATCAGCGCTTCCCTGTCATCTGCACCGTAAAATTCAATTTCAATCTTACCGGTTCTTCTGCCCTCGGTAAGTTTTACTTTTCTGCCTAAAATTCCGGAAAGCTCGGATGAAATTTCAGCTGCATAGTCTACATTTATTTCATTTGAGACAAATTCAGGTTCTTCCGGCTTTTCTTTAAGTATATTTGCTGCAAGTCTTTCGGTTTTTCTCACTGAAAGGCCTTTTTTTATTACTTCATGGGCAGCTTTCAGCTGCTTTTCGCTGTCTTCTATGGGGATAAGTGCTCTGGCGTGTCCGGCGGAAAGCTCCCCTATTTCAACCAGACTTATAACTTCCTTGGTAAGACTTAAAAGTCTCAGGGAATTTGTAATTGCGGGACGGGAACGACCCACGCTTTTTGCGGCTTCTTCCTGAGTAAGACCGTATTCGTCTATGAGACTTTTGTATCCCTTTGCTTCTTCAATGGGATTTAAGTCCTCTCTCTGGAGATTTTCCACCAGTGCAAGCTCGGCGGTGCGACGATCATCTGCTTTTATAACTCTAACGGGAATTTCTGTAAGACCGGCAATGCGTGATGCTCTCCAGCGGCGCTCACCTGCAATAATCTGATAGTAGCCGCTGTCAAGACGTCTTGCAACAACAGGCTGAATAAGTCCGTATTGTGCAATGGAATCTGCCAGATCCTGCAAAGCTTTCTCGTCAAAATATTCTCTCGGCTGTTCTTTATTAGGTTCTACCTTGCTTATAGGCAGATTTAAAAGTTCTGAGTCGGCTTCGTCCTCGTAGTCATCTCCGCCGAAAAGTATGTCAAGACCTACTCCGAGACCTTTTTTCTCTTTAGCTGACATTTTACCTCCTTAATTCTCCTCTGACCTGCGGATAAATTCATCCGCTAAAGCCATATATCCCTTACTGCCCTTATTGTATTTGTCGTATACAACGCCCGGTATACCATGGCTGGGAGCTTCGGAGATACGGACGCTTCTGGGAATGACGGTGTCGTAGACCTTGCCTTTAAGGAACTTTCTCAGCTCATTTGCAACCTGAATTGTGAGATTTGTTCTGGAATCGTACATTGTCAGCACAATTCCTTCAATATCAAGGTGCTTGTTCAGGTGTTTATTGCACATTTTGATACTGTTTATTAAGTCTACAATTCCTTCAAGTGCGTAATACTCACACTGCATGGGAATTATCACACTGTCTGCTGCTACCAATGCGTTTACGGTTAAAAGCTCCAGTGAAGGAGGGCAGTCAAGCAGAATGTAGTCGTAATCACTGTACAGACTCATCAGAGCATTTTTCAGAACATATTCTCTTTTTGCGGAGTCTATAAGTTCTACTGATGCAGCGGCCAGTTCTTTTCCGGTAGGAATAACATCACCGTAATCTGTATGTACAACACAGTCTGCTGCCTGAGCGCCGTTTATTAAAATGTCGTAGGTGTTGGGACGCTGAGATTTTGCAACGCCCATTCCTGAACTGCCGTTACCCTGAGGGTCGCAGTCTACAAGCAGAGTTCGCTTGCCTTTCATAGACAGAGCAGCGCAGAGATTAACGCAGGTGGTGGTTTTTCCTACGCCGCCTTTCTGGTTTGCGATTGCGATTGTTTTGGCCATTTTCACTCTCCTATCGTAAAATCAGCGCAGTATTTCTTTCATCTCGGCTATTATATCAGTTAAAGAGAGCTTTTTCAATGTTTCACATGAAACATTTTATGTTTTTCTTTCGTTTTTTTATTTGTAAATGTTTCACATGAAACATTACAGTGAACATGTTCATGTGTTTAACAGAGGACGTTTCACGTGAAACAATTTCAGAGCAACTCAGTCAGTGGTTTCACGTGAAACCTTTGTTTCGCGACAAGTTTGGATGTTTCACGTGAAACATGCACCGAGCAGAGTTTTAGAAAATGTTTCACATGAAACATTTTCAGCCAACAAGCATATCTATATCCTCAGTGCTGAGCATAGGGTGCAAAGCCATGTTTATTCCATAGCCTATAAGTTTACCGGCTGCTCTGACAGATGAATCAATATCTCTTGGTGTAACAAACATTCCCCGAAGCTCCGGCGCATCGGAATAAACTGCGGCATCGATAACAGTGGGAACACCAACCGCAACCACCGGCACACCTAAACTCTGCATTGAAAGCTCCTGTCTGTTATTCCCTACACCGGAACCGGGAGAAATTCCGCTGCTGCTTACCTGAAAGGAATGACACAGTCTGTTAAGCTCCATACCTGCTAAAGCATCGACTGCAATAACGCAGTCAGGATTAAATCTTTCGCACAGTGATTTTATCTGAGCCGCGCTTTCAATTCCCGTAGTCCCCAGAACTCCGGTGCGGCACAGCATAGTAGTAGAAAAATTTTTGAATTCCTCAGGCATAGTCTTTTTAAGGTGTTGAGTTACAATAATATTGGACGCGGCAATGGAACCCAGTGCATCGGGAGTAATATCGGGATTTCCCAGCGCAGCAATAAGATAGACTGATGATTTATTTAATGGAATACAGTTTCTAATCAGCTGAGAAAGAGTAGACACGGCAGAAGAAAAAATATCGGCTCCTCTCTCAAACCTCTCCCCTATCTGCATAGTGTAATATTTGCCTATAGGTTTTCCTATTGCCTCTGCTCCTTCATTATTTAAAATTTCAACGGTGGAAAGCTCAATTCCGCCGCTTGTTTCTCTCCTTGCTTTTACACCTTTTATTTTGGTAAATTCACCTGCATTTTTCAGGCTTAAATTCTGTGCTTCGACGGCTAAATCCGTTCTTCCATATATTGACATTTACGCGCTCCTCCTGCCTATATATTGTAGTTTTTAAGTTCCGAAAATATTATTGACAGCAAGGAGAAAAAAATATAAGTTTTTTTGAAAAAGTGCTTGATTTTCAAGAGAAACTTTGTTATAATCCCTAAATGCGAGTTATCTTAACTCAAACTTATAGGAGGAGGTGGCGATTGAAATATGGCAAACATCAAATCTTCTGCAAAGAGAGACGTAAAGTCCAAGCAGCTCAGAGCAAAGAACAAGGCTGAGAAGACCGAGCTCAAGACCAACATGAAAAAGTTTGACGCAGCTGTTGCCGAAGGCAACCGCGAGACAGCCGTCAATGCCTATAAAGTTGCTGTTAAGTCTGTTGACCGTGCGGCCGGCAAGAATCTGCTTCATAAGAACAATGCAGCTCATAAAGTTTCTGCAATGACCAAGAAGCTCAACGAAATGGCATAATTAAAAGCAACGTTAAGGGACGCAGTTTTCTGCGTCCCTTTGGCATTTTATAGAGTAAAATTTTATTGTCATTGAAGTGGCGGTTAAAATAAGCTATAATACCCATATTAAATTACAATGGGGTGAGTAAATGGAAAAAAAGCTGATGCTCATAATAAATCCGGCGGCAGGCCGGGGCGGATATAAGCAGAATCTGGGTGAAGCCCTGAACATACTGGACAGGGGCGGATACAGAACCACCCTTTTTTTCACTTCCGGACCGGGCGAAGCCACAGAAATTGCAGCCGCACACGGCGAGGAATATGATGTTGCGGCATGTATCGGCGGCGACGGTACTTTGAGCGAGGTTATAAGCGGACTTATGAAGCTTAAAAATCCGCCGAAACTTGGCTATATTCCTATGGGTACAGCAAATGATGTTGCTACAACCCTTGCGCTGCCTAAAAATGACACGGTAGGTGCGGCAAAAAGAATTTTAAACGGTGAGCCCCATCCTTATGATGTAGGCGGCTTCGGTAAAGATAAATATTTTGCGTATATTGCGGCTTTCGGCGCATTTACAGAGGTGAGCTATGTAACACCTCAGGCTCAAAAAAAGAGACTTGGCCACCTTGCCTATATTTTGCAGGGTGCAATGCAGCTGCCTAAAATCGAAAGTTACAGGACAAGAGTAGAGTATGATGATGGCGTAATAGAGGATAATTTATTCTACGGCAGCCTTTCAAACTCAACTTCTGTTGCCGGAATTGTGAAATTAAGAGATGAAATGGTTGGCTTAGGCGACGGAATGTCCGAGCTTGTGCTTGTAAAAGACCCGGGCAGCGTTGAAGGACTGGGTGAAATCCTTACAAGTGTCCTTTCCCACCGTTTCGATTCTGATAAGCTCATCATTCTCCATACCAAAAAAGCAAGGTTTACCTTCGAAAAGCCGGTTGCGTGGACCCGTGACGGTGAGGACGGAGGAAAATTTACAGATATAGAGCTTTGCAATTATCCCAGACCCATAGAATTTATATTCTGAGAGCAAATTTCTGTTGAAAAAAAGTAAAATTCTGTATATAATAAAAAAACGGCCTGTGAGCCGAAATATTAAAATATGAGTGTCAAAAGACACAAAGAAAGGATAGGTGCCACATGAAGCATCAGAAAATTTCCGGCATATATGCCGACGCTTCAGCTTTCGACGGTAAAGCCATAACAGTCTGCGGCTGGGTAAGAACAGTACGTGACATGAAAAACTTCGGTTTTATCGAGCTTAATGACGGCAGCTGCTTTAAGTCGCTGCAGATCGTGTTAGAGAGGGCCAGCCTTAATAATTACGATGAAATCGCAAAGCAGAATGTGGGCGCCGCCCTGATAGTACACGGTACAGTGGTACTCACTCCCGACGCCAAACAGCCCTTTGAGCTTAAGGCAGACGAGATTACCGTGGAGGGAACCTCCGCTCCCGATTATCCCCTCCAGAAAAAGCGCCACAGCGTAGAATTTCTGCGCACAATTCAGCACTTAAGACCCAGAACCAACCTTTTCTCCGCAGTTTTCAGAGTGAGAAGTGTTGCGGCTCAGGCCGTGCATGAATTTTTCCAGAGCAGAGGATTTGTGTATATCCACACTCCCCTTATAACCGGCTCTGACTGTGAGGGTGCAGGAGAGATGTTCCGCGTCACCACTCTGGATCTTAACAACCTGCCTCGTAAAGAGGACGGAACCGTAGATGATTCCAAGGATTTCTTCGGTAAGCCTACCAGCCTTACCGTTTCCGGCCAGCTTAACGCCGAAAACTTTGCAATGGCATTCGGAGATGTTTACACCTTCGGCCCTGCTTTCCGTGCAGAAGTTTCCTATACTCAGCGCCACGCCGCCGAGTTCTGGATGATAGAGCCTGAAATGGCATTTGCAGACCTGAACGATTATATGGACACTGCCGAGGATATGGTTAAGTTCATTATAAACACCGTTCTTGAAAAATGCCCTCAGGAAATGGAGTTCTTCAACTCCTTTGTTGATAAGGGACTGCTCCCCAGACTTCAGAATGTAGCCGAAAACAAGTTTGAGCGTGTAAGCTACACTGAGGCTATTGATATTCTGGAAAAATGCGGAAAGAAATTCGCATATCCTGTTAAGTGGGGCATAGATCTCCAGACTGAGCATGAGCGTTACCTCACTGAGGAAGTTTATAAAAAGCCTGTGTTTATCACCGACTATCCCAAGGATATTAAGGCATTCTACATGCGCTTGAATGATGACGGAAAGACCGTCGCCGCAGCCGACTGCCTTGTTCCCGGAATAGGCGAAATTATCGGCGGAAGCCAGCGTGAAGAGCGTATTGATATGCTTGAAAAGCGCATGGATGAGCTGGGACTTAAAAAGGAAGATTACTGGTGGTATCTGGATCTGCGCCGTTACGGTTCCTGCCGTCACGCCGGATTCGGTCTGGGCTTTGAGCGTATGGTCATGTATCTGACCGGCGTTTCAAACATCAGAGATGTTGAACTTCACCCCAGAACTACCGGAAACGCAGATTTCTAAAAAAATCAAGGGACTTCGGTTTAACCGAAGTCCTTTTTTAAATGACATAACAAGGAGGAACCTATATGAGCAAAGGGAAAAAGATAATGCTCATTGTCCTGATACCTGTATTGCTTGCGGCGCTTGTAGTAGCCGGATTATTTATAATGCGGAGAATTGAGATAAAAAATGCCCCTGATCCGGCAGGCTTTGCGGAAAAATACAGTAGTGAGATATTTGAAGCCGTAAAAACCGGCGAGCAGCCGGAAGCTCTGGCCGAAAAAAGCGAAAGCAATTTCGGGGCAATGCAGATAGAAAATCTGCCACAGAGTGAATATGGAAAACTCCTTTATGACTACTGCCTTTCCGGAATTTCCTATAAGCTTGATGGCGAGATTGTAAGAGAAGGCATAGAGGCACAGCAGAAAATAAGCCTTTCCTTCCCCACCCTTGACGGAATTTCCGAGGGCATGAACGAGAATATAAACGCAGGCCTTGCAGAGGCGGTTGCCAATGCGAACAGACGGGAAGAAGTTTACGACGAAGAAAACAACTTTAAGCCCGAAATTGTGGAAAACTTATTCGCTGAGCAGCTGAATTCACGCTTAAATCAGGGTGAAACAGCGGAAAAGTCCACAGAATTCACAATGATGTTGAAATACAGCAAGGATCAGTGGAATATTACCAACAAGGATGAGGTAAGAAGCGGATTTCTGAGCTGGGCAGAGGGCATAGATTTTGATGCAGAAGCTGAAAAAATCAAAGCCGATGCAGTTTCGGAGCTTACATATATCCCCTTCCGCTACGCCATAGAAGAAACAGCCCTCAGCGCTCCCGCACCTGACCAGAGCAAATTTTTAGTGACAGAGGATGCCGCTGAAATTGAAGCGAGACTTCAGACCGACGAGGCAAAGAAGCTTATAGGCGACAGAAAGCTGCTTTTTTCCTCTGATATTGATAGAATCCCCGGCTCCCCTATTCATTTTTATCTGGATGAAACCATTCTTGCCATAAGCTGGCAGCAGGTTGAGGCAAAGGCTGTGGGAACCTATTCCGAGGTTATAATTGCCGACGGCTCACAGCTGAGAAGAAGAATCGGCGGCGATGAGTACGAAAGCTTCGACCACAAGGAAACCAGTACCTTTGCACAGGAGTGCAACGCCGTTTTAACTCTGGGCGGAGACTTCTACCACCACGACAGAAACTGCGGAATAGTTGTTTATAACCGTGAAATTTACCGTTTTGACCCTGATACCTGCGATACCTGTTATATAACCTCTGACGGAGACATGCTTTTCTCCTATCGGGGACAGTTTACCACGCAGGAAGAGGCACAGGCATTTGTGGATGAAAATGATGTGCTGTTTTCTCTGGCTTTCGGCCCTGTGCTTATAGATGACGGAAAAGATGTATGCCCCGACAGCTATCAGTGGGGAGAAATCAATGACCACTATGCAAGAAGCGCACTGGGAATGTTAGGCGATAAGCATTATGTGGCTTTAAACATTAACTGCCAGCAGCCCGGCTATTATTACCTTGCAACTCTGCGGGATGCAGCAGATGCAATGCTGAGAGCAGGATGTGAGAAAGCCTATACCCTTGACGGCGGACAGACCGCAACAACGGTTTTCAACACCGAGCTTATAAATCCCGTGCAGTTCGGCTGGGAGAAGCCCATAAGCGATGTAATTTATTTCGGAACCGCCGTTCCTGAAAAATAAAAGCAAAAATCCTGTGAAACCTTGGTTTCACAGGATTTTTTTATGCAAATAGAGTGTAATTCAGGTTACAACAGCGCCCATGGTTAATATACCGAGATTTTTCTCGTAAATTTCGGGAAAATCAGAGATAGGCAGCGGATTTTTCCCCAATCCTGCCTCAATAGTGTAGCCGGGGCGGTTGAAATCCTGAATAAACCAGTCTTTATAGCCTGCAAAAGCGGAAGCAAAGGGAGTGTTTTCCACAGAATATCCGGAAATTGTGGAAAACAGCTGAGAAATCTTTCGGGAATTGGCAGGTTCATAGTCCTGAAACTTCCAGTAAATAACATTTCCCTGAGTGTGGTAGGCAAGAATCAGGGAAGGGTCAAAGCTCATGGTAAAGTTGTACATGGCGCGGCTCTCAGCGGCGGATAAAGGGCCGGTGCCCACAAAATCCGCCGGTGCCGGCGAAACAATGCCCAGAGCGTATTTGTTCTTTTTTGCCTGTTCCCAGCAGGCGGGGTATTGGAGGTTTAAATCGGTTCCGGCAATGTTTGCTTTCCAGCCTGAGGGGAAAGGATAATTCGGGTAGTCCATTGAAATTTTCTTTGCTCTTTCATAAAAATCTCCGCTTTTCAGCGCCCCGGTTACAAGGTCAATGCCGTCGGGATTTACGGCAGGGATAATGCAGATTGTGGAGTAATTAAAGATTTCGGCGGCTCTTTCACCGTAAATTTCCCCATCGTTTGCGTAACTTGTGGAAAAGTCCTCTGCAAATTTGAGAAGAACGGGTGTAGTTATCCACTCGTTTGCGTGGTGGGAGGCATTGTAGGCCACCCTGTTTTCCCCATTTCCGATAATTATGCTCCATAGTGGCTTTCCCATGGTGCTTTTGCCGATACGGCCTGTTTTAATAAACGGGTATCGGGCTTTAAGCCCTGCAACGCAGAATTTTATAAGCTCCGAGCAGTAGTCAATATCTGTGGGAACCACCTCAAAGGGCAGCGGAATAATAACGCTGCTGCCTATTTCCAGATGTTCCGGCTCTATGTCCGGATTTGCGGTGAGGACGGCCTTTAAAGAGGTGCCGAAACGGCGGGAAAGGCCGTAAAAGCTGTCCCCCGGCAGGATTTTTACAGTAACGTATCCAGTGTACCACGGCATTAGGGCCTGATGGGTAAGTTTTCCGCATATGCCGTCGGGAATAAGGCCTGCCTTTGCCTGAAAGCTTCTCAGGGCATTTTCGGTGTTAATGCCGAAAATACCGTCTTTGGCCAAATTTCCGAAGCCTGAGCGGTTTAAGGCAAGCTGCAAAAGCTGCACATGGGGGCCACGGCTCCCTCTTTTTAATAAATCCATAAAAACGCCTCTCAAAATTTCCTTATATCTGAAATCTATGCGCCTGATTAACAAAAAATTACATGACAGAATTGTGCATGGTGTACAAATTAGATTAGACAAATTTGGATTGTGCAGTGTTGGATGAATGTGTATAATGTAAGAGGCTATATGTGTTAAACTATAACCTAATTTGACTGCGTGTCCGGCTCTCCATTTCAAAGCCGTACACAGCTTTAACAGGAGGAAATGATTTTCCCTTGGCTCAGGGTGCGGCAGTGTGGAGACCTGTCGTAATGCATTTGACACTTAAGCGGTCACTTGCGAGAATGTTCTTAGCGGAGGCTGAACATTTAGAGTCGGAATTATGGCAACTGTATCACTGAGAAACGTCAAAAAAGTCTACCCCTTTGTTAGCGGCGAAACCAAAAAGAAGAAAAAGAAAAAAGGTGACGCTGAGGAGAAGAAAAACAATCTTCAGATTACCGAGCAGGGCGTCGTTGCAGTTCAGGAGTTCAATCTTGATATTGCAGATAAGGAATTTATCGTTCTTGTCGGTCCTTCCGGCTGCGGTAAGTCCACTACCCTGAGAATGGTAGCAGGTCTTGAGGAAATTTCAGATGGTGAACTTTATATTGACGGCAAGCTTATGAATGACGTGGCCCCCAAGGACCGCGATATAGCCATGGTTTTCCAGAACTATGCACTTTACCCCCATATGACTGTGTACGAGAATATGGCATTCTCACTGAAGCTCCGCAAGGAGAGCAAGGATGTAATAGACAGAAAGGTACGTGAGGCTGCCGAGATTCTGGATATTACCCAGTATCTTGACCGTAAGCCGAAGGCTCTTTCCGGTGGTCAGAGACAGCGTGTTGCAATCGGCCGTGCAATCGTCCGTGACCCTGCCGTCTTCCTGATGGACGAGCCTCTTTCCAACCTTGATGCTAAGCTGCGTAACCAGATGCGCGCTGAGATCATCAAGCTCCGTGAGCGTATCAACACCACCTTTATTTACGTTACCCATGACCAGACTGAGGCTATGACTCTGGGCGACCGTATCGTTATCATGCGTGACGGTTACATCCAGCAGATCGGTACTCCTCAGGAAGTGTTCAATAACCCCCGCAACCTCTTTGTTGCAGGCTTCATCGGCACTCCTCAGATGAACTTCTTCGATGCACACCTGTCCATTGAAAACGGAAAATATGTTGTCACTCTGGGCAGCCTGAAAGTTGAGCTTGACGAGGAGAAGCAGGCAAGACTTCATGCAAACAATGTTCCCGAGCAGGATGTTACTCTGGGCGTTCGTCCCGAGCATACCGACCTTGTTAAGGAAGGCGGCATCACTGCAAAGGTTGATGTTTCCGAAATGATGGGTTCCTCTGTACATCTCCACATTTCTGCCGAGGGCAAGGATGTTATCATTATTGTTCCCACTATCGACATGAAGGATCACTTCAAGATGGGTGATACTGTTCACTTCACCTTCAACGGCAATGTTGCTCATGTATTCAGCAAGGAAACTGAGCGCAACCTTGAGTGGTAATTTTATAAAAACCAAAAGCAGGGCTTTCGCCCTGCTTTTTAATTTTAAGATGAAAGTTATCAACATGTATGTTGATAACTTTTCCCGAAAAACGGCTCCGCCTTAATAGGCGGAGCCGTTTAAACATTATTTTTTGGATTCCTCAGCGCATTTTACAATATC
>JAHHRQ010000015.1 GCA_020025715.1 Oscillospiraceae bacterium | reverse complement strand
GCAGGTGGCTAAAATATTTGCTGTGGATGATGATATGGACATGCTGAACCTTATTCGCATGGCTCTTCAAAAGGACGGGCATCAGGTTGATATTGCGACAGACCCGACAGCGGTACAGAATGCAAAATGCCGCCTGTATGACCTGATTTTACTGGATGTGATGATGCCGGGAGAGGACGGTTTTTCTCTCTGCCGCCGCATCAGGGAAGAAGTGGACTGCCCGATTTTGTTTCTTACAGCGAAAACGGAAGAAGCAGACCTTGTACAGGGCTTCGGTATGGGCGGAGACGACTATATTAAAAAGCCTTTCAGCATTACGGAGCTTCGTGCGCGGGTCAATGCTCACCTGAGGCGGCAGATGCGCCGGCCCACAAACGCACTAAGCCGTGGCGGCGTACATTTTGATATGCAGTCTAAGACTGCAAGCGTTAATGACAGCGCAGTTTCCTTCACAAAAGGGGAGTACGAAATCTGCGAATATCTGGCACTGCACGCAGGGCAGGTGTTCACGAAAGAGCAGCTTTACGACAGGATATTCGGTTTTGATGCAGAGGGTGACCCGGCAACGATTGCAGAGCACATAAAAAACATTAGGGCAAAGCTGAAAAAGACAGGGCTGAACCCTGTTGAAACGGTCTGGGGGGTAGGCTACAAATGGAAAAAAGACAACATTCAGTAAGCCTTTCTTTTATCCTGCTCCGCTTCGGCTTTACCATGCTTTTCTGTATGCTTATATGCTGCATTATCTGGTATGCGGGAATGATTTTTTTGCAAAACCAAGGGTTAGTATATCCCGGACATGTAGGCAATCAGCAGGTAGAGCATCTGATTGAAAAAAGCCCGGATAAATTTATAAAGCCGGATGATGACTTTCTTGCTCAGTATGCAATCTTCGATAAAAACGGAAATCTCATAGTCAGCAACGTAGAGGGTAAAATGAGAAATGCCCTTTTAGATAAAGCAGACAGAAACAGCCTTGATACATTAAAGCACAGCTACGCTGACGGCAGTTACGGCGTGTTCCTCTGGCATTTCAGAAAAGAATTTTCAAATCCGGTTTTGCGGGCATCTCTGCCCCCATTTGAATATATCTGGTGGACTACTCTGGGAATTGCATGTGTGCTTTGCTGGCTGTTTAATACTCTGCGGCTCAGAAAACGATTGGTAGCAAAAATCAGATTGTTCAGTGATGTGAGCGAAAAAGTAGGCGAGCAGAAGCTGGACTTTCAGATGCCACGTGCGGGAATAAAGGAATTTGATCAGGCTCTTGATGCTATGGAACAGATGCGTCAGGCCCTATATTCCTCCCTCAGCTCTCAGTGGGCAGCCCAGCAGCAGAGAGATTCCGAGATGTCCGCTCTGGCTCACGACCTTAAAACGCCTATTACCATAATCGGCGGAAATGCGGAGCTTCTTCTGGAGGATGACATTAAGGACGAGCATAGAAAAATGGTTGAAACCATTCTGGAGAGCAATAACCGGGCAAAACAGTATGTAAGCTGCCTGCTTGAAGCCTCCAGAGGTGAAGACGAGAGCTTTGAAAGTGAAGATTTGAAAGCATTTTTCGATGAACTCTGCCGCAATGCAAAGCCTGTTGCAGAGGCCGGAAAAATAAACTTGGTTCAGAAAAATAATCTAAGCGGAAACGCCAAAATGCAGAAACACCACCTGCTCCGGGCGGTCGGCAACGTGGTACAAAACGCTGTGGAGCATAGCCCTGAGGGCGGCACGGTTACAATAGAAAGCGGCATGAGCGAAAGCGGCTGGTCAATTACCGTAAGCGACAGTGGAGCGGGATTCAGCAAAGCGGCAATCCTCCATGCAACCGAGCGCCTGTGGCGGGGAGACAGTGCCAGAGCCGCTACGGGACATAACGGCCTTGGACTGTGGTTTGCATCTCAGGTGGTGCAAAATCACGGTGGTGAGCTTGAATTGAGCAACAGCGATAAAGGCGGCGTTGTGCTTATGAAATTTAAAGGATAAGAAAAAAGCACGGGAGAGAAATTAACTCTGCCGTGCTTAATTTTATTTATTTTTAAGTTTATTATTCAGCTTCATTATGCTGTTTATGCTTCTTCGTTTTTTGCTTACCGTAAGCTTTAGCAGCAGCTTAAGCTTCGGCGGCATATTCTGAATGTACTCATTATCCTTATAATCGGGGAAATTCTTCAAAAACCAGTCTAAAAGTGCATCCTGCACCTCACTTTTCGGGTCGGCAAGATTTACTCTTGTGGTAGAGGTTATAAGCTCATTATAGGCGCACATATATAAAAGCTGTGCCCTGTATTTTTCGTAGACACCATGCTCTTTGTAATAGTTCAGCACCATATCGCAGACTGTCAGCATTTCGGTGTTGCGGCTTAGATTTTTGTTATTTGTAATAGAACCGGAGCGCTGGAGATAGTAGTAAAATACTTTGTTTATGTGAATTATTTTTTCGGCGTTAAGGTACAGACATGGGCTTGTGGCCAGATCCTCAAACCACAGTCTGCCGGGATAACTTATTTTGCTTTCGGTGAACAGGCTGCGCCGCCAGATTTTATTGCAGGCGCATGGGGGAGAGAATAGAAGTTCGGGAAATTCGCTGAATGTGAACATTCCTTCTCTCTCACAGCCTTTTATACATGGCAGCTCGCGCCCAAGCTCCGTGACAGGGGCAAAATCAAAAATGCCGATGTCGAAGCCTTTTTCGATTTCCGTTAGCATTTCCGGTACTGCGTTATCCGCAAGCCAGTCATCACTGTCCAAAAACTGCACATATTCGCCCTGACTGACTTCAAGCCCTGCGTTTCTGGCGCTGCCGAGGCCGCCGTTTTCCTTATCGATTACTTTTATAATCTCCGGGTACTTTTTCTCATACTCTCTTGCTATGTTAGAGGATGAGTCCGTACTGCCGTCATTTACTGCGATTACTTCATAGCCTTTTAAATCGGGGTATATTACAGAATCGAGGCATTTTGCAAGATAGTTTTCTACGTTATATACGGGTATAATTATACTTAGTTTTTTCATATTAAAAACCTCCGCGGTTATCTCAACCTATTGTAGCTAATAGCCCGCAATTTTTCAAGTATATAAAAAACTTGCCTATATACTGCGTTATGGTGTATAATAACCTGAAACATTATTATTAAAGCAGAATTTTTTTCGGAAATGGAGATAATAATGAGCAGAAGAAATACCACCGAAGATGAGCTTCCAAAAGAGCTCAGAGCAAGAAAAGAAATTTACGACTGGATACAGTGCCTTATAACTGCGCTTATAATATGCGTGGTGCTTTTCGTGTTCTTTATAAGAGTTATTGACGTATCCGGTACTTCAATGAATCCTACACTCAGCAACGGCGACAAGATGCTGGTTTCAAATGTTTTCTATAAACCGCATCAGGGCGACGTGGTAGTTTTCAAGAAAGACAGCTATGATCCCGATAAGGCTCTGGTAAAGCGTGTTATTGCTACCGAGGGTCAGGAGGTTAACATTAACTTCGAACAGGGCATAGTTTACGTTGACGGTGAACCGCTGGAAGAAGATTATATAAATGAGCTTACTCATACCAAAATCGACTTTATCGGCCCTAAAGAGGTTCCCAAAGGCTGCGTTTTCGTAATGGGCGATAACCGCAACATGTCAACCGACAGCCGTGACGCAGATATAGGCATGGTGGACAGCCGCCTTATTCTGGGACGTGCTTACGCAGTAATATTCCCCATAAATCATATAGGATGGATCAGATGATGAACAGCGGATTTGAAAAAATGAATATCCAGTGGTTCCCCGGCCACATGACCAAGGCACAGCGCATGATCGAGGATAATATTAAAATGGTTGATGCGGTGTGCGAGCTTCTGGACGCCAGAATTCCTTATTCAAGCCGTAACCCGGATATAGACAGACTTTCCGGCGATAAGCCCAGACTTATTATCTTAAACCGTGTTGACCTTGCCGACCCTGCTGTTACTGCCCGCTGGAAAAAGCATTTTGAAGCTCAGGGCTTTATGGTTCTGGAAACCGATGCCAAAACCGGAAAGGGCGTAAAGAGCTTTGTGCCTGCGGTTCGCAGTCTTTTAAGCGAAAAGCTTAAGGAGTTCGAGGCAAAGGGACAGGTCGGCAGACCTCTCAGAATTATGATTCTGGGCATTCCAAACGTGGGCAAGTCTACATTTATAAACAAGGTAGCAGGAAGAAAAGCCGCTATTGCAGGGGATAAGCCCGGTGTTACAAGAGGTAAGCAGTGGATTAACATCGGCACCGGCCTTGAACTTCTGGATACCCCCGGTATTCTCTGGCCTAAGTTTGAGAGCCAGGAAGTCGGCGAAATGCTGGCTATCACAAACGCCATAAAGGCGGATGTACTGGATAAGGAAACTCTGGGCGCAAACTTTATGCTGAGAATGTGCCAGATGTACCCCGAGGCAGTTGAAGCCCGCTATAAATTTAAGCCCGACCTCAGCATGAACGGTTTTGAACTTCTGGAGCAGGCTGCAAAGAAGCGGGGATTTCTCGTATCCCGCGGAGAATATGACATTGAGCGCATGGCAAACACCCTTTTAGGTGAGTACCATGACGGCAAGCTGGGCCGCATAAGTCTGGAGGTTCCCGATGTCTGAGCTCTGGGATTATGAAAATGAAATCTATGCCGAAGGCTTTGAAACTATATGCGGTGTAGATGAAGCAGGCAGAGGCCCCCTTGCAGGGCCGGTCTGTGCAGCGGCGGTAATACTGCCCAGAAACATTGAGATACCCGGTCTTAACGACTCTAAAAAGCTCTCCGAAAAAAAGCGTGAGAGCCTTTTTGAGCTTATAAAGGAAAGCGCCCTGAGCTATGGAATTGCTTTTGCCTCTGTGGAGGAGATAGAGGAGCTGAATATTTTAAATGCAACCTATCTTGCTATGAACAGAGCCATAGAGCAGCTGAGCATTAAGCCGGAGCTTGCCTTAATAGACGGCAACAGAAACACCGGAATTAAATACGAAAGCCGGTGCGTTGTAAAGGGCGATGCCAGATGTGCCGATATTGCCGCGGCTTCAATCCTTGCAAAGGTTAGCCGTGACAGGCTTATGTATGAAATGGCGGAAAAATATCCCCAGTACCACTTCGATAAGCACAAGGGCTACGGGACAAAGCTTCACTATGAAGCTATCCGTGAGTTCGGCCCCTGCCCCATACACAGAAAAAGCTTTTTGAAGAAAATACACTGATGGATAAGAATAATCTCGGTTCATGGGGTGAACAGCAGGCCGCCCGCTATCTTCGGAGACGAGGATATGCAATTCTCGATATGAACTACCGATGCCGTTTCGGCGAGATAGATGTAATAGCTAAAAAGCGTAAATTTATTGTTTTCGTAGAAGTTAAGCTGAGAAAGAACGACCGCTTTGCCGAGGCAAGAGAGTTTGTGACAAGAGCAAAGCAGGAGAGAATTATCTCCACTGCCGGCCTCTGGCTTATGGAAAACGAAACAGAGTTGCAGCCACGCTTTGACGTTGTTGAAATTTACGCGCCGGAGGGACAGAAAGGCAGAATTAAAATAGAACACATTGAAAATGCCTTTGAGTAGTTATGTAAACCGGGTTAAACCCGGCTTTCTCAGCAGGTGCCTCTGGGGCAGAAGGTGGAGCAGTAGGTTTCGCCCTTGGTCACGGCATTGCTGTTGTGAACGCTGATGTTGTCTGCTGTGCAGTGGCAGTCGTTGGTGTTGTACTTACAGTTAGTTACGTCACAGCCAACATGTGCAATGGTCTGGCCGCATTTGCATTTTTCACTCATAGTTATAGCCTCCATTTCTTTTTAATGCTCAGATATTTTCTGTTTTTTATTTACTTTTATACATTGGGAGCTTTTTTAATTTATGGCATTATATACGATAGGAGACCTGCATTTGTCTCTGGGCTCTGATAAGCCTATGGACATTTTCGGAGATAAATGGAAAAATCACGCAGAAAAGCTGAAAAAGAATTTCGCGTCACTGAATGAGGATGACGTGACGGTTCTTTGCGGGGATTTGAGCTGGGGAATGAGCCTTGAAGGTTCGCTTAAGGACTTCCTTTTTATAAACGAATTACCGGGAAAGAAAATAATTTTGAAAGGCAACCACGATTACTGGTGGAACACCGTTTCAAAAACAAAATCCTTTTTCGCTCAGAACGGAATAGATACCATAGAAATACTTCACAACAACTGCTTCTTTTATAATGACTATGCCATATGCGGCACCCGTGGCTGGTTTTATGAGGAGGAAAAGGGCATAGAGCATGACAAGAAAATCATGAACCGTGAAATAATGCGCCTTGAAACTTCCCTCAAAGCGGCAGGGGACAAAAAGAAGCTGGTCTTTCTCCATTATCCCCCGATTTATCAGCATTACAGATGCGAGGAAATCCTTGATCTGCTTAAAAAATACGAAGTTCGACTCTGCATTTACGGTCATATTCACGGCAAGGGCTGCTCCTACGCCTTCAATAATTGGTATGGCGGAACAGAATTCAAGCTGGTTTCCGCTGATTTTATAGATTTTTGCCCGATAAAACTCCAAGATTAGAGCTTTGTTAAAGATTTTTTCATTGATTTTATAGAATAAATCTGCTATCATGTCAAAGTGCGTGTTAGCCACATATAGAGGAGGAAACAATCATGATTGTCAAGAACGTAGAAAAGAAAGAAAATAACATTGCCCAGTTCCAGGTAGAGTCTGACAAGGCCGAGTTCGAGGCTGCTGTCAACGGCGCTTATCTCAAGAACAAGAAAAATATATATATTCCCGGTTTCCGCAAAGGTAAAGCTCCCAGAGCTGTTATCGAAGGTATGTACGGCGTAGAAGTATTCTACGAGGATGCTATGGACGAGCTGGCTCCCCAGGCTTTTGAGTTCGGTCTCAAAGAGAACGAGCTGAGAATTGTCGGCGCTCCTTCCATTGTTGATGTAAACGTCAGCGATGAAAAGACCGTTTCCTACACCTTCTCCGTCAACCTTTACCCCGAAGTAACTCTCGGCCAGTACAAGGGCATCGAGGCTCCCAAGGCTAAGAAGGAAGTTACCGATGAGGACGTTCACGCAGAAATCGAGAGCGCACGCAAGCGCAACGCTCGTATGGTTGGTGTTGAAGGCCGTCCCGCACAGATGGGCGATACCGCTAACATCAACTTCGACGGATACCTTGACGGTGTTCCCTTTGAAGGCGGTAAGGCAGAGGATTATAACCTCGAGCTTGGTTCCCAGAGCTTTGTTCCCGGTTTCGAGGAGCAGGTCTGCGGCATGAACATCGGCGAAGAGAAGGACCTCAACATCACCTTCCCCGAAGAGTACACCCCCGAGCTTGCCGGCAAGGAAGTTGTATTCAAGGTAAAACTCAACGACCTGAGCGTTTCCGAGCTTCCCGAGCTGGATGACGAGTTCGTTAAGGATGTTTCCGAGTACGACACTCTGGATGAGTACACTGCAAGCGTCCGCGAGGACATTCAGAAGCAGTACGACGAGCAGGCTGAGAGCCAGTTCCGTTCCGATGTTATGACCAAGGCATGCGAGAACATGCAGGTTGAGATTCCCGACGTTATGGTAGACGACAAGATTGAGGAGATCATCCGCAACTACGCCGCCAACTTCGGCATGACCGACCACAGCGTTCCCATGGAGAAGCTCACTGAGATGATGGGTCTCAGCGAAGAGGTCATCAACATGTCCATCCGTCCCGGTGCTCTGATGCAGGTCAAGGGCGACCTTCTTATCGAGGCTATCATCAAGGCAGAGAACCTTGAGGTTACCGACGAGGAGAAGGAAGAGTACATCAACAAGATGGCTGAGAGCGTAAACGCAAAGCCCGAGGAAGTCAAGGAGTACTTCGGCGATGCATTCATCACCTCCGAAAAGCTCAAGGAGAAAGCCACTGCCCTTATGTTTGACACCGCTGTTGCTACCGAACCCAAAGAAGAGGAAAAGGCTGAATAATTTAGCGGGAATAAGGATATGCTCTCTTGGATAAGGATAATTTAAAGGAGAGTTTAATAAAATGAGTTTAGTACCTTATGTCGTAGAACAGACCAGCCGCGGAGAGCGTTCATATGATATTTTCTCCAGACTTTTAAATGACCGTATAGTCATGCTGTCTGAGGAAGTCAATGACACCACCGCAAGTCTTATTGTGGCTCAGCTTCTTTATCTGGAAGCTCAGGACCCCGATAAGGACATACAGTTTTATATCAACAGTCCCGGCGGAAGCGTCACCTCCGGTCTCGCAATATACGATACCATGCAGTATATAAAGCCTGACGTTTCCACTATCTGCATCGGAATGGCAGCCTCTATGGGAGCATTTCTGCTCTCCTCCGGCGCCAAGGGCAAGCGCATTGCACTTCCCAATTCTGAAATCATGATCCACCAGCCCTCCGGCGGCAGCCAGGGCCAGTGCACCGATATTCAGATTCAGGCCGAGCAGATTCTGAAGATAAAGAAACAGCTGAATGGAATTCTGGCAGAAAATACCGGAAAGTCCATAGAGCAGATTGAGCGCGACTGCGAGCGTGACCATTTCATGACCGCAACTGAAGCTCAGGAATACGGCCTTATAGATAAGGTTATCTACAAGCGCTGATAAATGGTTTTTTATGGGGGAACGGAAGTTCCCCCATAGTTTTAAAACGCCGTAAAAAACGGTAAAGGCTATGACACAGGAGTGTCAGGCCGGAGGAAAGCTCTGTCCTCCGGCGGAATGGAGAATAAGATGGCAAAAAATGATGATAGAAGAAGTATAAGATGCTCTTTCTGCGGCAAGCCCCAGTCCGCCGCAAACAGACTGATTGCCGGCAACGGAAGCTATATTTGCGACGAATGTGTTCGCATGTGCATGAGCATAATTGAGGATCTGCCTGCACCTACCCATGCTCTTGAGGGTCAGGACGGACTGCCTCTGGTTTTCGAAAAGCTCCCCAAGCCCATGCAGATTAAAGAAAAACTTGATGAGTATATAATCGGTCAGGACAGAGCAAAAATTGTCCTTGCCGTTGCTGTATATAACCACTATAAGCGTATTCTCCACGAAAGCGATAATGATGTGGAGCTCCAGAAGAGCAACATTCTGCTCATAGGCCCCACAGGCAGCGGTAAGACTCTCTTTGCCCAGACTCTTGCCAAAATGCTGGATGTTCCCTTTGCTATTGCCGATGCTACAACTATAACCGAGGCCGGTTATGTAGGTGAGGACGTTGAAAACGTTATTTTGAAGCTTCTGCAGGCTGCAGACTTTGATGTGGAGAGAGCCGAAAAGGGCATAATTTATATTGATGAAATCGACAAGATCGCACGCAAGAGCGAGAATACATCCATTACAAGAGATGTATCCGGCGAAGGCGTTCAGCAGGCACTTTTAAAGCTGCTTGAAGGTACTGTTGCAAACGTTCCTCCTCAGGGCGGACGCAAGCATCCCCAGCAGGAGTTTATACATGTTGATACAAGCAACATTCTCTTTATCTGCGGCGGTGCTTTTGACGGTCTTGATAAAATAATAGAGAGACGCACCACTAAAAAGACTATGGGCTTTGGTGCAGATATTCAGAGCAGCAGTGAGAAGGACGTGGGCGAAATCCTCGCTCAGGTTCAGCAGCATGACCTTTTAAAGTTCGGTATAATTCCCGAGCTTATCGGCCGTCTGCCTGTTGTTGCATCTCTTGACTCCCTCAAGAGAGATGATCTGGTAAGAATTCTTACCGAACCTAAAAATGCTATGGCAAAGCAGTATAAGACTCTGCTTTCTTATGACGATGTTGAGCTTGAATTTGAACCCAAAGCTCTTGAAGCCATTGCCGACAAGGCAATAGAAATGAAGATAGGCGCAAGAGGACTCCGCAGCGTAATGGAAGGTGTTATGACCAATGTCATGTACAGCACTCCTTCCGATAAGACCATAGAAAAAGTGATAATTACCGCCGAGAGCGTTAAAGAGGGCATCGAGCCTCAGGTCATTCATAAGGCTCAGTAATTTGCCCTGATAACTCCGGAAAGGAGAACGATATGAACGAACTTGAAAATGAAATAATCCGGATACCGCTGCTTGCCCTTCGCGGGCTCAGCGTGTTTCCCGGAATGCTTTTAACCTTTGACGTGGAGCGTCAGGCTTCAATAGGAGCACTTGATATGGCCTCAAAGTCTGACCAGCTTATTTTCCTTGCTACTCAGAAGGATCTGACAGCTGACATGCCCGAGGAAGATGACATCTACCATGTAGGTACTGTCTGCCGCATCCGCCAGCAGCTCCGTCAGCCCAAGGGCAATGTCTGCCGTGTAATGGTGGAGGGACTTTACAGAGCGGAAGCTCTCACTATCGATACCGACCCCAAGGGCTATATTGCCGATGCTGCAAGGCTTTATGACAAGGAAGAACGGGTGAGCGAGGCCAAAATGGAGGCTCTTATCCGCAACTGCATGAGCCTTTTTGAAGAATATCTGCGCTTAAACCCCGAGGTTGTTACAGAGCAGATTTTAAACGTGCTTGCAAATCCCGAGCCGGCTTTTGTTTCTGACTACATTTCCCAGCATGTCCACTTCAATATTGACGATAAACAGAGACTTCTTGAGTGCCTGTATCCCAGCCGCCGTCTGGCGCTGCTTGCAAAGCTCCTTACAACAGAGCTCAATATAATGAATCTGGAAAAGGAACTGAGCGAAGCAACTCAGGAACAGCTTAACCAGAACCAGCGTGAGTATTATCTCAGAGAAGAAATGAAGATAATACAGGCCGAACTGGGTGAGGATGGACTTACAGATGACATCGGTGAGTATCGCGAGCGCATTAACGCCCTGCCTGCTGACGATGAAATTAAAGAGAAGCTTTTAAAAGAGCTGAGCAGACTGCAGAAGCAGCCTTTCGGTTCATCCGAAGCTGCTGTTCTCAGGGGCTATCTTGACAGCTGTCTGGAACTTCCCTGGGGCAAATATACAGAAGAGACAAAAGATATTGCAAAGGCCAGAAAGATGCTGGATGAAGACCACTTCGGTCTTGAAAAGGTCAAAGAGAGAGTGCTTCAGTACCTCTCTGTGCGCCAGCTTGCCCCTGATGTAAAGGGCGGACTTCTCTGCCTTGTAGGCCCTCCCGGAACCGGTAAAACAAGCATTGCAATGAGCATTGCAAGAGCTACCAACAGAAAGCTTGTGCGTGTTTCTCTGGGCGGCGTACATGATGAGGCTGAAATCAGAGGCCACAGAAAGACTTACATAGGCTCCATGCCCGGCCGTATCATGAATGGCATTATACAGGCTAAAAGCTGCAACCCCCTTATGGTTCTTGATGAAATAGACAAGCTTGGTTCCGACTACAAGGGCGACCCCGGTGCAGCACTGCTGGAGGCTCTGGACCCTGAGCAGAACAGCACTTTCAGAGATAATTTCCTTGAAATTCCCTTTGATTTATCAAGTGTGTTCTTTGTAACCACCGCAAACTCTCTTGATACCATACCCAGAGCTCTGCTTGACCGTATGGAGATTATCGAGCTTTCAAGCTACACCGACGAGGAAAAGCTTCAGATAGCAAAGCACCACCTTCTTCCCAAACAGCGGAAAAAGCACGGCCTTAAAGCAAATCAGCTCCGCATTTCAGACGAGGCTATAAAAGAGATGATTCGCTCTTACACAAGAGAATCCGGCGTCCGTCTTCTGGAGCGTGAGATTGCAGCAGCGTGCAGAAAGGCTGCCGGCGGTATTGCAGAGGAGAAGTTTAAGTCCCTGAGCCTTAAAGAAGGAAAGCTGGAAAGCGTTCTGGGACCTGCAAAGTATAAACCCGATCAGATCAGAGTAACTGACGAGGTGGGCCTTGTCCGCGGGCTTGCGTATACAAGCGTAGGCGGCGAGGTACTGGATGTTGAGGTTGCAGTAGTTGAAGGCACAGGAAAGCTTATACTTACCGGCAATCTTGGCGATGTAATGAAAGAATCTGCTCAGGCAGCAGTTACATACATCAGAAGCCGTGCCCGCAAGCTGGGTATTGACCCTGATTTTTATAAGGACAAGGATATTCACATACATTTCCCCGAGGGTGCAATTCCCAAGGACGGCCCCTCTGCCGGTATCACCGTTACCATTGCTCTTATCTCCGCCCTGACCGGAACTCCGGTGAGAAGCGATGTGGCAATGACAGGCGAAATTACCTTAAGAGGCAGAGTGCTGCCTATCGGCGGACTTCGTGAAAAGACCATGGCTGCGCTGAGAGCCGGCGTTAAGACTGTTATCATTCCCGCCGACAATGAAAGCGACTTTGAAGAAATCGACCAGACGGTGCGAGCAAAGCTGAACTTCGTTCCCACTGACCACGTTGACAAGGTTTTGGATGTAGCGCTGAGAACTGATCTGGAAAATTCCATTTGCTGCACAACAGAAGTTCCTTCACAGACAGAGCGCTGCGCTGTGAGACAGTAGGTGAAAAATGGCAACTTTAAATGTAAATAAGGCTGAGTTTATTAAATCCGCAGCCTCACCCTCCCAGTTTATTCAAAGCTCCATGCCCTGCATCGTTTTTGCAGGCAAATCAAACGTTGGTAAATCCTCGGTTATTAACCGTATGCTGAACCGGAAAAACTTTGCCAGAGTGGGTGCAAGCCCCGGAAAAACCATCCATGTGAACTATTTCCTTATAGACGGCAAGCTTTACCTTGTTGACCTGCCGGGCTACGGATACGCCAAGGTTTCCCAGAGCGAGAAACAGCGCTGGGGACGGCTTATGGAGGATTTCTTCGCAAAAGGCCAGATAAATCTGGGCGTAATGATTGTTGATGCAAGACATAAGCCCACAGCCGATGACGTGACTATGGCCGAGTGGTTCAAGGCCAGCGGCTCACCTATGGTTGTGGTTGCAAATAAGCTGGATAAGCTCAAAAAGAGCGAGATTGAGGGCAATATGGAGAGAATCCGTGAGACTCTCCAACTCCCCGAAGACGTTAAGCTTATTCCTTTTTCAGCAGAAAAGGGAATGGGCAGAGACAGTCTGATGAGCGAAATCCTTAATTTCATATGATTTTCAGGGCGATACGAAACTTTGCTTTGTATCGCCCTTGTATTTTTGATATAAATTTGTTAAAATGTAGCCTAAAGTGGGGTGGACAAAATAAGTACGTTACAATCTATATGGAACGGATTTGATTTCACATATCTTCTCAGTATTTTACTTGGCGTAATTCCGGCACTTCTGTGCATAACACTCCATGAAATGGGCCATGGCTACGTTGCCTGGCTTTTGGGCGATAATACTGCTAAGGAACAGGGGAGACTCACCCTGAACCCTTTAAAGCATATTGATATTCTCGGCCTTCTAATGATGATGATATTCCATGTGGGCTGGGCAAAGCCTGTGCCTGTAAATATGTTCAGGTTTAAAAATCCAAAACGGGATATGGCAATAACCGCTCTTGCAGGGCCGGTAGTAAATATACTCATTACAATACTGTTCCTGTTTTTGTTCGGCACACTGTATATTCCGCTGCAGGGCAGCGCAGTTGGGGTTTATATACTCCGGATGCTTGAGCTTACGGCAGATTTAAGCCTTGGCCTTGCGATCTTCAATCTTATACCCGTGCCGCCTCTGGACGGTTCCAAAGTGCTTTTATCCTGCCTGAGCAATGAAAATTACTATAAACTCATGCGCTATGAACGCTGGGGTATGCTTATTATGTTCGCACTGGTTGCAACAGGCGTTCTGGGCAGACCTCTTTCATGGCTTATAAATACAATTTACAGCGGCCTTTTCCCCATAGCAAACTGGGCCTGCAATTTAGTTTTAAAACTTTTTTATATTTGAGGTATAATGGAAAATCCGAATTTTCGCCTTGAAGGCGTAGTAAAAGGAAAAAATGAGCTTCAGGACTTTGAAGGTCCCCTGAGCCTCATTTTGATGCTGCTTTCTAAAAACAAAATAGAGATAAGAGATATAAGCATTTCGGATATTCTGGATCAGTACCTTGAATATCTGGACCAGATGCAGAGCATGGATCTGGAGATAGCCAGTGAATTTGTGCAGATGGCATCTCATCTGCTTTATATTAAGACAAAGACTTTGCTTGTAAATGATGAAGAAGAGGTCTCCGAACTTGAAGTCCTCATGGCTTCGCTGGAGCAGTTAAAATGCAAGGACCTGTTATCATCCATTCAGCAGGTGCTGCCTGAAATGCAGGATGCAGCGGAAAAAGGTATGCTGTACTACTCTAAAATGCCGGAGCCGTTAAGACGGGAGGATCGGCAGTATGAGTATAAGCATGAGCCGGTAGAGCTTTTAAGGGCTATGTACAGCATGTATTCAAGGGGCAGCCGTCCCACTGAGAAGGAAGAAAATCTTCTCTCGGCGGTGCCGAAACGGATAATTTACTCCGTTAAGGATAAAAGCCGTGAAATTCTGCTGCGCCTCGGCAAAAAAGCCGGAACCCTGAATGAAATTTACTCTGAGTGTTCATCACGTTCGGAGCTTGTTGCAAGCTTTGTTGCGGTGCTTGAGCTGTGCAGTATGGGCAGTATTAAAATCAGCCGCCTTGAGGGCGACTATCAGCTGGAATTCGTCGGCGGAGATATGGACGAAATTCTGGAAAATATTTCTGAATAATTGGAGATAATATGATAGATATTTCTTCTGCTGTTGAGGCTATATTATTTGCCGCCGGGGACAGTGTTCCCGTGGCGCGACTGTCACTTGTATTAAATACGAGCGAAAATGAGATATTAAGAGTTGCCGAAGAACTTTCGGAAAAATACGAAAAAGAGCAGCGCGGTATAAGGCTTCTGAGACTGGACAATAAGCTTCAGCTGTGTTCGGCTCCCGAATATGCTCCCTTTATTATAAAAACACTGGAGCAGAGAAAACCGCCCATGCTTTCCAAACCTGCGCTGGAAACTCTGGCAATCGTTGCCTATTTCCAGCCTGTTACAAGAGCTTACATTGACCAGGTCAGAGGCGTTGACAGCGCCTACACCGTGTCAGTTTTAATTGAGAGGGGGCTTATAGAGCCCTGCGGCAAGCTTGATGTACCCGGCCGCCCCTCAATATTCAGAACAACGGATGTATTTTTACGCACTATGGGAATAAGCGAGCTGTCCCAGCTGCCGAAGCTCCCGGATATGACAAACGGAGAGGGAATGACAAAGCTCCAGAATGCCATAGACGAGCTGCAAAATGCCTCCGGCGGTCAGATGAGTATAACCGAGATAACAGGAGAAGGGATAAAGGAGTGATGTAATTGGTTGCGCTAATCATTATAGGCGTTATAGTTCTTTTGATTGCGCTGATAATGCTTATACCGGTAGGTGCGGATGTAGGTTACGAAAACGGTGAACTGCACGTATCTGCAAAAGCCTGCGGCGTGCTGATGCCGCTTTATCCCAAGCCTCAGGAAGAGGAAAAACCCGAAAAAGAGTCAAAGAAAAAGGCGAAGAAGGCAAAAAAGAAATCGGCAGAGAAGCCGAAAGAAGAAAAGCCCAAAAAAGACAAGCTGCCTATTGATATTACTAGATTCAGCAAAGAGGAAATGCTTGAGCTTGCAAAGGCAGGTCTCGGTGCCGTTGGAAAATTCGGGCGGAAGCTGAAGGTGGACAGATTCCTTCTCCACTATACAGCTGCCGGAAAAGACCCCTATAATACCGCTGTCACATTCGCTTACGTAAATGCTGCGCTTTCAAGTCTTGCACCTATATGCTCCCGGCGCTTCACCGTTAAGGATTGCAGCGTATGGACGGATGTAGATTTTACAATAGATGAGATGAAGCTTGATCTGGGCCTTGCAATGAGCATAAGGATAGGCCAGATAATGGCGATAGTGCTGGCGGTAGGCTTTAAGATGCTTGGCATTTTAAAGAGAAATAAGGCCAGACTCAAAGCAGAGGCAGCAGCTGCCCCGGCAGCAATGCCCGCAGATGCAAACAAGGCTCCTGACGCGGGAGAAGCTGTTCCTGCAATTACAGAAAACTCAAATAAAGAAAACATACAGGCAGAGGAAAGGAAGGACTCAAATGGATAAAAACCCCATAGGCGAACTCATGCAGACCACCATGGAGAATGTAAAGAACATTCTTAAAGTGGATACAGTTGTAGGTGACCCCATATATACTCCTGATGGAATTACTCTCGTTCCCATTTCCAGAATCAGTGTAGGCTTCGGAGGCGGCGGAGTAGAATTCGGCGCTAAAAAGCCCGGTGATGATAAGCCCTACGGCGGCGGAAATGCTACCGGTGTGAAGATTGACCCCATTGGCTTCCTTGTCATTAAGGACGGCAGCGTGAGAATGGTCAACGTCACTCCTCCTGCCAGCAACACCGTTGACAGAATTATTGACCTTGTCCCTCAGGTCATGGACAGAGTAGACAGCTTTATCGAAAAACAGAAGGAAGAAAAACAGGGCTGATTTTTTAAAATAAGGAATTATTTTATTTTAAGCCGGAAATAATAATCACTGCCAAGACTGCCGCCTGATGTGTGAAGCAATTTCATACCTCAGGCGGCTTAAAAAAGGTGGTGCTTATTATTAAAAGACTTTGTGCGTTTACCCTTGCACTTGCACTGGCAGTTTTAAATTGCGGTTCTGCGTTTGCAGATAATGATCCGGATATAAGCGCAGAAAAAGCAATTTTAATCCATGAGGACGGGGAAATCCTCTTTAATAAGAAAGCGGATAAACGTTCTCTTATTGCAAGTACAACTAAAATAATGACTGCAATTATTGCCATTGAAAACTGCGAGCTTTCCGAGGTCGTAGATATTAAAGGGGAGTACTGCGGTCTTGAAGGCTCCTCCATGTACCTTAAAGAGGGCGAAAAGTATACGGTTGAGGAGCTTTTGAAGGGGCTTATGCTGGTGTCGGGAAACGACGCTGCAATGGCTCTTGCCTGCCATACTGCAAAGAGCGAAAAAGAGTTTGTGAAGCTTATGAATAAAAAGGCTTCCGAACTGGGTATGACAGACACCCACTATGAAAATCCCCACGGGCTTGACGCAAAGCGGCACTATTCAAGTGCATCAGACCTTGCAAAGCTTATGGCCTACTGCATGAAAAATGAGACCTTTGCGAAAATTACCGCTATGGGCAGTACGCAGATTGGGGAGCAGACTTTTATTAACCACAATAAGCTCTTAAAGCTGTGTAAGGGCTGCATCGGCGGTAAAACCGGCTTTACCGAGGCTGCGGGCAGATGCCTTGTGAGCTGCTGCGAGAGAAACGGAACGAGACTTATATGTGTCACATTGAAAGCACCGGATGACTGGAACGACCATATAAAGCTTTATAACCGGGCGTTTGAGCTGTATTCAAAACGAAATATCAGCGAAAATATATCTTTTACCGTGCCTGTTATATCCGGCGATGCGGAAACTGCCTTTGTACTTCCCAAAGAGTATATGGCGTTCCTGCCGCTGAGTGGGAAAATAAGCTATAAGGCTGAAATGCCGTCCTTTGTGTTTGCACCGATTCAGGCAGGGGACAGGGCCGGAAAGCTAAAACTATACTGCGATGATAAGCTCATCGGAGAAACAGAACTTTATTACAGGGACAGTATTATGCCTGCCCTGTGAGCAATTTTAATAAACGGAGGCCAGAATATGGCTGAAAGGCTTCAAAAAATAATATCTGCGTCCGGCCTTATGTCAAGGCGTGCGGCTGAGGACTGCATAGCCGCCGGCAGAGTTACCGTAAACGGTGAAACTGCCGCTATGGGACAGAAGGCGGACCCTGAAAAGGACAGAATACTTGTTGACGGCAGGGCATTGCCCTCCGGCGGCGAGAAGCTGTACATAATGCTGAATAAACCCCGGGGATATGTAACCACCCTTAAAGACGAAAAGGGCAGAAAAAACGTCACTCAGCTGGTTTCCGAGCTGGGCGAGCGGGTATACCCGGTGGGAAGGCTTGACATGTATTCGGAAGGCCTTTTAATAATGACAAATGACGGTGACTTTGCAAATACTCTTATGCACCCCTCCCATAACATGAAAAAAACATATTATACATGGGTGACAGGGCAGGATATAGGCCCTAAAATCGAGTATCTCCGTGAGCCCATGATTATAGATGACTATACGATCAGACCGGCTGAGGTGGACATTATGGATGTTTTCCCCGGCGGGGCAATGCTTGCAATATCCATATTTGAAGGCAGAAACCGGCAGGTCAGAAAAATGTGCGCTCAGGCAGGGCTTAAAGTCACAAAGCTTTGCCGCGTGAGCGAAGGCCCCATTGAGCTGGGTGACCTTAAATGCGGCAAGTGGCGCCGCCTGACGGAACAGGAAATAAAGCTTATAAAAGATGAACACTGAAAATGATGTATTATTAAAGCTCTCTTCCACTATACCGAACTTATCTAAAAGACAGAAAAAACTGGCTCTTTTCATATGTAAAAACTGCGACAGAGCAGCTTTTATGACGGCTTCAATGCTGGCAAGGGAAGTGGGGGTAAGTGAGTCAACGGTTGTGCGCTTTGCAGGGGAGCTTGGCTATGAGGGCTACCCGGAGCTGAGAAAGGCTTTGCAGCATGTATTAAGGGAACGGCTTGAACGTACAAAGCGCCCCTGCAACTTGGAAAAGCTGAGCTTCAGCGGAGAAAAATTTCTTAAATATTTAAATTCCGATGCCCATAATATAAAGCTCTGCGCCAACGAAGAAAACATGAAAAACTTTGAGCGCCTTGAGGAGCTTATAAGAGAGTGCTCTGAGATTTATATTTTAGGCTATGACGGCCTGTGGCCGCTGGCGGAATACCTTGAAAACGGCCTGAGACATATAAGAAAAGCCGTAAGGGCTATGCGCGAGGATGAACTTGAATTTCTGCCGGGCATGGAAAATAATTCTCTTATGATAGTGTTGAGCAGCGGCAGAAAAAGCCCATACCGTATGGCTGTGAGCCGCTATGTCAGGGAAAACGGCGGAACCGTTGCCCTTGTTTCAAGCTCGGAAACCAATTCGGCAGTTAACTATGCCGATCTTGCCATATATACCGAAAACAGCGTGGGCGTTATGAGCGTTATTAGAGCGCTGACTGCCCGGCCGGAAGAGGAAAAAATCAGAGATAAAAATATAGCGGAGAGTGAAAATCTCCGCATGGAGTATAAAGAAAATGAACAGTAACACAGATCTGGTGGTAATAGGCGGCGGTGCAGCCGGCCTTATGTGCGCCATTACAGCAGCGGAGCGTGGAGTTCGCGTGACACTGCTGGACCCTAATAAAAAATTAGGCAGAAAGGTGCGTATTACGGGAAAAGGCCGCTGCAATGTCACAAATAACTGCGACATTAAGGGCTTTATGGAGAATATCCCCTCTGACGGACGTTTCCTGTACAGCGCCTTAAACAGACTCAGCCCCACCGACACTATGGAGTTTTTTGAAAGCCGTGGGCTTAAGCTTAAAACAGAACGCGGAAACCGGGTTTTCCCCGTATCTGATAATGCAAACGATGTGGCGGATCTTCTGGTGCGGCAGTGCGAAAAATTCGGCGTAAAAGTCGTACATACTACCGCCAAACGCATTTTAACCGAAGACGGCGCCGTTTCCGCCGTTGAAACCGGCGAGAGTATAATTAAGTGCAGAGCCGCTGCCGTATGCACCGGCGGCATGAGCTATCCGCTGACCGGCTCAAAAGGCGACGGATATAAATTTGCAAGAGAGTTCGGGCACAATATAATTGAACCCAGAGCTTCCCTTGTACCCCTTGAAAGTGACGATGATTACTGCGCTGAGATGCAGGGCTTTTCTCTGAGAAATGTCACCTTGTCTCTTTACGAAAATGATAAGCTTATATACAAAGAGCTTGGCGAACTGCTTTTCACGCATTTCGGCCTCTCAGGCCCTCTGGTGCTTTCTGCCAGCTCACATATGAGAAATATGGGTAAGGCCAGATATTCGCTTAAAATTGATTTAAAGCCTGCTCTGGACGAAAAGAAGCTGGATACCCGCATACTGAGAGACTTTGAGCTGTTTTCCAACCGTGAGTTTAAAAATGCTCTTGATAAGCTGGCGGGAAAAACCATGATACCCGTGCTTATAAAGCTCTCCGGCATATCTCCCGACCAGAAGGTAAATACCATTACCCATGAGCAGAGAATGAAGCTTGTGAAGCTGTTTAAGGAATTCCCTGTTTCAATATCCGGCACACGGCCCATTGATGAGGCTATCGTTACCTCCGGCGGCGTTGATACAAAAGAAGTTAACCCCAGAACCATGGAGTCAAAGCTTGTAGATGGCCTGTACTTTGCAGGCGAGGTATTGAATCTTGACGGCTATACCGGCGGATATAATTTACAGATCGCGTGGTCAACAGGCTTTGTAGCCGGAAAATCTGTGTTAAAGGATGAAATATAATGAAAGAATTCTATTCAATTGCCGTTGACGGTCCCTCCGGTGCAGGAAAGAGCAGTCTTGCAAGACGCTGCGCCGCCGCATTCGGATTCATTTACGTTGATACAGGAGCTATTTACCGCAGCGTAGGTCTTGCCGCATACAGAAAGGGCATAGACAGAAAAGACCCCGAGGCCGTTGCCGCAATGCTGCCGGAGCTCCGGATTAACATGGCATACGACGAAAAAGGCGAGCAGCGCATGTACTTAAACGGCGAGGATGTTTCAAGAGAAATCAGACAGCCCCACATATCTCTCTGTGCCTCCGAAGTTTCCGCAATTCCTCAGGTGAGAGCATACCTACTGGAAATGCAGAGAAAATTTGCAAGAGAAAATAACGTTATAATGGACGGCCGCGATATAGGAACTGTCGTTCTGCCCGATGCACAGCTCAAAATCTTCCTTACCGCCAGCCCCGAAGCCAGAGCACAGCGCAGGATGCTGGAGCTTAAGGAAAAGGGCATGGAGCAGAGCTATGAGACCGTACTTGAAGAAATCATCGAGCGTGACAGACAGGACACTCAGCGTGAGACTGCACCTTTAAGAGAGGCGGAAGATGCTGTGAGAGTGGACACAAGCGATATTAACTTTGAGGAAAGCTTCAACCTGCTCTGCAGCGTTATAAGTGAAAAGCTCCATATAGAAAAGGCGGAGGATAAGAAATGAGAGAACTCAAGGTTGCTGAAAGCGCCGGATTCTGCTTTGGAGTAAAGCGTTCTGTGGATATGGCGGAAAAGCTTCTGAGCGAACAGGGCAAATGTGCATGTCTTGGTGAGCTTATACATAATGAGGATGTAGTGGCGGAACTGGAGAAAAAAGGTCTCAGAGTAATTCATTCCCCTCAGGAGGCCCAAGAAGGTGAGCATGTTCTGCTCAGAGCCCACGGTGTGCCCAAAATTGCATGTGATGAGCTGGAGAAAAAGGGGGCTGTCGTTATCGATGCCACCTGCCCCAAGGTCAAGTTTATACATAAGATAGTGAGCAAAGCTCAGGCCGCCGGCCGCTTTGTAATCATTATAGGAATGAAGAATCATCCTGAGGTTGAGGCTATATGCGGCTGGTGCGGAGAGCATAAAGTCATTGAAAATCCTGAGGAAATGGAAGAATTCTTCGCTTTGAACCCTGAAATTAGGGAAAAAGCAATAAGTGTTGTGGTACAAACCACCCAAACACATACTAAATTTACCGAATGTTGCAATATCATAAAAAAAAGATGTACAAATCCGGAAATATCTGATACAATATGTCTTGCTACGTTCACGCGACAGGCAGAGGCTGAGGCTTTAGCGAAAGAATGCGACGCTATGGTGGTGATAGGTGGTAAACACAGCGCCAACAGTCAGCATTTAGCGCAGATATGTATGGAGCATTGCGATAACGTTCAGTTTATTGAGAGAACCTCGGAACTGGATGTAGACAGGCTTAAAACTGCACAGTGCGTCGGATTAACAGCCGGAGCATCAACTCCCGCGTGGATAATTAAGGAGGTAAGAAACAAAATGAGCGACGAAATCAAAGTAGAAGAATCCGCAGTTGAGAAGGAAATGTCCTTCGATGAAATGCTGGAGGAGACTCTCAAACCCATATATAACGGAGACAAGGTAACCGGTACCGTTGTGGCCATCACTGAGAAGGAAATCAGTGTTGATCTGGGCACTAAGTATTCCGGTTTTATTCCCACTACCGAGTTTACCGATGATGGAATAAAGGTTGAGGATGTTGTTAAGGTCGGCGACAGTATTGAGGCTGTTGTTGTAAGAGTAAGCGATGTCGACGGCACCGCACAGCTTTCCAAGAAGCGTCTTGACGCTGCCAAGATCTGGGCAGACGTTGAAGAGGCTGTCGAGGACGGCAGAGTCATGGAAGGCATCGTAACTGAGGTTAACAAGGGCGGCGTTGTCGTTTCTGTTAAGGGTGTTCGTGTATTCGTTCCCGCTTCTCAGACCGATCTGCCCCGTGAGGCAGAGCTGTCTCAGCTGGTTAAGAAGACCGTTCGTCTCAAGATCACTGAGGTCAACAAGGCTCGCAAGCGCGTTGTAGGTTCCATCCGCCGCGTTGCACAGGCTGAGCGCCGCGCACGCATCGAGGAGATCTGGAACAGCATCGAGATCGGCAAGCACTACCATGGTACTGTTAAGTCCCTGACCAGCTACGGCGCATTCGTAGACATCGGCGGCATCGACGGTATGGTTCACGTTTCCGAGCTGAGCTGGGGCCGTATCCACAATCCTGCTGAGGTTGTTTCCGTCGGCGATGAGATCGAAGTTTACGTCATCAACTTCGACCGCGAGAAGCGCAAGATCTCTCTCGGCTACAAGGATCCCAACGCAAATCCCTGGGAGATGTTCATGAACCAGTACTCCGTCGGCTCTGTTGCCAAGGTTACTGTTGTTAAGCTCATGCCCTTCGGTGCATTTGCAGAAGTTCTCCCCGGTGTTGACGGCCTGATCCACATCAGCCAGATTGCTAACCGCCGTATCGGCAAGCCCGAGGATGTTCTCACTGTCGGTGATGTAGTTGATGCAAAGATCACTGCTATCGACGAGGACAAGCACAAGATCTCCCTCTCCATCCGTGCTCTTGCTGAGCCCGAACCCGCTCCCGTACAGGAAGTTGAGGAAGAGGAGTACGTAGAGCCCGTTCGCAGCAACGGCGAGGATGCTCTCGTATACGAGATTTCCGCAGACGGCACTGCTTCCGGCTTTGCTCCTGAGGAAGACTGATTTAAAACAGTCTCACTTCAACACTCCGTAAAGAGCTGAGAAGTTCTTACGGACAACTGAAACAGTAAAAGACTCCGGTCATTTTTGACCGGAGTCTTTTTTAGTTGTCGCTAAAGCCATAACTAAAAAAACGGGACGTATTATGCGTCCCGTTTAAATTTATATCTTATTGTGCTATTTTTTCGAGCTTGGCATTGAGCCATGCCAGAACATCATTATAAACCAGTTCGTGGTTATCCTCGTTTAAGATCTCATGTCTCATTCCGGGATAAAGCTTGATTGTAACATCCTGAATACCGGCCTTGCAGAAAGCCTTATATGCTCTCTCTACACCCTTGCCGTATTCTCCCACAGGGTCATCCTTACCGGCAATGAAGAATATGGGCTGAGTTTTGCTCATGGCGTCAATGTTTTTCTGATTGATGATGTACAGTACACTGCCCATCATGTCTCTGAAAACGCCGGCATTGGGAATAAATCCGCAGAGAGGGTCGGCAACATATTTTTTTACCGTTTCATAGCTTGCGCATACCCAGTCAGACTCGGTCATGGGGTAGGGAATTCGTTTGTTGAAGCCTGCAAAGCCAACATCATTCAAAAGCTTGCCGTTTGCTCTGGGGCCTTTAGCTTTGACGACAGACTGAGCCAGACCGTAGCCGAAAAGGGCTTTGGGAGTCAGCATCTGCTCAGTGCCGCAGATAATGGCTGCGTCATATTTATCAGGGTTATTTATGATATAGTGACGGGTGAGGAAGCTGCCCATGCTGTGACCGAAGAAAATATAGGGCAGGTCGGGATAATCCTCTCTTATAATATTTCTCAGCTGGTCAATGTCCTTTAAAACATAGTTCCAGCCGTCTTTCTCGGCAAAGAAGCCTTTATCTTCCGGACGCTCAATGGATTTTCCGTGTCCTAAGTGATCCTCACCAACTACTACGAAGCCGTTGTTAGCCAGAAAATTCATGAAATCATCATAGCGCTCGATGTATTCCGCAATACCGTGATTTATCTGGACAATAGCTATGGGCTTACCGTCGGGGATGCACTTTCGGGCGTGAATTCGGTTGACACCGGTAGAAGATTGGAAATAAATATCTTCAAAGCTTGGCATAGAAAAATCCTCCCTGATGTGTTATAATTAAATCCTTAATAGGATTTTAACCTTAAAAACAATTTTAGTCAATGACAGCCGAGGAAAATTCAGGCAGAACGAGGTAAATGTATGGAAAATGTATTAGTTGTCAGAACAGAGAAGCTTAAAAAGTATATTCAGGGCATAGACGGCATGGTGGATACCGACCGTGAAGCTCTGGTTGATACCATTATAAATGAGCATGAATTTATCCCCAGACCTGATGCGGAGGTAGACCCGTCATATAAGCAGATTATTCCCTATGTTGTTTTGAGACAGGGAGATAAAATCTTCACCACCCGCAGACTTAATAAGGGGGGCGAAGCAAGACTTCACGGCAAGGTCTCAATCGGTATCGGCGGACACATAAACCCCGTTGACGAAACCGAAAAGGAAAAGGTGCTTATGCGCGGCCTTGAGCGTGAGCTTGACGAAGAGGTTTACATAGAAAAGCGGGGAGAGCTTAAACCTGTCGGCGTTATAAATAACGACTCCAACGACGTGGGCAGTGTTCATCTGGGCCTTTGCTTTACCATGGAGGTTCAGGGCAAAGTTGTGGTAAAGGAAACCGAAAAGCTTGAGGGCCTGTGGCTCACAATCCCTGAGCTTATGGACTACTGGGACAACATGGAAGAATGGACTCAGATTGCAATTAACGCAATTAAATAATAAAAAAATGTACGGTATGAATTCATACCGTACATTTTTAATTTGCAGATTAAGCTCAGCCGACAATAGCCTTGGTATCTCTTGCGATAACCAGCTCTTCGTTGGTGGGGATAACAAATACCTTAACCTTGGAGTCGGGAGTGGAGATCATGATGTCCTGACCGCGCTTGGAGTTTGCCTCAGCGTCGATAGTAACACCCAGATAACCGAAGTACTCGGAGATAGCAGCACGGGACTCCTTGCTGTTTTCGCCTACGCCTGCGGTGAAGACAATAGCGTCAACGCCGTTCATAGCTGCAACGTAGGAACCCACAACCTTTGCAACCCAGTAATGGAACATATCCAGAGCCAGAGCTGCACGCTCGTTGCCCTGCTCGGCTGCATTGTCAAGGTCACGGAAGTCGGAGGAAACGCCGGAAACGCCCAGAACACCGGACTTCTTGTTGAGTACGTTCAGCATTTCGTCGATGCTCATGCCGTACTTGTTCATGATGAACTGGATAACACCTGCATCCAGATCGCCGCAGCGGGTACCCATAGGCAGACCTACCAGAGGAGTGAAGCCCATGGAAGTGTCAACGCACTTGCCGTGGTCGATTGCGCAGATAGAAGAACCGTTACCCATGTGGCAGGAGATTATCTTCAGGTCCTCAATGGGCTTGCCCATAAGCTCTGCGCAGCGGGAAGAAACGTAACGGTGAGAGGTACCGTGGAAGCCGTAGCGGCGGATACCGTCGTTCTTGTAGTACTCGTAGGGGATTGCGTACATATATGCCTTTCCGGGCATGGTCTGGTGGAAAGCAGTGTCGAATACAGCGACCATGGGAACATCACCCATAACTGCCTTGCAGGCGTTGATACCGGTGATATTTGCGGGGTTGTGCAGGGGAGCAAAGGGAGTGCATTCTTCCAGAGCTGCCATAACATCGTCATTGATTCTGACGGAGCTTGCGAACTTCTCGCCGCCGTGAACAACACGGTGACCGACAGCGTCAATCTCCTTCATGGAGCTGACAACACCGTACTCTGCGCTGGTGAGCTTGTCGATAACTGCTGCGATTGCCTCGGAATGGGTAGGAAGGGAAATATCCTCGTCGAAAACGGGCTTGCCTCCAACCAGGGGGCTGTGCTTTAAGTGACCGTCAATACCGATACGCTCGCAGAGACCCTTGGCCATGACTTTTTCGTTCTCCATATCAATAAGCTGATACTTAAGGGAAGAACTGCCTGCGTTGATGACTAAAATTTTCATTTTCAGTTTCCTTTCTATTGTAAATGCTGATGAAATTAAGTAGAATAAGAATCATACCTAATCTATTTTAATACAAATAACAAAAAAGGCAAGAACTTTTTATAAAAAGAGGCGAATTATATGGAAATTATCGGAATAGTGTGCGAATATAACCCCTTTCATAACGGCCATGCGTACCATATTATGATGAGCAGACATGCTTTGGGGGAAGATGCGGCAGTTATCTGCGTTATGTCGGGAGACTTTATGCAGCGGGGAGAGGCGGCAGTATACTCAAAATTCGCGAGAGCAGAGGCCGCCTGCCGCTGCGGTGCAAACCTCGTGATAGAACTTCCTCTGCCATGGTCCCTGTCCTCGGCGGAGAGCTTTGCAAGAGGTTCCGTGGGGCTGCTTTCGGCTATGGGAGCAACGCACCTGAGCTTTGGAAGTGAGACAGGGGAGATAGAACCGCTTAAAAAGCTTGCCGAAATGCTTATAAAACCTGAATTTAATGAAAAGGTGAAGGAAGTCTTAAATTCAGATGCCAATCTTTCTTATGCTTCTGCAAGACAGATTGCCGCCGAAAAGGAAATAGGAGAGCTTGCCCAGCAGCTTGAACTGCCCAATAATATCCTTGCCGTTGAATATCTTAAAGCGATTTACGAGCTGGACCTTCCTATTATACCTATGACAGTTCAGCGCTTCGGCAGCGGCCACGACAAGGAACACACCGGAAACGGCCCTAAATCTGCATCTGAGCTTAGAAACATGCTCAAAATGGGAAAGAACCTCAGTGAGCATATACCCGAAAATGCAGAGAAAATTTATCTCAGAGAGCGGGAGCAGGGGAGAGAGCTGACGGATAAAGCTCTAATGGAGATTGCCATGCTCTCAAGGCTCAGAATGTTCAGCGAGGAATACTATGAAAATATTCCGGACGGGGGCGACGGAGCAGGACGCCGGCTTTATAATGCTGTAAGGGAAGAGGGCGGACTTGACGGAGTGCTGTCCGCTGCCAAAACCAAGCGCTACGCTCTTTCGAGAATCCGCCGCATGTGCCTGAACGCCTGCCTTGGGGTAAAAAAAGGCATGAACGAGGGAATTCCGCCGTATGCAAGAGTGCTTGCCGCAGACAGCAGGGGCTGCGAAATTATAAAAACGGCAACGCAAAAAGAGAGTATTCCTATAATAACAAAGCCTGCCTCGGTTAAAAATCTCAGCCCACAGTGCAGAGAAATCTTTGAGCTTGGCTCTGCCGCCCATGATTTTTATGTGCTGTGCAGAAAGGCCACGGGGGAGAGAAGAAGCGGAGAAGATTTTCGCCGCAGTCCTGTTATTCTGAAATGATAAAGGTTTACAGGGGAAAGAAAGTATGGTAAAATAATCAATCAGATTTATTTAACTAACGGAGAATGCAGATGTTTGAAAGGCTTAAACTTCTGAAAAATCAATACGAGGAAATATGCCGCAGAATGGAAATGCCGGAAACCTATTCCGACCCCTCCCTTTATGCAAAGCTTGATAAGGAAAGCCGGGAGCTTGCACCTATTGTGGAGGCATACTGTGCATATGAAAAGGCATCCGCTGATATGGAAGACGCTCTCGTTTTAATGGATGACCCTGAAATGAGAGAGCTTGCACAGGATGAATATAAAACCGCAAAAAGCGAAAAGGAAAGGCTTGAAGAGGAGATTAAAATTCTGCTTCTGCCCAAAGACCCCAATGACGATAAAAACGTTATTATGGAAATTCGCGGCGGCGTCGGCGGTGAAGAGGGTATGCTTTTTGCCTACGACCTTTACAGAATGTATTCCATGTTTGCTGAGCGTAAGGGCTGGAAAATTGACGTTGTAAACGTTAACGAAACCGAGCTTGGAGGCATTAAGGAAATAAGCTTCGTGGTGGAAGGTCAGGGTGCATGGTCAAGGCTTAAATTTGAAGCCGGCGGCCACAGAGTTCAGAGGGTTCCGGTTACCGAGTCCGGCGGACGCATCCACACCTCTGCCGCAACAGTTGCGGTTCTGCCCCAGATTGAGGAAGTTGAATTTCAGCTCAATATGAACGACCTTAAAATTGACACCTACCGTTCATCAGGTGCAGGCGGACAGCACGTTAATAAAACCGAAAGTGCCATAAGAATTACTCATCTGCCTACCGGACTTGTGGTAGAGTGTCAGGATGAGCGAAGCCAGTATAAAAATAAAGACAGAGCCATGCAGATTCTCCGCTCCAAGCTCTACGAGGAAGAGCAGAGAAAACAGCACGCCGCAGTAGCCGCCGAGAGAAAGAGCCAGATCGGTTCCGGCGACAGAAGCGAGCGTATCAGAACTTACAATTTCCCGCAAAACCGTGTAACTGACCACAGACTCAGCGGTGACAATAAAAACTTCAACATCTCAGGCATCATGAACGGTGACCTTGACCCATTGATAGATGCCCTTGTTACGGCGGCTCAGGCGGAAAAGCTTGCAAATCAGGGGGAAGAAAAATGAAAACAGAGATATTTAAAGAAGACCTTTCGGGAGCGGCAGAGCTTATAAGAAAAGGTTCACTTGTGGCTGTACCTACCGAGACCGTTTACGGCCTTGCAGGAAACGGCCTTAACGAGCGGGCAGTTAAGGACATTTACGAGGTTAAGGGCAGACCCCCTGTAAAGCCTCTGTCTCTTATGGTGCCCTCTCCCGACGAAATGGAAAAATACTGCGAGACGGTACCCAAAGCTGCAAAAGACCTTGCAGAGCGCTTCTGGCCCGGCCCTCTCACAATCGTTTTAAATTCCAAAGATATTGTGCCGGAAATAGTGAGAGCGGGAGGCAAAACAGTGGGTCTCCGCTGCCCCGACCATGAAAAAACTCTGGAGCTTCTGCGCCTTGCAGGCCTGCCATTTGCAGCGCCCTCAGCCAATCCCTCCGGAGCGGAAAGCCCTAAATCAGCAGAAAAGGTTAAAGAATACTTCGACGGCAAAATCGGCGGCATAGTAGACGGCGGCGCATGTTCAATAGGAAAAGAGTCAACTCTTATCGATATGAGCAAAACTCCTTATAAAATTCTGAGACAAGGCGCGCTGTCTGCGGAAGAAATTGCAGATGCACTGTGCGGCGAGATGACCATAGTGGGAATTACCGGCGGCACAGGCTGTGGCAAAACTACCGGCCTTAAAGTTTTACAGGAGCAGGGCGCACTGGTTATAGACTGCGACCGGGTTTACCATGAGCTTTTAGTAAGCAGCGAGGATATGCTCCATGAGATAGGGGAGAGGTTCCCTGGCTCATTCATTGAGGGCGTTTTCGACAGAAAAGCTCTGGGCTCCATTGTATTTTCAGACGAAGAAGCACTTAAAGATTTAAATAAAATTACCCATAAATATGTGGACATGGAAGTAAAGCGGCTTTTAAGACTTCACGCCATGGAAGGCGGAAAAATGGCTGTAATTGATGCCATAGAGCTTATTAGCAGCGGCCTTTCAGATAATTGCAGTTTCACAGTAGGCGTTACCGCTTCCGATGAAACCAGAATATCCCGCATTATGCAGAGGGACAACATAAGCAGAGAATACGCCGAAATGCGTGTCAAAGCCCAAAAGCCTATGAGCTACTTTGAAGAAAACTGTGATTATACCATAGCAAATGACAGTTCCAAAGAAGATTTCATATATAAATTCAAAACACTAATTGAGGAGGCAAATAAAAATGGAAGAAAAAAATGACCTGAGAGAAAAGCTGTTTTACGAACAGAAAAACGGCTATGATCTTATAGACACCGAAGAGCGTCTTGCTGTTGAGGATTACTGCAAGAAGTACATGCGTTTCCTCAACAACTCCCGCACCGAGCGCGAAGCTGTTGTAAATGCTATCGAAGAGGCTGAGAGCCTTGGCTTTGTGGAATACGTTCCCGGCATGGACTTAAAGCCCGGTATGAAGATATACAAGAATAACCGCGGCAAAGCTCTTATGCTTGCTGTTATCGGTAAAAAGTCTCTGGCTGAGGGCACTGTTATTGCAGGCGCTCACGTTGATGCTCCCCGCATCGACTTAAAGCAGATCACCATGTATGAGTCTGACGAGATGTGCTACTTCAAGACTCACTATTACGGCGGCATCAAGAAGTACCAGTGGGTTACCATTCCTCTGGAGCTTCACGGTGTTGTTGCTCTTAAAAACGGCGAGGTAGTTAATGTTTCTATCGGCCGTGAGCCCGGCGAGCCTAAGTTCGTTATCACCGACCTGCTGCCCCACCTTGCAGCAGACCAGATGAAGAAGACCATGGCCGAGGGTATTACCGGCGAGGGCCTTAACATTCTGATCGGCTCCACTCCCTACGCTGACGAGGGCAATGACAGAGTTAAGCTTGCTATTATGAGCCTCCTGAACGACATGTACGGCATCACCGAGGAGGACTTCCTCTCTGCTGAGCTTACCGCAGTTCCCGGATTCGATGTATGCGAGATCGGTCTTGACCGCTCCCTCATCGGCGGCTACGGTCACGACGACAGGGTGTGCGCATACGCAGAGCTGAGAGCTATCTTTGATGTAGAAAGCCCCGAAAAGACCTGCGTGTGCATCCTTGCAGATAAGGAAGAGATCGGCTCCATGGGTGTTTCCGGTATGCAGAGCGCTGCATTCGAGTGCTTCATGGAAGACCTGTGCGACACTCAGAACGTTCCTCTCCGCCGCTGCTTCGAGAACAGCTTCTGCCTCTCCGCAGACGTCTGCAACGCTTACGATCCTCTCTACCCCGAGGTTTCCGAGAAGCGCAGCGAGTCCAAGGTAAACTATGGTATGGGTATCTGCAAGTTCACCGGTGCCCGCGGCAAGTCCGGCACCAGCGATGCTTCTGCTGAAATCGTTTCCTACCTCCGCCGCCTCTTTGCCGAAAACGGCGTTGTATGGCAGATGGCTGAATTAGGAAAGGTTGACCAGGGTGGCGGCGGCACTATTGCTCAGTACATGGCAAACCGCAACATTGACACCATTGATGCCGGTGTTCCTGTTCTCAGCATGCACGCTCCCTTTGAAGTTGTCTCCAAGTTTGACTGCTACATGACCTATAAAGGTGTTCTGGCAGCATACCAGGATAAATAAGATTTTATTTTACCGGCGCTCATATGAGCGCCGGTTTTTTTATTGCCGAAAGGGCTAAAATATCCCTGAGGTGATACAGTGGAAGAAGTTAAAGAATTAGGCACAAGCAAAAACGGCACCATTCAATGTCTTACAATAGTAGGCCAGATAGAGGGGCACCAGCTTTTGCCGGATGATGCCAAAACTACAAAATATGAGCATGTTCTGCCCCTTATAGCAGCTGTTGAGGAAAGCCCTGAAATTGACGGGCTGCTTATACTTTTAAATACCATGGGCGGCGATGTGGAGGCGGGGCTTGCCATAGCGGAGCTTATTGCGGGCATGAAAAAGCCCACGGTATCTCTGGTTCTAGGGGGCGGACATTCGATAGGAGTCCCTCTTGCGGTGGCGGCAAAGCGGAGCATGATTGCACCCTCTGCCGCAATGACTATTCATCCGGTGAGGATTAACGGGGTGGTGATAGGCGTTCCCCAGACCTATAACTATTTTTCCAGAATTCAGGAGCGGATAGTGGGCTTTGTAACGCAGCATTCAAATATAAGCCGGGAAAAATTTCTGGAGCTTATGACCGATACAGACGAGCTTGCAAACGACGTGGGCAGTGTAATTTACGGTCAGGAGGCAGTGGAGAGCGGGCTCATAGACCAGATAGGCACTTTGTCTGACGCTCTTGATTATCTGCATCGTGAAGCGGAAAAAAGATAGAGGTTAAGCCGCACTTTAAATAAGTGCGGCTTTTATTTAAATAGCCTGCCGCAAATCAAGTTAATATGAGGTAATTTGTCGTACTTGTAATTAAAATAAAAATATGTTAAAATGCAAGGTACGATTATTGTGGGGGTATATGCCGATGACCATATGGAACGCCATTGTTCTGGGCCTCGTACAGGGGTTTACAGAGTTTTTACCTATTTCGAGCTCCGGACATCTTTCTATAATGAATAACCTTTTTGACGTAAACAGCACCGACGGCGGGTTTATGTTTTTCTCAGTGTTTTTAAATATAGGCAGCTTTCTTGCGCTTATCCTGCTCTATTGGCAGGACTTAAAAATGATGGTTTTAGAGCTGCTGGGTCTTTTAAATCTCGGCCCTATGGCAGGAGTACAGAGAAGCCGCTATCCGGCAGCGAGAACATTCTTTATGATTGTGGTTGCCAGTATTCCGCTTTTCTTCATCCTCCCTATAAGGAAGATGCTGTCTACACTATATTTCAACAACATTTTCATTGCCGTAGCTATTATACTTACCGGATGTATGCTCTTCGTTTCCGATAAAATGAAAGAGGGCAATAAATCAGGCGGCAGCATGACAGTGCTTGATGCACTTATTATCGGACTGTGCCAGTGCGCCGCTGCGGTTCCCGGCCTGTCAAGACCTGCAACCACTATTACAGCCGGTATTGCAGCGGGATTAAAGAGAAGCTATGCTGTTAAATTCTCTTTCCTGCTCTCCGTTCCCGTGCTGTTCGGCATGAACCTTTTAAATCTGGTGGATGCAATTAAAGCCGGTGTAGACATCTCTGTTCTGCCTGTAAGCCTTGTTGGTATGCTGGTGGCTATGCTTGCGGGAATTGCAGCTATACTTATTGTCCGTCATATGACTCAGAAGGGAAGACTGGGCGGTTTCGCATATTACTGCTGGGTCATGGGCGTGCTGTCCATTATACTTACACTGATATTCTGAACCTGGAAAGGATTCTATAAATGGCAAGAAGCAAAAATACAACTAAAAACAGTGAGGCCGAAAAGAAAAGCTCACCCAAGAAGGCAGCACCTGTGCAGCCCGAGCCGCCTGCACCTACACACAGCAGGGAAATCGGCGGAGTTGTGCTGCTGCTTTTGACAGCTTTCGTAATAATCAGCCTCTTTAATACAGACGGGGCAGTTATAGCCTTCCTTGCAGACCTTTTCAAAGGCCTTGTGGGCTGGGGCTATTATCTGGTTGCACCGGTATTTCTGGTGTCTGCCATTCTGCTCTTTACTCAGAAGGAAAAGCCGGTTGCAATGAGAGTTACAGCAGCCCTTTTGCTGCCTGTCGTATTCGGCGCGATAGCAAATATTTTCTTTTATGACTCCATGCGTGAGAATTTTGAATTTCAGGCCGCAGTAGTAGAACTGTTTTCCTCCGGTCAGGAGCTTGC
>JAHHRQ010000014.1 GCA_020025715.1 Oscillospiraceae bacterium | reverse complement strand
GGTTTTAACCCTCAATGTCACTGTATTCCGGCTTAAGAATATCTTTTATGAGATTTTTCTCTATCACAAACTCAGGCGCTCCTATATATCCGGGGCCTACCTCAAATTTATCAAAGGGAATAACCAGATTTCCCTCCTTATCCCAGTAGAAGTTGTGGGAGCTTTGGAGTATCTGGGGATTTGAATTAAATTCAGATTCATTTTCCCAGAAAATCACTTCCGGATCTTCTGCCATTCTGATTGACATCTGGCGTTTAATATCGTCGGCAATAACTCTCATGCTGTCGCCGGAAACGAAAAGATCGCCCAGCTCAACGATTACGCCCTTTTCTCTGTCCACATTATAGTATTTGAAATAGCTGTGACTGTCAGCGGCAACCTCGGAAACCGAAAGCTTGAGAGTGAACCAGCGGGGAGTATCGCTTACTGCGTTATAGTCGAGATAGATTGCGCCGTAGCCCTCGGACTGGCTGACGCCTACGGTCTTGTAAAATTCGCTTACCAGAGCCTCGGTAAGCTCATTAACGTCTTTATTTATAAATGCTCCCGCCTCATTCTCACTTTGAACTTCGGGAACCTTAATATCCATTTCATAGTTGCCGTCTGAATAACGGTAGTTTCTTATGGTGACAAGCTGCACCAATTTTCCCACCACGGGAACATCTTGGAGAGCCTCGGCGTATGCGGGGCTTACATTGGGCATGATTACGAGCAGAACCAGAATAAAACTGGCTGCGATTGAGATAATTCTGGAAGCATAGTTTATACTGTGTATTTTACAGCTGCTCTCCGGCAGACTTTCAAGAGTCTCATCAATGGCTTTTCTGACGCATTCAGGAACTTCCCTGTGCTCCGCCTTAGCCATTTCTTTTATTTTCTTATCAAATTTATTCATTTAAAAAATCCTCATTCAATAATTTCTTTAACATTTTTCGGGCACGCGACAGCTGTTGTCGCACCGTGGCTTGGTTCGCCCCCGTTGTCTGGGCAATTATCGACACCGAAAGATTTTCGTAATAGAACAGGTTAACAACCGTTCTGTATGGTTCATTAAGGCTCTCCACCGCATCGTGGAGAGCCATTTTAGTCTCAACATCTACGCCGTCGTTTTTTTCCGCGACGTCGTACAGATCGTCCATCTCAACAATCTTTGAATTTTTGCGTACCATCTCTATTGCGGTGTTGTGGACAATACGCAGTATCCATGCTTTGAAAGCCGATTTATTTTTGAGCAGAGCGTAGCTGCTGTACGCTCTGCATATAGATTCGCTTATTACATCTGCCGCGTCATCTTCATTCCTCACGATAGAATAAGCCGTGGCATACATTGGAGATTCGTATTTTTTTATATTTTTACAGAATTTCTCCTTTTCGGTCAAAATTCATTCTCCTCCCAGATTTTTGCCGTCTGGTCAACTATCCATTTGCCCCATTCGACATAATACTTAGCGTAGAGATGCACACCGTCGCCGGTCTTGGAAAGTGCAAGTCCCTTATTATTATCGTCGAAAACTTTATTGGCGTCAAGGAAAAATACGTTATCTTTCTCTGCGAAAGCGGAAATACCTTCGTTTATCTGGTTCAGGGTCTTGTTGTTAATATAACCTCCGTCGCTGGATTTAGCATTGGTTACATGGAGGTTAGCCATAACGAAAACCTTTGCGTCAGGCTCTTTTTCTATTATGAAATCAACAAGCTGCTCGTACTTTTCGATAGTCTTGTCTATCTCATAGCCCGCCTCATTTATACCCAGCATAACATAGATTTTGTTAAACTGATGATCTGTAAGCAGGTCCTTAAGGGTAACATAGCCGTAGGGGGAAACCTTTGCACCCTTTTCAAAAATGTTGTAAACGCTCATTCCCACATCGGAGAAGAAGTGTGCACCCTCGATCTGGCCGTAATCGTCAAGACCTACGGTTCTGGAGTCGCCGATAAAGAGCGCGTCGTCCATGGGAATGGTCTTGTACTCTTTCACTTCCTCAACCTTCTCCTCAGCGGGAGCGCTCTCTACAAGAGCGGTCTTGTTGGCAGAAGCCTCCTCGCTCTCGGTTTCGTAGCCCAGAGTGGGAACATCTTCGGAGTCTGCGTATGCAACGGTATTTATGTTGTTCTCTGCGGAATCTGCCTTGCCGCCCTTAAAGAGCATGGCAGAAGCAGCAGCTGCTATTATAAGTACAAAGCACAGAATAATGATCAGATTTGATTTTTTCATTTTATAACCTCACTTAAAATCTAAAATACAGGAAGGGGTCATCAAAGCCCCTGTACATGCAGTAAACACTGCCGAGGAGAATTGCTAAAAGGATAAGGCGAATAATGTATTTATTTTTAATCCTTTTCAGAATATTAAATGGCAGCTTTGTGGAAAACAGGATGCCGATAATAAAGAAAGGATAATACATTCCCAGATACTTGAGATAGTCTCCAGGGAACAGAGGCACAAAGCCCGGTTTCAGGAATGGAAACAGTCTCGTGAAGAAGATGCCAAGCTGCCGGATGTCGGTTATTGCAAACACCGACCATGTAAGGGGAATTAAAAGCAGCATGTAAACGCGGCTGAACACCTTGTGGCGGTCGAGAAAACCGCCCAAAAAGAACTTTTCTGCCGCTATCAGCACAAATAGGATAAGGCCCCACAGCAGGAAGTTATAACCCGCTCCGTGCCATGCGCCGGTAAATAGCCACACTATAAGCAGGTTTCTTATGGTACAGGCTGTTCCCTTGCGGTTGCCGCCCAGAGGGATATACAGATATTCTCTGAACCAGCTCCCCAGCGTTATATGCCAGCGGCGCCAGAACTCAGTCATGGAGCGGCTTATGTAGGGGAAGTTAAAGTTCTGTGGGATATTGAAGCCCAGCATTTTTCCAAGACCCTGAGCCATAAGGGAGTATCCGAAAAAGTCCAGATACAGCTGGAGGGAGAAGGCAATGGCAGCCATCCACGCAAGGGGCGTTGTGATGCTCTCAAAGCCTATGTTCTGAGTCTGGGTGAACATTTTTCCCAGCGGGTTTGCAAGCAGAACCTTAAGGCCCAGACCGAAGATGAAAACTCCGATACCTTCTTTAACATCCTGCTTTGAAATCGTTCTCTCGTCCAGCTCCGGCTTTATCCTGTCGTAGGTCACGATAGGGCCGGCAATGAGCTGCTCGAACATGGAAATATAAACGCTGAATTTCAGCAGGCTGTCCTCGGCCTCGATTTTCCCTCTGTAAACATCAATGATGTATGAAATTCCCTGAAAGGTATAAAAGGAAATTCCCAGAGGCAGAACGATATTTGCCGTAATATCAACGCCGGGCAGTCTGTTAAGCTCCCCTGCAATGAAGTTAAAGTACTTAAAGAAGCAAAGGCATATTAAATGGAATATAATTCCGATGCTGAGAAATGCCTTTTTATGCTTCGGCCTGCTTTCCATTAAAAGTCCCAGCATAAAGTCAAGAAGTATGCTGAGCAGGAGCAGAACCAGATGCTCGGGATTTTTAAGGGCACCGGTCAGATAAAAGGCCAGACTGCCCATAAGAAGAATAAGGTTTTTTACTTTTCCCGGAACCAAATAGTAGATGCAGAAGAATACGGGAACAAAGATAAAGATAAACTGAAGACTGCTGAATACCATCGCCTACCACCATTCTCAAAAAAATTATCATCTCTCATTTTCAATCGCCTATAATAGACGCAGCAGGGCGACAATATGTGACAAAAAATTTATTAAGATTTCTAAAGAAAATTTTCCTACCGGCAGAATTTGAATTTTCTTTGGAATATTAAGGCTTTCAGGACTGATACTTATAAAATAAGGGCAGGAAACAAAATGCCTCCTGCCCTGTCTTTCAGAACATGAAAAAAATTTCCCCTGCATATCAGCAGGGGAAATTTCTATTTTTTATTTTGGCTTTAAGACTTTCGCTTACTTTTCGTTCTCGTCAGTCTTGCCGGCTTTTTTCTTTTTAACCACAACTGCCACAACAACGCAAACTGCAAGAATTACAATAACTATTGCAATGATTACGCCGGTGTTGGAGCTGCTTTCTTCTGCCGCAGGCTCAGTGGGTTCTGCGGGAGCAGGAGCTGCGCTTTCGGCAGGCTCAGCAGGTTCTTCGGCGGTATTTGCAGCCATTACGATTCTGCCGGAGCCGTTAACAGTGCTGTAATCAGAAGTCAGGCCGGGGTACTTTGCAGTCAGAGGAGAATTGGCAGCGTCAACAACACCGTCGGGGAAAGCCTGAATGTAGTTTGCAAGAACCATGTAGTCTTCCATAACATAGTCCAGAACATTCACGGCACCGTCAAACATGTTGAAGCCGTCGCCCAGGTCACGGAGGGTATAGTTATAACCAGCCAGATTGTATTCAGCATTCAGATCCAGATCGTCCCAGCCATCGGTCTCCTTGTTGTAGACCTTTACATCATGGACACGGTAGCCGTCAGTAGGTGCGCCGACCCAAACGCCCTTCTCGTCTTTCTGAGTGGTGTCGGGCTTCTCAGGGTCAATCTGATAGGTCAGACCGGAAACCTGCAGGAATCCGCCGCACTCCTCGCCGGTACCTGCAACACGGGCACCCCATTCAAGAGCGTCCAGAATCTGCTGGCCGGTTACTGTCTGCAGGCATGCCACGTTACCGAAGGTGTGAATGCTCTTGCAGGTAAGGTAGGAAATGTCGCCGGTGATAGCCTTGTTGCGGACACCGCCGCCGTTCATAACAGCAACGTCTACATCCAGATCCATGTTGTCAAAGGTGTAGTAAAGAGCATCAGCGCAGAAGTCACCGGTGTTGGTCTCCTGGCTGCGGACAAGACGGGTTTCACCGTCAAAGTTATCAAAGGTCAGAGGAGTGGAGCCCACAACAGTGCCCAGCTCTCCCTGAACTTCATCAATCCAGCTGTCTTTCAGAGCTTTAACTTCTTCGTCAGCTGCATATTCGCCGTTGTACAGGTCGGAAACAAGATTGTAGCCTACAACCTTGGTCATGTCATTGCCGTGCTTATCTTTCTTAACCTCACCGTTTTCATCAAGATCAGGCTCGGTGATAGGCTCGGTGGTAATTAAGTCAGTCTCAATAGTGCCGTCCTCGTGAATTAACATGAGGCCTATATTATCCATGTAGGAACCGGTCTGAGTGAGGATAACAGGATTGCCGTCTTTGTCTTCAACAGTCTGAGACTCTACTTCGGTGTGAGAGTGACCGTCAATGAAAGCATCCAGTCCGGATACATTTTTAATAGTAGAAGTGCTGGTCCAAGGCTCGGAAGAGGGGTCAACACCCATATGGCCCAGACCGATAACTATGGTAGCGCCCTCTGCTTTTGCATCATCGATGGCTTTCTGAACATCTGCATACAGAGCTGCACCGTCCTTGCCGCCGGAAATACCGTAGATGTAGTTACCGTTCTCGTCCTGGAAGTATGCGGGGGTGGACTTAGTGAAGGATTCGGGAGTCAGAACGCCGACAATAGCAACTTTCTCATCGCCGAAGTCGAAAATCTTGTAGCTGTCCAGAACATTCTCGCCGCGGACGCCGTCCTTCTCTTCGTAGAAGTTGCAGTCTATGTAAGGATACTCAGCCCACTCAATAAGGTTCTTGCATCCCTCCATGCCGTAGTCAAACTCATGGTTGCCCAGAGTTGCAACATCATAGCCTGCTGCATTCATAAGCTGGATAATGTGTTCGCCTTTGTCCATAGAGCCAAAAGCGGTGCCCTGTGCATGGTCGCCGCCGTCTACCAGAAGAACATGTTCATACTGCTCCTCCAGATTGCTCTTGATGTTCTTCAGAACATCATAGCTCAGGGGCTGATCCACATAAGTGTGTACATCGTTAGTGTAAAGAATAGCGATGTCATCAGATTTTCCTTCCTCTGCAAAAGCGCTGGGAACCATTATGGAAATCAGCATCAAAATTGCAAGGAATACGCTTAATTTTTTACGCATTTTTTCCCTCCGTATAATAATACTTGCTCGGCAATGCGTCGAGTACTATTATATTTTACTCGCAGGGAATTTAAATATCAACTATTGAATTTCTTTAAAATATGATATAATATATAACACGTATGCCAAAAATTACCATCAAAATCGTAAAAATACGAAGTTTATCGGAGGTGTAATCCCAATGACTATAAATCAGGCACTTGCAAATTTGCAGAAATCGAATTTCAGAGCAAGGTTTCATCTGAGTGAAAAAGATAAATTATATATTTCCCAAAAGGGCCTTCCGGTCATCAGGGAACACGCCGAAGATTTTGTCCGCAGCCGCCTTGCCCCTGCTTATATTCCAAACGACGGCAAACAGACACCCATGCGGGGGCACCCTGTATTTGTGGCTCAGCACGCCTGTGCCTGCTGCTGCCGTGGCTGTTTTGAAAAGTGGTACGGTATTCCTAAAGGCATTGAACTGACTGAAATTCAGCAAAAAGGCGTTGTTGACCTTTTAATGGCGTGGATAAAGCGGGAAATGCGAAATAATTAAGGCTCGCGGAGTATAAAACCTCTCTCCCGCCTTTATTTTTTTATTGTACGCGCAGCTGAGGCGTAGTACAATTATTGCAGTATAATAAATTTCGCCCGCAGAAGCTGTCTATTTCAGGAGGGAAGCAATATGCTCTTTGCAATTTCAGCCGTGCTGTTTGCTGCCTTAATGGGTCTTGCCCTTTCATGGTCTCTCCTAAGAGGAATGTTAAAGCTGCAAAAGGCAAGAGAAGGAAAAAGGACACTGTTTATAATAGACACTGCCGACATAGGCTTTGACTATTATGCCGATATAATCGAAAAATGGCTTTTCAACCTTGGTTTCGGCAAATATAAGGCGGGGAACAAAGGACGGATTTTAAAATATCACATAAGCGGCTGCATATTCCGCTGCGGCTTTAACTATTATCAGCAGGACAGCCGGCTCATTATAGAAGCATGGCTCAATGTCTGTGGAAAAGAATCCCCACTGACTTTCGTTACCTATCAGTCAAACGGAAACAGCACGCCCATTGCACTGGATCAGCAGGGCAAGGATGAATACTTAAAAGTTTTGAACACTCTGTTCACAGTTCCGGAGATTATTTCCGATACCAACAATGTAACATTGCAGAATAACATTCAGGTTTCAGCCTTTAAAGCCACTCAGAAAGCAGAGAGAAATTCTACGAGAAAATTAGTGTGGGGAATTCTGATTTTTTCCTTTGCCCTAAGTTTTCTCATAATATTTATAAGAACTAAACTGGGTGGATGAATCAGGATAAGCAAAACGCCGGGAGCTTAACGCTCCCGGCGTTTTTGCACAAAAATGCGGAAGCCGTAAAGACTTACGCTTTGAATTTACGAATACTTTAATCCTCAATCTCCGCATTTTTCATGAGCTGTTCGTTTATCTTTTTCTGGATAGCTATATATATATTTATATCCTCATCGGTAAAATCCGTTAATGCTTCCATTATCTTTTTATAGCTATCCTTATCATATTGCTGGTGCTTTCTGAAAACCAGATTTCCCTTTTCAGTAAGTTTAAGTTTATAGCTTCGATTATTTGAAGGGTGACCTTCCTTTAAAAGGAAGCCTTTTTTAACAAGTCTGTCTATAAGCTGTGACGACGCGCTTTTAGTTTTCCCTGTATTTCTCGCAATATCGCTTATTGTTATATTAGGGTTATTTCCTATCATCTCAAGTGTATGACACTCTTCCATATACATTACATCTTCCGTTCCATATGCACGAGGAGTTTTTTCATATATATTTATATATTTATTGGCCTTTAGAATAAGGCTCATTGCTGTTTCGAACAGGTCATAGCATTTCATCATACTTTTCCTCCTGACAAGTGTAATAATTAAATTATAACTTCAATTTCGAATAAATGCCACACTGTTTTGCAATTATCCATTAAAATATTCATTGTTGTTTATTATAGATAAAAATACCGGTCAAATATCAAATAATCTGACAATTGAAAACATAAAAAGGTTATGATATCATACAGTTAAGGTGATTAACTGTAAATATACTTAACTTAGGAGCTGCTATGAATAATAAACTCGATAGTATTTTAGACAGATCAAAAACCAACAGTATTAAATGGAACCCCGGCCTCGTTCAGAAATGGTGCGGATACTCCGACGATAACCTGTTGTCATTTTGGGTAGCCGATATGGATTTTCCTTGTCCTGAGCCAATAACCGCAGCGCTGCACAGAGTTGCAGACCAAAGGATTTATGGATATAGTGATATGACATCAAGCTACTACGATAGCATCATTTCCTGGTATGAGAGGCGGTTTAAATGTCATCTTGAAAAGGAGTGGATCTGTTACAGTAACGGTATTGTTCCCGCAATAAATTATATCCTTCAAGGCCTCTGTTCCAAAGGAGACAAAGTAATCATTCAGCCTCCCGTTTATTATCCTTTCCGGCAGGCCATCGAAAATAACGGCTTTGTTGTTTCGGAAAATTGTCTCATAAACGACGGAGGCCACTATCTTATGGACTTTGATAATCTGGAAATGCTGGCATCTGATCCGGCAGCAAAGATAATGATTCTCTGCAGTCCTCACAATCCTGTGGGAAGAGTCTGGACCCGCAAAGAGCTGTACAGAGTTTTGGAGATATGCAAAAAACATGGGGTCATTCTTGTCTCCGACGAAATTCATTGTGACATAGTATATAAACCTCATATACATACTCCGGTTTTACAATTTGGTGAATTTGCAGATAACGTCATTTTATGCAGTTCTCCGAGCAAAACCTTTAATATTGCCGGTCTCCAGATGTCAAATATCATAATTCCAAACAGAGAGCTCAGGGAAAGATTTAATAACGTAACAGCAAGGATAGGTCTCCTTCTGCCGAACATATTCGGGATTGCCGCTGTGGAAGCTGCATACACCGAATGTGACCGGTGGTTAGAGAACACCATTCTCTATCTGCAAAATAATGTAGAAACCATAAAAAATATTTTGTCCGCAAACCTGCCGGGAAATGCAAAACTCACTAATCCCGAGGGAACTTTTCTGGCTTGGATAGATTTTAAAGATGCGGATAATTATTTGACAAGAGCCGACGTTATACTAAACAAAGCTAATGTGGCTCTTGATAACGGATATATGTTTGGGAAAGGAGGAGAATCTTTCGAGAGAATCAATTTTGCTTGTCCCAACCAGATATTGAGAGAGGGTCTCAACAGGATTGTCAGTCAGATAAAAATGATGCATTATTAAACGAAGGGATGAAAATATGAACAAATTAGGATTTAAAGAACTGGTAACCATAGGTTTGGGTATCATTATCGGCGGCGGTGTCATAACCCTTACCGGATTTGGAATCGGGAAAACTGATACAGGCGTAGGCCTTGCATACCTGTTGGCCGGTCTGCTCTTTATGTTATCAATGCTTCCCACGCTTATAGTAGGTGTTACCATACCAAGAACCAGCTATTCATACACAGTTTCCAAGGAAATGCTGGGTCCTGTATATGGCGGTATGTTTCTAATGATATTCTTCGTAGGTCGAATTATCATGGCCTTCTTCGGCGTTGCATTTGCCGACTATATTTCCTCAATATTTCCCAGCGTTCCCAAACTTCCCGTTGCCCTTGGCATAATAACTTTGTTCTATATTCTGAATATATTCGGCGTACAGGCTGCCACAAAGATTCAGAAATTTCTCAATGTTCTCCTTATATTGGCTTTGGGTTCCTTTGCAATTCTCGGACTTGTAAAGTTAAGGCCTGATGCATTTACTGCTGCAAGACTTTTCCCAAACGGCTTTGGCGGAATCATCTCTGCAACAGCCATGTTTATGTTCTCCATGGGCGGCGGCCTCGTACTTCTTGAGTTTGGAGGAAGTGTTGAAAATCCTCAAAAAACTCTGCTGCGGGCTGCTCTTACCGTAACTGCGATCGCTACCTTGCTTTTTGCTTTTGTCGGCACCGCCGGCGCAGGTGTTCTTCCCTATGAGGAAGTCGCAAACAAACCTCTTACCTTCGCTGCAAAAACTATTTACGGACATCAGGCCGGTGTTATATTCTTTGTTATCGGCGGCGCACTGATGGCTATTGCCACAACCATAAATTCAAGCCTTATGTGGTACTGTAACACCATGCTTAAGGGCGTTGAAGACGGCTGGTTCCCCAAAGCTTTTGCCAAAACCAATAAATATGGATCTCCATACATACTCCTCACAGTTTTCTGGATAATTGGCATTGTTCCTATTTTGCTGGGTGCTGATATCGGCATGCTCTCCACTGTTGCAACCGGACTTGCTCTTCTTTTCTATCTTATTCCCAACTTTGCGCTCATCAATCTTCCCAAGAAGTATCCCGAAGAATGGAAAGCTTCAAGATTCTACATCAAAAGTCAGGGTGCTGTTACAGCCCTCACTTTATTCTGCTCCGCAATTTTTATCGCTCTTATCGTTTATAATTTTCTGTCATACAGCCCTGTTGTTCTGGCAATCATAGGAGGTATTTTTGCACTTTGCTTCCTGTATGTTCTTTGGAGAAAGAAATACATAATAAAATGAGATCAAGGAGTAACAAATGTCAAATATTATTAAAAGTTATATTGATCACATCGGGATTATTAACCTGAATCTTGATAGCTGCCGGAAAGTTTTCATTCCGCTGGGATTTGCCGGAGGCCCTTCCACAAAAATGGACACCGGTTTAAGCGGTGAAAAAGCAGCCGAAAATATGCACTTTATGTTTGATAATTCTTACCTTGAGTGCATAGAATCAAAGGAGGGTGACTACCTCAGAGAATATCTTCACTCTCCATCAGCAATGCACACGGTGGTCATGAGTAGTGCCGATATTGAGCGCACACATGAAAATGCCTTATCCTGCGGATTTGAAATTACACCTGTAATGGAGGCCTCCCGCCCTGCTGACCATGGTGAAAATAAAGGCAACGCCGTATTTCAGTGGTTTAAATTTCTTGAACCCTGCATTCCATTTACCCTTTTAGGTTCTGCAGAGCATAAAACAAAGCAGTATATTTATCAGGAGCACAGATACCAGCATCCAAATACGGCTTTCCAGATTGACAGGATAGTAGTCGGTTGTAAGGATGAAGCTGAATTGCAGACTTTCAGCGAAGGAATTTTTAAACTTAACAGTGCTGTCTCTCCCTTCTGTGACCCAGCGCATTTAATAAACAATATTGAACTCTGCACGAAAGATGAGATAAGCACCCTTTATAACATACATCCGGACTTGGAAAGAAGCCAATATAACGGCATTGTATTTAGTGTAAAGGACATGGACACAGTAAAAGAATTTGCAGAACAGGCTAAATTTGATTATGCAGTTCATAACGATATTCTGATTATTGATTTTACAGAACAGCTAAATCTTTTTATCGGGTTTAAAGCCTGAAGCTATATCTTCTCTTTAACAATATATTATCAGGTGACTTGCCTGCTATATAAGGATGAAGTCTTATTAAAGCTTAAATCCGGGAACTTCTTAAAAGGAAGTCCCCGGATTTTTTCAACTTTATTTCTTGCATGCGGATTGTGAAGACTGCGCCTGTGTTTGAGATAATGGCTATTTTCCGCAACCGCAGGCACGACAGTGCCGAGGACGCTCCTCAGGGGAAAAAAATACGGAAGCCGTAAAGACTTCCGTATTGTTGTAAGCGATAATAAATTATCTCTTGGAGAACTGAGGAGCACGACGTGCGGCTTTGAGACCGTACTTTTTACGCTCTTTCATTCTGGGGTCACGAGTCAGGAAACCTGCGGACTTGAGAGCAGCACGGTAGCTGTCATCAACAAGCAGCAGAGCGCGTGCTATACCGTGGCGGATAGCACCTGCCTGACCGGAAACACCGCCGCCGGTAACGGTAGCTTCGATGTCAACCTTACCGAGGGTGTTGGTGCAGACCAGAGGCTGACGAACGATCAGCTTCAGGGTGTCGAGGCCGAAGTACTCGTCGATGTCACGGCCGTTGATGGTGATAGCGCCGGTTCCGTTAGGAATGAGGTGAACGCGGGCCACGGAGGACTTTCTGCGTCCGGTACCGTACATATAGGGCTTTTTGCACTTATAAGTTGCCATTATTCTTTACCTCCTTAGACTTCCCAAACAGCGGGCTTCTGTGCAGCGTGGTTATGCTCGGAGCCTGCGAAAACTTTCAGGCGGCTGAGCTGCCACTGTGCGATGGTGTTCTTCTGAAGCATGCCGCGAACAGCGACCTTGACAGCCAGCTCAGGCTTGGTAGCCATGAGGCGCTTGTACTGGGTCTCTTTCAGGCCACCGGGGTGACCGGAGTGAGTGCGGTAGTACTTCTGCTCCAGCTTCTTGCCGGTCAGAACAGCTTCCTTAGCGTTGATAACGATAACGTAATCACCGCAGTCAACGTTGGGAGTATAATCAGTTTTAAGTTTGCCGCGAAGAAGGTCGGCGGCGGCAGCAGCGGTCTTGCCCAGGGGCTTGCCTGCTGCATCGATGACGTACCATTTACGCTCGACGGTCTCCTTGGTTACCATAGTAGTAGACATAGGGATCTCTCCTCCATATAGAATTAAATGTTTTGACAATTAAGGCGCATGTTGATACAATATCCCCAAGCGCGCTCTAATTTTATACCACAAAAAAAGAGTTGTGTCAACAAGGATTTTAATCCTCGTTTTTAAATCTCTCTAAAGCTTGCTAAATCTCTTTAAATCTCTCTATTCCTTAAATCCATTTTACAAAAATTTTCGAGGTTTCCTATGGACAAAATTCTGAATGAATTTACAGGCACCGTCCGCCGTGCCGTTGATGACTACAATATGATAGAGGACGGGGATGTAATTGCCGTCGGTCTTTCCGGCGGAAAGGACAGTACCGTGCTGCTTCTGGCTTTAAAACACCTGAGCCGCTTCTACCCCAAGAAGTTCACCCTTGAGGCTGTAAGCGTAAATTTAGGCTTTGAGGACATGGATTTTGAGCCGGTGGCACAGCTCTGCCGGGATATAGACGTGCCCTACACCTGCCTTAAAACCGACATCAAGGAAATAGTTTTCGACGTGCGTAAGGAAGGCAATCCCTGTTCCCTCTGCGCTAAAATGCGTAAAGGTGCGCTGAACGATTTCATTCGGGAAAAGGGCATTAAAAAGCTTGCTCTGGGTCATCACTTTGATGACGCTGTGGAAACCTTTATGATGTCTCTGCTCCTTGAAGGCAGACTTAACTGTTTCCGCCCTGTCACTTATCTTGACCGCTCCGGCGTTACCCAGATTCGCCCGCTCATTTACGCCGGCGAGCAGAAAATCACAAACGTTGGTGAGAAACTGAACATCCCCATTGTCCACAACACCTGCCCCATGGATAAAACCTCCAAGCGGGCTGAGTTTAAAGCAATGCTTAAAACCATGAGCATCCAGTATCCGGACATGAAATCCAAAATTTTCGGCGCCATGCAACGCCTTCCCCTCCCCGGCTGGGAACCTAACGAAAACTGGAGACTTGCCAAAGCTAAAAAGTCCGAACATTAAAAAATGACGCTTAAAGCGTCATTTTTTTATTTCAGGTATATATATTTTTTCTTCTTCGGAATTTCGGACTTTTTTCCACAATTCTGCCGCCGTTTTCATTTTATCCTTAACATCTTTATTTAAAGGGTCGGCGCAAAAATCCTTATAAAATTTATTCCACTGGCAGGCTGAATTATCATATTTTCCGTAGCGGGATTTGCCGTAATACACATTGAGCATATCGCTCACGGTAAATTTCCGGTCATTTTCCCGCTTTACCCGCCGCCATGCCTCTGCCATATCGGCGTTAAACTTAAAGTTTTCAACACCTGTAAGCTCAGAAAAATAAGCTCTGAATTTTCCGTTAAAGCTAAATCCGCAGTCTAAAAGAGGACAATCCGGCGCAGGCTCTCTGTTGGCTTTCTGCCCTCTTTTAACCGGTTTAATTATATTGCCTTTAAAGTATTCTCTTATGTTTTCGGTAAGCTCAGTTTTTGTACCGTCGTGAGCAATACCGAGTTCACGGCAAATACATTTCAGCTCATCAGCATACCAGTAAAATTTTGAAAAGTCCTCAAAAGTTTTAATTTCCTTAAATTCAGGTCGTGTCATAATAGAATCCCATAAAAAAATGAACGGATTAAATCCGTTCATTTTTATTATTGTTATTAAATCAGGCTTCGCCGCGCTCGCGAAGAGCGTCTTTTCTGGAGATGTTCCAGCGGCCTCTGTCGTCAACACCGGTGAACTTGACCCAAGTGTGGTCGCCAACGTTCAGAACGTCCTCAACCTTCTCGGTGCGCTTGAACTCAAGATCCTTGATGTGGCACATAGCGTCCTTACCGGGAGCCAGCTCAACAAATGCGCCCAGGTTGGAGATAACTCTCTTAACCTCGCCGTAGTAGAGAGCACCTACTTCAGGCTCGAATACGATGTCCTCAATGGTCTTGCGGGCAGCACGGCAGGCATCAATATCGGTAGAAGCGATGAAGATAGAACCGTCATCGTTAATATCGATCTTGCAGCCGGTGTCAGCGGTGATCTTCTGGATGACCTTACCGCCGGAGCCGATAACTTCTCTGATCTTATCGGGGTTGATCTTGATCTGGATCATCTTGGGAGCGGACTTTGCAAGCTCCTTGCGGGGCTCAGGCAGAGCCTTGAGCATAATAGCATCGAGGATCTGGAAACGAGCTTCCTTGGTGATAGCGAAAGCCTCCTTGATGATCTCGTGCTTCAGACCGTCGTTCTTCAGGTCCATCTGGATAGCGGTGATACCGGCCTTGGTACCTGCTACCTTGAAGTCCATCTCGCCGTGGAAGTCCTCAACACCCTGAATATCAATGAAGGTGGTGAAGTCGTCGCCGTCCTGAATCAGGCCGCAGGAGATACCTGCAACAGGAGCCTTAAGGGGAACACCTGCGTCCATGAGAGCCATGGTAGTGCCGCAGATAGAGCCCTGAGAGGTGGAACCGTTGGAGGAAAGAACCTCGGAAACTACGCGGATAGCGTAGGGGAAATCTTCAACATCGGGGATAACAGCTTCAAGAGCTTTCTCAACCAGAGCGCCGTGGCCGTACTCGCGGCGGCCGGTGGAGCGGCTGGCTCTTGCCTCGCCGGTGGAGTAGGCGGGCATGTTGTAGTGGTGCATGAAGCGCTTCTCTTCCTCTTCCCAGATGGTATCAAGCTTCTGGGATTCGCTGAGAGTTGCGAGAGTTGCAATGGAGAGAACCTGAGTCTGACCTCTGGTGAAGAGGGCAGAACCGTGAACCTTGGGAATAAGGCCGACTTCGGTAGCCAGAGGACGGATTTCGTTCATCTGTCTGCCATCGACGCGCTTGCCGGCCAGCAGCCACTTCTTAACAACCATCTTCTGAAGCTTGTAGAGAATCTCATCCATGTAGTTCATGAGATCGGGATGCTCTTCCTCGTACTTCTCCTGAATCTTGGTGATCCACTCGTTTACACGGGCCTCACGAACGTTCTTGTCGTCGGTGTCCATGCAGTACTCCATGCCCTCGAATTCGTTTGCAACCAGAGTCTGGAACAGCTCTTCATCGAAAGAAGCGTGCTCGTACTCAAACTTGGGCTTGCCGATCTCCTCGACCATCTTGTCGATAAGGTCAAGGACGGGCTGCAGGTGCTCGTGAGCCTGAACGATACCCTCGTACATAACGTCATCGGGAACCTGATCTGCCTCGGACTCGATCATAACGATCTTCTTGTGGGTAGCAGCAATGGTGGTGATCATGCGGTTGTTCTTGCGCTCTTCCTCGGTGGGGTTGAAGAGATATTTCTCACCGTCCCAGCCCAGAACGATACCTGCGATAGGACCGTTGAAGGGAACATCGGAAATGGAAACAGCAGCAGAAGCACCGATCATAGCGGTGATCTCGGGAGAGCAGTCTCTGTCAACAGAGAGAACCTCACATGCGATAACAACGTCGTTTCTCAGATCGGAGGGGAACAGGGGGCGCATAGGTCTGTCGATCAGTCTGGAGGCCAGAACTGCGGGCAGGCTGGGCTTACCCTCGCGGCGCATGAAGGAACCGGGGATGCGGCCTACTGCGTAAAGCTTCTCGTTGAAGTCAACAGCGAGAGGGAAATAATCTATACCGTCCTTGGGTCTTGCGGATGCGGTGCAGGTGACTAAAACGGTGGTCTCGCCGTACTTTACCAGAACTGCGGCGTTGCAGAGCTCAGCCATTTTGCCCACTTCCATGCTCAGGGGGCGGCCTTCATACATGATTTCGTACTTTTTATAATTGGGGAACTGCTTGTTGGTAATTATCATGCTAAAACTCCTTTGTATTATTCGGGTTTTCAGCATCTTAGCACTTGAAGCAAAGCCCGTTTCTAAGGCGCTCCTTCAAATACTAATATACCGAAAGCCCGTGAGTGCGGCTTAAAAATCGGGAGGATAATATTAAATTATCCTCCCGAAAAAAGCCTTCATTACCTTCAGATACTGAACAAATTACTTTCTGATGTTCAGCTTTGCGATGATTGCGCGGTAACGCTCGATGTCCTTCTTAGCAAGGTAGTCAAGAAGTCTGCGGCGCTTACCGACCATCTTGTACATGCCCAGACGGCTGTGGTCGTCATTGGGGTGCTGCTTGAGGTGAGCGGTCAGCTCAAGGATACGCTCGCTGAGGATAGCGATCTGAACCTCGGGGGAACCGGTGTCACCCTCGTGAGTCATGTTGTCGGCGATAACTTTGGTCTTCATTTCTTTGGTAATCATTGGAATTATACCCCTTTCTTATTTATACTATACCCTGCGGCTAAGCATTGGGCGGAAAGGATACCGCAAAAGCGGCATGGCCCCAAAGCTGAGTACGCGGGCGCATACGGTGGTATATTAACATTACCGCCCCTATTAGTCAATAGGGATAGTCAAAAAAAGTCCCCCGTTTGGGGGACTTTTTTAATTATTTAAGTTTTTGCTCAGGCAACAGTGCAGTACATGAAGTACTTGTAGCCCAGGGGGTTGGAGTAGAAGCCCTGAACGCTGTCGTCCAGCATGTAAATGTCGGTGTAGAAGTAGAGAGGAACAATGCAGCCGGTCTCCATCAGCATATCCTCAGCTATGTGCATGAGCTGGTAACGAACCTCGTTATCGGTGCATGCCTTGATTTCAGTGACGAGGACATCGTAGGTGTCAGCCCATGTGCCGTTTTCTACCTTAATATCGTAGCCAAGCTCGGTGAGGTCAAGGTTGTAGATAGCTGCTCCCTCGTGTGCACCCTTGCCGTACTGAATATCGTTGTTGCCGGAGTTGGTAACCCACATGTCGAGGAAGCAGATAGGATCGTTGTAGTCTGCCAGCCAGCCGTTACGGGCAATGGAATAATCGCCCTGCTTACGGGTGTTCAGGAAGGTGTTCCACTCCTGGTTTTCAAGGTTCATGGTGATGCCTACACCTGCCAGAGCGCTCTGGAGGTACTCACCGATAGCTTTGTGGCCTTCGGAGGTGTTGTAGAGGTAGGTAAGAGTGGGGAAGTTAGTGAACTGCATGGTAGCCTCATCGAAGTCGTAGTACTTCTTAAGGGTCTCAACAGCCTGATTGAAGTTAGACTCGAATGCGTCAACGGAAACATCGTAGTAGCCGACGTAATCCTTGCTGTCACCGGCAGTCTCGTAGAACTGAGAACCGTCGGGGTTGGTCATACCCATTGCAACGAAGGAGGAAGCAGGAACCTGACCTGCCTGACCGATTTCCTCAACAACATAGTTACGGTCTAAGAGCAGACCGATTGCTCTGCGGATTTCAGCCTTTGCAGCCTCAGCCTCAGCGCCGGTAAGCTCGCAGCCCTCGGGGAGGATTTCCTCGTTGATATTCCAGCAGACGTAGTAGGTACCGATCTGACCGGCAACTACAAACTCGTCGGGATATTCGGTCTTGAGGTTTGCAATCTCGTTGGTGGGAACGTCATCAATAAGCTGCCAATCGCCGTTCTTGAAGTTGGTGAGCATATTGTTAGCGTCGTTGGACAGGTAGAAGTTAAGGGTATTCATGGTGATGCTGTCTGCATCAACAAAGTCGGGGTTCTTTTCAAGAGTGATAAGGCTGTCGTGATCCCACTTTGCCATCTTGTAGGGGCCGTTGCAGACGTAGGTGGCAGCCTCGGTAGCCCATGCTTCGTTGGAAACTACATCCTCGCGTACGGGGAAGTATGTGGGGAATGCAAGCAGCTCGTTCCAGTATGCCACGGGGTTGGCAAGAACAACTTCCAGAGTCTTGTCGTCAACTGCGGTAACATTCAGCTTAGCGTCGGGGTTAACGAACTCAAGAACGTCGTTGCCCTTTTCATCCTTCTCGCCGGTAGCCTTGGTTTCCCACATCTCTGCATAGCCGTCAACTACCTCGAACATGTAGCAGTAAGAAGCTGCCAGTGCGGGAGAAGCTGCGCGGTTCCATGCAAATACGAAGTCAGAAGCGGTAACAGGCTGACCGTCGGACCATTTCAGACCGTCGCGAAGGGTGTAGGTGTAAGTAACGGTGCCGTCATCGTTCTGTACGCCTTCCACCAGCTCTTCAACAGCAGCGGGGACTATAACCAGATTGCCGTTCTCGTCCTGTGCCCAGGAGGAAAGGCCCTGGAACAGGTGGCTGACCAGAGTTGCGCCGTCAACTGCGGAGTTGAGGGCGGGGTCGATGGTCTCGGGTTCGGAAGCAATACATACGTTAAGTACGCCGGGTGCGGCAGCAGCATCTGCCGGAGCGTCTGCGGGGGCATCAGCGGGAGCGTCTGCGGGTTTTTCAGCAGGCTTCTCACCACATGCGGCCAGTGCGAATACCATGCACAGAGCCAAAATGAGAGCAAGAATCTTCTTCATTTTTAGTGTTCCTTTCAAAATATTTTTTCAAAAATACACACCATCTCTTATAAGCGCATATCTTTTGAATTTAAGTTAACAGCCTCAGTTTATCTCACTTAAACGGTGGCAGGCCGCAAAGTGACCGGAGGAAACCTCCTTGAATTCGGGAACTTCTTCCGCGCAGCGCTCAGTTGCGTAGGGGCAGCGGGTGCGGAAGGGGCAGCCGGAGGGAGCATTCAGAGGGCTGGGAATATCGCCGGAGAGGACGATACGCTTATTTGCTCTTGCTACCTTGGGGTCCGGCTGGGGAACGGCCGACATAAGAGATTTGGTGTAGGGGTGGAGGGGGTGGCTGTAAATTTCGTCCGCATCAGCCAGCTCTACCATTTTACCAAGATACATAACGGCTATTCTGTCGCTTATATGTCTGACAACCAGAATATCGTGAGCCACGAAAAGATAGGTTAAACCCATTTTTTCCTGCAATTCGTCAAACATATTTATTACCTGTGCCTGAATTGAGACATCCAGAGCGGAAACAGGCTCATCACATACAATAAACTCAGGTTTCAGCGCCAGAGCGCGGGCAATGCCGATTCTCTGTCTCTGACCGCCGGAAAACTCGTGGGCATAGCGGGAAGCATGTTCGGAGTTAAGGCCAACCTGACTCATAAGTTCCAGAATTCTCTCTCGGCGCTCGGCCTTGTTTTTATACATCTTATGTATATCCAAAGGCTCACCGATTATATCGGAAACGGTCATTCTGGGGTTTAAGGATGAATAGGGGTCCTGGAAAACCATGGTGGCTTTCTTGCGGAACTCCATAACGTCGCTCTTTGTGACTATGGGCTTTCCGTCATAAATGACTTCGCCGCCGGTGGGCTTATACAGGTGGAGGATAGTGCGTCCGACGGTGGTTTTACCGCAGCCGCTTTCACCTACAAGACCCAGTGTCTCGCCCTTTCTTATGGAGAAAGACACATCATCAACGGCTTTAAGGGGCTTGGTTTTGAACATGCCCACGTTAATATTGAAATACTCTTTAAGGTGTTTGACCTCAATCAGCGGTCTTTCATTATTTTCGCTCACTTGGTCTCACCTTCCTTCCCTGCTGCTTCTATATCTCCCTTTTCAATACCTTCCTTAACGTTCATCCAGCAGGCGGCCTGATGAAAATCGTTTATCTGCATACGCTGGCAGCGCTCACGAAGGCATATCTTCATGGCGTTTTCGCAGCGGGGTGCGAAGGGGCAGCCGGCGGGCATATTGAGAAGGTCTATGGGTGTGCCTGAAATTGGCTCCAGCTTCTTACCGGCGGTATCGGCGGTAGGTATGGAACGCATAAGGCCTTTTGTATATTCGTGTCTGGGGTTGTAGAAAATTTCGTCTGCGGTACCCTGCTCGCATATAGAGCCGGCATACATAACGATTACCTCATCGCACATCTGGGCAACAACGCCAAGGTCATGGGTTATCATTATGATTGCCATTCCCAGCTCCTCCTGAAGGGACTTCATCAGATCCAGAATCTGAGCCTGAATGGTAACGTCAAGAGCGGTGGTGGGTTCGTCAGCTATAAGGATGTCAGGCTCGCAGGCAAGAGCCATGGCTATCATAACTCTCTGTCTCATGCCGCCGGAAAACTCGTAAGGATACTGCTTCATACGCTTTTCCGGTTCGTTCACGTTTACAAGTCTCAGCATCTCTATTGCTCTCTCTTTAGCCTCTTTCTTGTTTCTTCCGGTGTGGAGAACAATGGCCTCCATAAGCTGGTGGCCTATGGTGTAGGTAGGATTGAGAGAGGTCATGGGGTCCTGGAATATGATTGATATTCTGTTGCCCCTTATGTTTTTCATCACTTTTTCGCCGGCGCCTACCAGCTCCTGACCGTCAAACTTAATGGAGCCGGAGACGATTTTTCCTGTGCTTTCAAGTATCTGCATTACGGAGTAGGCGGTGACGGATTTACCGGAGCCGCTCTCTCCCACTATGCCCAGCACCTTGCCGTGGTCAAGGTTGAAGGACACGCCGTTTACTGCCTTAACCTCGCCTGCCGGGGTGAAAAATGATGTATGTAAGTCTTTAACTTCTAATAACTGCATTATTTCCGCTCCTTTCTCAGTTTCTGAGCTTGGGGTCAAAGGCATCTCTCAGTCCGTCACCGAACAGGTTCAGGGAAAGGACTATAAGGGAGATGACGATTGCAGGAATGACCAGTCGGAAGGGATAGGAGCTGAGACCGTTCAGTGCCTCGGATGCCAGAGAGCCAAGGGAAGGCATAGGTGCGTTTACGCCGAGGCCGAGGAATGAAAGGTAGCTCTCGGTGAATATTGCACTGGGTATCTGCAAGGCGGTGGAAATGATAACAACGCTTATGCAGTTGGGAAGCAGATGCTTCTTTATAACCCAGCCGCCCTTTGCGCCGGCTGCTCTTGATGCAAGCACGTATTCCTGTTCACGAAGGGAAAGGATCTGGCCTCTTATAAGTCTTGACATTGAAACCCAGTAGAGAAGGCCGAAAACAATAAACAGGCTTATGATGTTGGAGCCTATCTTTGCAAACACCGTACCTTCAATTACCGGAGTCAATGAAACTTTCAACACCGTTGACAGCAGAATAACCATCAGCATGTCAGGCAGGGAGTAGATAACATCAACTATTCGCATTATCACAAGGTCAACCTTACCGCCGCAGTAACCGGCGATAGAACCGATAGTCATACCGATTATCAGAACTATAATACTGGCGAAGAAACCGACTGCCAGAGAAATTCTTGTGCCGTAGACCACTCTTATAAAGTAGTCTCTGCCGGAGGAGTCGGTGCCGAAAATGTGGGGGAACACCTTTTCACCGTTTTCCATCATTTTAAGCTCTGTCCTGCCGTATTCAAAGGGAGCCAGATTATTGAAGGAAGCATCAACCGGCTTACCGGGCCGGACACCCAGCATAGAGTCGTAGGTGTAGGGCCAGAAAATGGGGATTATAATTGCCGAAAGGGTAATGAGAACAATAAGAATAAAGCTTACTGTTGCCACCTTGTTTTTTAAAAGTCTTTTTACGCCGTCCTTAAAGAAAGTGGATGAGGGGCGCATCTGCACCATGTATTCCTTTTCTTCCTCGGTAGCGGGTATGAAATCGTCAAGGTCAACATGGAGGCTGAAAGGTTTTTTTGTCATTGTGTCTGCCTCCTTATTCAAGGTTAATTCTGGGATCTACAACTTTATAAAGTATGTCGCTCACCAGATTCATAACCACTATGAGACAGGCAAGAACAATAGTGCAGCCCATTATGAGGGGATAATCACGGCCTGTAATGCTGTTTACAAAGGCTCTGCCTATGCCGGGAACTGCGAAAATCTGTTCCACAACCAGAGAACCTGTAACTATGTAGGCAAGCATGGGGCCGAAGTATGTGATAACGGGGATAAGGGAGTTTTTAAGAGCGTGACCGAAAATAATCTTTCTCTTTGAAACACCCTTGGCCTTTGCGGTTCTGATGTAATCCTGACCTAAAACATCCAGCATGGAGGAACGGGTAAGTCTGGTTATATAGGCCATGGGGTACAGTGCCAGAGTCACAATCGGAAGAATAAGTCCTTTCGCCGTGGCACCGTTTGCCGGCAGCACCGCAAGTTTAATCGCGAACAAGACCAATAGCAGCGACCCCATTATAAACGACGGCATGGAAACAAATGCTGTTGTAACAACCATGATTATTTTATCGGGGATACGGTTTCGCATAAGAGCTGCAAAAGACCCAAGCACTATGCCGACTATAAGAGCGGCAACCGCGGCAGTAAGGCCGAGCTTTGCAGAGGTCTTCATACCGTCGGAAATGATTGCAATAACGGTTCGACCGCGCTGTTTAAGTGACGGGCCGAAGTCGTGGTGCAGGGTCACATCCTCAAGGTAGGTAAGATACTGCTGGAATTTAGGTTTATCCAGACCGAATTTAGCCTCCAGTGCAGCCTGTGTTGCAGGAGTGACTGCTTTCTCACCCATGAAAGGGCCGCCGGGTATTGAGTGCATTACAAAAAAGGTGACTGTAATAACCACCCAGACTGTGAGCACTGCAAGACCGATTCTTTTTAAAATGTAGAGCAGGGTTTTTGAGTTCATCTTTACTACGCCTCATATCTTCCCAAAGTTTTATCATTCCAAATTAAGTAATTATACAGTGCGGAATTACTTTTCTCATGTAAATTGATAAAACCTTTAATTTATTAACATTCTAATTTAATCATAGCAGGATTTCAATAAGGAAATGAACAGTGTGTTAATTTTCGTTAGATAAAGCAATTCTCCATTAAGACGGCATAAATCTTTTGTTAATTTTACACAGTAAATTGCAACGGCGCAAAGCGCTAAATTCCTAAATTTTTGTCTCAATGCGATTATTTTGTCTTTTTTCATATAATTTGCTTCAAGGCACTGCACTTTCAGGTAAAAATCTTTATTAAGCTTGTGCAACTTATCTATAACGACATTTTCCACCGAAAAGTAAAAAAATCCCCCGGATAATCCGGGGGATTAAAAACATATATTTTTTACAAAAGACCGAACAGCCACATAGCCAGAAACACGATTACCAATAGGATTATAACACTGGGGAGAAATATCCACAGGTAGGCAGTCCATATCATGGTAAACTTCTCGGAGTTGCTGACTTTAGCTTCTCTGAGTTCCTTTACACGCTTCTCCTCTTCTTCCTTGCTTATGCGTGGGAATTTATTGGAAAAGGGAAATCTCATATTTCTCAGCCTCTCTCAGACTTCCGCTCCATCTTGGGAAGTTCAAAAAGGTATTTGCCGTTTTCGTCAATCTTTCTCTCAGGGAAGTGGCAGGCGAGGAAGTGGCCGGGCTCAACTTCGCGAAGCTCGGGAGGAACTCTCTTGCACTTTTCACATGCCATGTAGCAGCGGGTGTGGAATTTGCAACCGGAGGGGGGCTTTATAGGTGAAGGAATGTTGCCTTCAAGAATTATGCGCTCCTTGGAGGAGGGGTCCAGATCCGTTGTAGGAATGGAGCTGAGAAGAGCGACAGTGTAGGGGTGTCTGGGGTCGTCGAAAATAGTTGCAGCGTCTGCAAGCTCCACAACGTTACCCAGATACATAACACAAATACGGTCGGAAATGTAACGGACAACAGAAAGGTCGTGGGAGATGAACATGTAAGTGAGGTGTTCCTTCTCCTTGAGTTCCTGCAAAAGGTTTATAATCTGAGACTGAATGGACACGTCCAGTGCGGAAACGCACTCGTCGCAGACGATAAATTTAGGATTAACAGCCAGAGCACGGGCGATAGCAACTCTCTGGCGCTGACCGCCGGAGAACTGGTGGGGGTAACGGTGGAGCATGTACTCCTGAAGACCGCACTTGACCATGGTGCTGACTATGTGCTCACGCATCTGAGGTGAGCCGTGTCTGTACATGTTATGAGTAAGCAGACCTTCTTCAATGATCTGGCCTATTGTAAAGCGGGGGTTAAGGGAGGAATAGGGGTCCTGGAAGATAATCTGAAGGTCACGGCGCAGATAACGCATCTCATTGTACTTAAGGCGTGACAGGTCAATGCCGTCGTCTCTCATGGCCTCGTACTTCTGGAATTCCTCGTTTGAAGCATAGCTCTCTCTGAGAGCAGTCAGCTCTGCATTAAGATCGGCAACAATCTTTTCTTCCTCAGCGTAGTCCTTTTCAAGCTCAGCAATTTCCTCATCGGCTTTCTTGCGCTTTTCGAGGACTCTGTCCATGTGCTTGTCCTCGGTAATGGAGTAGAGATGATCTCTTTCAATACGGACATTTCTCAGCTTGTGGAAAGCGGTAACACGCTTAACATTTGCCTCATGGACTTTCAGCATCAGGTCTCTGCCCTTGTCGCCCTCATCAACGGCGAAGAAGCCGCCCATGATTTTGACGATATGATGCAGAATGGTCTGCTGCTCGGAGCAGGCAAGGTTCTTATCCTGAAGCAGGTAGAAGTCGGCCTGCTCTTCACCGCCGGCCTCCTCAACCTTTTTCTCCAGTTCCTCAGCCTTTTCGGTAGCCTTTTTAAGCTTCTGCTTATACTTATCAATGTCCTTGAGAGTCTCAGGTACATAGTCGCAGGGGAAATCCGCAAGAGTGGTGCCGTAATACATGGTAATACCGGCAGTCTGGGGATAAAGCTGGAGCAGAGTACGGCCGAGGGTAGATTTACCGCAGCCGCTTTCGCCGACTATACCCAGAGTTTCACCCTCGTAAATATCAAGGGATATATCCTCATTGGCGCGGACATAGAGCTGTTCTTTCTGGAAGACAGAGCTCTTTGCAACCGGGAAATACTTTTTAAGATTAGTTATTGACAGTAATTTTTTTGTGCTCGGCACTCTGTCTCACCTCCTTCTCGGGATAGAAGCAACGGATAAGCTGTCCGTCGCCAACATCTTTCAGTTCGGGTTCTTCATCCATGCACTTCTGAGTGCAGTACTTGCAGCGGGGTGCAAACTTGCAGCCCTTAGGCAGGTTCAGAGGATGGGGAACAACGCCGGGGATAGGCTCTATTCTGCTGCCCGCATTCTCAATGCGGGGAATGGAGAACATCAGGCCCTCGGTGTAGGGGTGGCTCATTTTGCAGTTGCTGAAGATTGTGCGGGCGGTAGCTTTTTCCACAACCTGTCCGCAGTACATAACTGCAACATCGTCAGCCATCTCATTTATAACGCCCAGGTCATGGGTGATAAAGATAATGGATGTTCCCTTCTCTTTCTGAAGGTCATTCATAAGGCGCAGAATCTGTGCCTGAATAGTAACGTCAAGAGCAGTGGTAGGCTCGTCGGCAATCAGGATTTTAGGCCGGCAGGCCAGAGCCATTGCTATCATTACTCTCTGGCGCATACCGCCGGAGAGCTGGTGGGGATACTGCTTCATGACAGCCTCAGGGTTAGGAATCTGTACGTCATAAAGCATACGGAGAGCGTTCTTCTTTGCTTCCTTTTTCTTCATACCCTGATGTATCATAAAGGGCTCGCACAGCTGGCGCTCCACAGTGAAAACAGGGTTCAGGGAGGTCATAGGCTCCTGGAATATAACAGATATTGCATTGCCTCGGATAGCATACATCTCGTCCATAGGGAGGTCTGTAAGCTCACGGCCCTCAAACTTTATGGAGCCGGATTCAATGTATCCGTTATCGTCCAGCAGACGGAGGATGCTCATGGCAGAGACGGACTTACCGGAACCGGATTCGCCGACTATACCAATGGTCTTTCCTTCCTCAAGGGAGTAGGACACGTCGTTAACAGCCTTGACTATGCCCTTTTTGGTTTTAAAGAATGTTTTAAGGTTTTTAATTTCCAACAGCGGCATGTCTTTCCCTCCTTACTTTTCCACGCTGGACTTGGGGTCCATAACATCACGGAGTGCGTCACCCACGATGTTAATGCAAATAGTGGTGACTGCGAGGAAAATGCCGGTAAAGAGCCACTGCCACCAGTAGGTATTGATAATAGTAGCGTTATTGGCGCCGTTGAGCATATTACCCCATGTAGGACGGGGGTAAGCAACACCGAAGCCCAGATAGCTCAGGGAGGACTCAGTAAGCATACATGTACCGAAGTCCAGCATCAGAGTAACAAGGATAACGCTCATTACGTTGGGGAGAATGTGCTTGAAGGCAATGGTCTTTTCCTTAACGCCCATAGCTTTAGCGGCAGTTACATACTCGCTTTCACGGGCAACCAGAACCTGTCCTCTGACCAGAACCGCAAGGCCGGGCCATGAAAGGACACCAAGTATACACATTATGATAAATATTCGCATTGTCTCAGAGAGAGTCATTCTGCCCATGACAGCGGAAAGTATCATTGCGAAGGGCAGGAAGGGTATGGCTCTGAAAATTTCGGCCACACGCATGAGGATAATATCCACCTTTCCGCCGAAGTAACCGGCGATACAACCGATAATAATACCGATGATGGTGGAGATAATAACGGAGACAGCACCAATGGTCATGGTCATACGTCCGCCGTTGATGATACGCTGGAATATATCGGCGCCGTGGATATCGGTACCGAAGAGGTAGCCCTTAAGGCCCCATTTATCCAGAAGCTTACCGTCCTCACGGACAGCGTAGGTCTGGAATGCGCCGGAATAGAGTCTGTCTACATTCTTAATCTTCTTAGGTGCATTGCACTGGTTAAGGTTATCAGCACCCCATGAGTAAACATTGCCCTTATCGGTGATACCGCTGTAATGGTAGGAACCACCCACTATATCAACAAAGTGTTCATCAGCGGGAAGGTTAGGTGCGGGGATAACGCCGCTGGGGAAGTCACCTGCGAAGCAGACAGAACCGTCATTAAGCATAAGTGCGAGAGAAGTGGAGGTTGCCACTATACGTTCAATCTTGCGCTTGCCGATGAAGTCCTTAATGGACTCGGTTCTCTGGTCAAGGTTAGGTCTTACTACGTCGTAAAGTCCGCGGGAACCGGTGTAGATAGTGTGTCTCTTACCGTTGATACCGACGATATAGTTAAGGGTGAAGTCCAGATCGTACATATTGCCTGCTGCAAGGAACAGGTCCATATTGGTGTATGCGTTTTTGTTACCCCAGAGGTACAGAGTGCCGTCATCAAGGATAATGGCAGAGGTCTGATAACCGCAGGTCAGCTTTTTAATACGGCTTACGTCAATTCCGGAAGTGCTGAGAATTTCAGGCTCGTAGGCGATATTGGGGTTAATATCCTCGCCTCTCTCGCGGGCTTCCTTTTCAGTACCGAACTGACCCAGCTTGTTGCTGCCCCAGCAGTAAACCTTACCGGTGTCGGCAATGGCAACAATGTGGTCAATACCGGCGGCAACCATTACGATATTTGCATCCTGAACTTCCTGAGGAATATCAGCAACGTCAATACCGGTTGTACCGATTTTGGTGGAGCCCCAGACATAGACCTTACCGGCGTTTGAAAGGCCGACGGTGAATGAACCGAAGCCGTCTATCATCTTAACGTCGCCCCGGAGTTCTCTGGGGACGGACATCATGGACATTGTGGGAGGGATGCTCTTCTGAGTAACCTCAGTGTAGGCATCTCTGTATTTCGGCATCATAAGAGGGCCGATAAACATGGTGATAAACATGACAGCCAGCAGGATAAGAGCGCCTACTGCCAGTTTCTTTTCAAGGAAGTTATTTAAAATCTGTCTGCCGGGGCTGACGATTTCTTCAACGTCGGCAGCCTTTGCAGCGTCAGCACCGGTAGCAGACATTTCATCTGCCAGGGAGTTGCTTCCGCCTCTCCACAGACGGCCAACCCAGCTGCCGACAGTTTTACCTGCTTTGCCCACAGCGGAGCCTGCTTTTTTCAAGAAGTCCTGAGAGGACTTTTTAAAGTTTTTGCTCATTTTCCTCTCCTCCTTACTTTGAAACGCGGACTCTGGGGTCAACCAGACCGTAGATAATATCGATTATAAGGTTACCGATAAGTGAAACTGCAACATAGAACATCTGCATCAGCAGAACAACGTCATAGTCAGCGGAACGAAGAGACTGAATCATAAGTCTGCCCATACCGTTTAAAGCAAACATATCCTCAATAACCAGAGAACCGGCGAAGATACCGAGGAACCAGCCGACAACCAGAGTTACGATGGGGATAAGAGCGTTACGCCATGCGTGGGAGTAGATAACTGCTCTCTCGCGGAGACCCTTGGCTCTGGCAGTCTTGATGCAGTCCAGAGAAAGAGCTTCGATCATAGATGCACGGACGTATCTTGTCATACCGCCCAGTGAGCAGAAGGTCATGGTGATAAGGGGAAGAGCCAGATAATAGAGCTGATCCCAGAATCTCTTCATACCCACATAGTTTGAACCCGGCGTCTGCATACCGCTTGGCGGGAAGATATGTAGCTTTGAGCAGAACAGCCATATGAAAAGTATAGATATAAGGAAGGTCGGTAAGCTGTAACCCACAATGGTCAGAACCTGAACGCCCTGATCAAAAGCCGAGCCTCTCTTAACTGCACAGTGAATACCTAAGGGAATGGTAATTCCGAGGGCAAGAATAGTGGCGAAAATATTGATCTTGATGGTGTTCTTCATAGGAGGACCTACCACCTCAAGAACAGGCTTCTGTTTGTCATAAGACCAGCCCAGATTGCCCTGTAAAAGGCCGTTATATGAGCCGTCATACAGAGGGGCAACGCCTACCCAGCGAAGATATCTTACAAGCTGATTGTCTGTATCAGTACCGTATTTGCGCTGATATTCCAGATATAGCTTATCAAAATATTCTTCCATTTGTCCTTTTGGAATTGTGTTTTTCATTGCCTGTACCTGCGCTTTAGCGTCCTGATAGGCTCTGTTGGAGGGAACAAGGCTGTAAATCATGAACATAATGAAGGAGAGCAGTATCAATACTATCAGCATGTACCCAATTCTTTTCAGGCTGTATTTTAGCATAGTCATTCCTCATTTCTTGCCTGTTAAACGGATAAATTACTCGCCCGCCGTTACGGGTCGGTTTCTACCCTGTATATAATTAAAAAGTCTCCTGTCTTACTTCTTAATTATATACAGGATTTTGCCACATTTTTCCTGATTTTTATGCAGCATTCTTTGTTTTTCGGGATAATTCTTTCTCATGTTTAAAGCGCAATGCGGAAGAGGGGCAAACGCCCCTCTTCCGCGGCGCTATTATTAGTTATCCCTTAAAAGGGACGTTAAAATTACTGAAGCCAGTAAGCGTCAGCCATATCCTTGATGTAGAACTGGCTGTAAGTATCGAACTCTGCGGGGTCTATGGTCAGGTTGAATGCGTAGTCATAGACAGCAGAGGGATAACCGGTTGCGAAGTTGAAGCAGGTGTACAGAGGAGTACCGCTGTAGAAGCCGTAGATAGGAGCCTGAGCCAGCTCATCCATCATGGGGCCGAAGTCACCCAGAGTGTACTGGATTGCAAAGCCTGCATTCTTCATGTTCACGTTCTCAAGGAAGCCGGTCATCAGCAGGTCGGAAACAGGGTTGGGAGTAGTTCCGTACCAGTTGAGTACCAGAGGCATGTAGTAGTCGTCGCCGATCTTCTCGGTCTTGTAAGCGCCGTCCTTGGAAGCGAAGCTAATATCGCGGGGATCCATCTCGGATGCGGGGATCTTCTTGTAACGTACGCCGGAGGTGTAATCGGAACCGTCAGCTGCGTATACCCAGCCGCCTTCCTCCAGAACAGCGATAGCGCTGTCAACGGAAGTAGCGTAAGCATTCAGCATCATACCGTCGCCGATAGCTTCCTTGTACATCCAGGAACCGGAGTAGTAAGGTCCGTCAACTGCACCGCCGTAGCCGCCGGTGAAGTCCTTAGCGAACTTTGCTCTGTCCATGCAGTATGCGATAGCCTGACGGACTTCCTGGAACTGGACAGGGCCGAAGTCGGCACGGAAGCCCAGCTTACCATAGCCTGCGCGGCTGTAGTGGTTGTAAACGAACTTGTCGGGATTTGCATCGCAGAGAGCCAGGCCTTCGGAGATGCCCTCGCCGCCGTTGATTGCAGCCAGAACGTCAACACCGCCGGACTTCAGGTCCTCAAGCTGGGTTGCGGAAACGATCATCTTGTAAACGATCTTCTCGATAGCGGGCTTCTTGCCTTCCATGTTGCCCTTGTACTCGGGGTTTGCAGTAAGAACAACGGACTTGTCGGAGTCATCCCACTTGGAGATCATGTAAGGACCGGAGTAGGGGTAGGTGCTGTCGGTGTTCCATGCGCCCTTGTAGATGTGGTCGGCCATAACGTACTTGTCGCCGTTCTTTGCATAGAAATCATCGGTTAAGTATGCGCCGTTGCCGTCATCCTTGATGTCGGCATCCTTCAGGAACAGGCCCATGGGCTGAGGCTCAAAGGAAGCGTATATAATTGCATAGAAGTAGGGGAGGTACTGAGCGTCAACAGTTACGGAGAACTGGTAATCGCCAAGGAGACGGAAGCCGGCGAATTCCTTGGAGGTCTTGTTGACCTGAGGATTGCCGTCAGCGTCGGTAACAGGGTTGCCTTCACCGTCAAGTGCGGGAACCTCTGCGGGGCAGCCGGGGCCGGTGTAAGCATCAAAGCTCTTGAAGCCTACATACTGCATACCTGCGGCATGATCCATACCGGCAGCCTGAGCTGCAACAGGAGTGGAGAATACCAGAGGAGTAACGAGGTAGTTCTTAGCAGTGATGGGAGAACCATCGGAGAACTTCAGATCCTCGTTAAGAGTGATGATGAAGGTTTCGCTGCCGTCTTCATTAACAACCTGCTCGTGCTCCTTAACAACAGTGGGGTTCCACTCGAAGTTGCCGTCGGGAGTCTGCTCAACAGTGCCAAGACCGGTTATGAGCTTCTGAATATCACTATCAGAAGCAGCGGGGTTGGTAGCAGCAAATGTAGCCATACGGAACTTACCGGAAAGCTCAGTGGTGCTGCCGAAGATGATGGAGTTGTCGGACTTTTCAGAGGTCCAGTCAATGGAAGCCTGGCAGGGAGTCCAGTAGGGGTTGGTGGGGAATTCCTCAACACCCTTTATCTGAGCATTGTAGAAATCATAGTACTCATCGGAGTAGAGGGGAATTTCGGGAAGGAGCTGGTTCCAACGGGTGATGTACAGTCTCCACCAGTCGGCGTAAACGTCATTCTCGGTTTCCCACTCGCCGTCTTCAGGAACAGTGGTGTTGTAAACCATTGCGCGGCTCAGGAAGTCAAGACCGAGGGTGTAGAACTTACCGTCACGCTCGATGTAAGCGGTACCGGTCTCTTCGTCCTCAATGACGTCAGCAATGCTGACTTCCTTGCCGAACTGTTTGTACAGGGAAATATAGTCTACACCATATTCCTTGCCGTTCATTGTCTTAAGCTCTACGATTTTGGATTCATCGACAGAGACTTCTTCGGGAGCATCTGCGGGAGCATCTGTGGGAGCAGCAGACTCTTCAGGTGCCTCAGCAGGCTTTTCACCGCAAGCTGCAAGAGAGAATACCATCATAACAGCGAGCAGTAAAGCGATCAGCTTTTTCATTGTTTTTCCTCCTTTTATTTAGCGCGGCTTTCACCGCAGCATACAATTTAAAGGGCGGATACCCGCTTTCACGGTTACGAAATATCTTTGTGGTTTGCTTTGCAAACCACAAGGCGGGCCCGCCTTGGCTGTGCGAAGCTTTATTCGCACTTTAGCGCTTTACTGGCGATATGCCATTAGCATGTTATCTTTTATTTTAAGATATTCAGCCCGATATTTCAATTTCATTGTGTAACCAATGAAAACTTTTGTATAAATCTCTAAATTATTAGTGCTTTAGCGTTTTAAATTTATGAATTTTGTATAGTTATCTGTTACGCATCAGGTTCTTCATTCTCTGGCTGTGGTCAAGAATGCTCTTTCTCAGGCGCAGATTCTGGGGAGTGACCTCCAGAAGCTCGTCATCAGCCAGGAACTCAAGGCACTGCTCAAGGCTCATCTGTCTTGCAGGTACAAGTCTCAGTGCCTCATCGGAACCGGAAGCACGGGTGTTGGTCAGGTGCTTTGTGCGGCAGACGTTAACATTGACGTCCTCGCTCTTGGGGCATACACCGACTATCATACCGGCATAAACCTTGGTTCCGGGGGTTATGAACATTGCGCCTCTGTCCTGAGCGTTCCAGATACCGTAAGCACAGGCCTCGCCTGTCTCGAAAGCGATAAGAGAACCGGTGCTGCGTCTTGCAATATCACCCTTGAAGGGCTGGTAGTTTTCAAACACAGATGCCAGAATACCCTCGCCCTTGGTATCGGTCAGAAACTCGTTTCTGTAACCGAAAAGGCCTCTGGAAGGAACAAGGAATTCCATCTTCATGCGGTTTCCCACAGGAGTCATTTCAAGGAACTCGCCCTTTCTGGCGCCCAGCTTCTCCATAACGGAACCCATGTAATCCTGAGGAACGTCAACAACAACGCGCTCGATAGGCTCGCACTTCTTGCCGTCTATCTCACGGTAGAGAACACGGGGAGGAGAAACCTGGAATTCATAGCCTTCACGGCGCATGGTTTCAATAAGAATGGAAAGGCTCATTTCACCGCGGCCTGCAACATTGAAGCCCTCAGTGGAGTCGGGGATTTCGGTAACTCTCAGGGAAACATCCTTCATGGTTTCCTTAGTGAGTCTGTCCTTTATCTGTCTTGAGGTAACGAACTTACCCTCACGGCCGGCGTAGGGGCTGTCGTTGACGGAGAAGGTCATTTCAACGGTAGGTGCACCGATTTTAACGAAAGGCAGAGGCTCTGCAAAGCCCTTAGCGCACACAGTATCGCCTATGCTTATATCGCCCAGACCGCTCATTGCAATGATATTGCCGGCGCCTGCCTCAGTTACGGGAACCTTGCCCAGGCCCTCATACTGGTAGAGGGAAACGGCTTTGCCCTTTCTTGTGGGGCTGTCGGGGTCATGGTAGTTGCAGACTTCGATTTCCTGATTCTGCTTTATGATACCTCTCTCAATGCGGCCGATTGCAATTCTGCCCACGTACTCGTTGTAGTCAAGGCTGCTGACCAGCATCTGGAAAGGCTTTTCAACATCCTGCTCAGGTGCGGGGATGTACTCCAGAATAGTCTCGAAAAGGGGCTTGAGGTCAGTACCCACAACGTCGGGAGAGTAGCTTGCGGTGCCGTTTCTGCCGGAGCAGAAGAGCATGGGGGAATCCAGCTGCTCGTCGGTAGCATCCAGATCCATGAGAAGCTCCAGAACCTCATCCACAACCTCGTGAATTCTCTGGTCGGGCTTATCGATCTTGTTTACAACAACAATGACTCTGTGGCCCAGTTCCAGTGCTCTGCTGAGCACGAAGCGGGTCTGAGGCATTGCGCCCTCAGAGGCATCAACAAGAAGGATAACACCGTTTACCATTTTGAGAACACGCTCAACCTCTCCGCCGAAGTCAGCATGTCCCGGGGTATCAACAATGTTTATTTTGGTATCGCCGTACCAAACGGCGGTATTTTTGGCCATAATAGTAATGCCGCGCTCACGCTCAAGGTCGCCGGAGTCCATAACTCTGTCCACGATTTCCTGATTTTCACGGTATACGCCGCCCTGTTTCAGCATCTCATCAACAAGGGTAGTCTTACCATGGTCAACGTGTGCAATTATCGCTACATTTCTAAGTTTATCCATATAATTATATCACCTTATATTTCAGACTTTTATTAGAACACAAATTAGAATTCTAACACAAAATGTAGAAAAGCGCAAGGCTTATTTATTAAAAAAGCCTTGATAATACAGGGAAACTTACCATTTTTTCCTTATATTCCTCAAATTGTCTAAACGCGGTTTTAAGGTTAAAAAAATGATTTCGGCTGTCTGAGCTTGAAATAGGGCATAAGCCGTGGTATTATCGTAAATAACTTTTAAAATAAGAGGTTATCATGGAAAAAGAAAAGATTGACAGAATAAATGAGCTTGCCCGCATAGCAAAAATGCGTGAGCTTACCGAGGCTGAAACCGCAGAGCGTGCAGAGCTTCGGCAGGAGTATTTAGGTGCAATCCGTGCAAATGCAAAATCCGTTCTGGAAAGCGTTGTCATTCAGACTCCCGACGGAAAGCGCCACAAGCTTCAGCAAAAACAGAAATAATTTTAAGGGTGCGTTCGGCGCACCCTTTTTTATTTATAGTAACTCCCCTGCTTTTCCCCGCCGTATCGCTTTATTTCCCACAATTCCTATGATATAATGTGGAAAAAA
>JAHHRQ010000013.1 GCA_020025715.1 Oscillospiraceae bacterium | reverse complement strand
CCGGCTGCTATCTTGCCCTTAAGCTCGGGATTAAGCAGATCTTCAAAGCCGTTTATCTCAATATCGCCTGCAAGATCGGTATTGACTATAAATACGGTGGGGTCGCAGAAAGCAGGAGCGGAAACACCGCTGGTGTTCTTGTAGCTGTCAAGCATGCTGGCATCCTCGGGAGAGGTGTAGGGCTCAAAGCAGTCTGCGTAATCCTTAAGCATGGATTCATCAGCTGCCCAGCATATATCACCCTGAGGATTTGCACTCTCGGAACGGACACGCTTCAAAACTTCGCCTGTGCCGCCGGTAACTACCTCTACCTGAATTCCGGTGTCGGCTTCAAAGTTTTCGATAACTGCGTTGTTGAGGCTTTCGCTTCTGGCGGTGTAAACAACAACCACGTTGTCGCCTTCATTTTTCGGTGCATCGGCGGGAGCTTCTGCCGGCTGTTCAGCGGGCTTTTCTGCGGGCGCTTCCTCCTGCTGACCGCAGCCTGCAAAGAGAGACATGGCAAGAATTAAAACCAGTGCTATGCAAAGAAATTTTTTCATTTTTGTTCCTCCTTAATTTATTTCCGTTGAAGTATCTATATTATACATTTAATTTTCTGTAATTAAAATACCACAACTAACAACTTTAGTAGTAAAATAAACAACTCACAGGCTTAGTAACCACAAAAAATCATGTATAAATCGTCATAATTACTAAAAAAGACTTAGCTGTTCGTGTGCGAATCTGTTATAATTATTTTGAAACAAAAATCAGACTCATTACGACTATATAGATGAAGGAGGGAAAATCCTATGAAGAAAATATTTATTTTACTGCTATCGGCACTGCTTTTGCTCTCGGGCTGCGGAGCAAAGAAAAATGTTCCGGCGGAAATCCAAGAAGACAAGACGAAAACTGCGGAAGAATATGAAAGCTTCGAGGAATACCTGAAGGATAACTATGGCGTATACGGAAGGCTGTGTTTTAAAGATCTTGTGCGGGTAGACAAATTTTGCGAAATGAACGAGGATGTAAAAGCAGAATTCATAGTGCAGGGCATAAAAGCAAAACTGGATTCAGAGTTCTTCCCGCCGGCTTATGTACAGACAGAGGAATATAAAAACAGCTATGAAAACATGCTTCTTGAGGGCTATAACGATTACTACACAGAGGCTTTTTTGGATTGCGCCCATACCGCAAAGGAATTTTCTTCTAAAGGCGTTGAAAGTACAATATACGGAGACTGCGAAACCACTCCCGGCAGTTATTTCTGTATTATCAGGACAACTCCGGCAAAGCTAAAAGAGATAAAGGACGAGCTTGATGAAGACTATTTCATAGAGGTTTTAGAAAACACAAATGTTTTTAACCATGCTTTCTACATAGGGGACGGTGAGCAGTTTGACTGAGAGAAAACTGCTTGAAGGTCTTAAAGCGGGAGACGTAAGAGCACTCGAAAACTGTATGGATAAATACAGCCTTTACCTTCTTGCCGTCTCTGCCAAACTGGGCAGTGAAGTTTTAAGCAGAGAGGACAGAGAAGAGATAGTTTCTGACAGCTTCCTTGCGCTGTGGAACAACAGGGACAAACTGGAAAAGGAGAATATAAAGAGCTATCTTGCCGCCATTGTACGAAATAAAACTATTGATGCCCTGCGGGCTTACCATGTGGTTTTACCTCTTGAGGACGATATTCTCATTCTTGCCTGTGATGACCCTGAAGCTGAGACAATAAAAAAGGAACTAACTGAGCTTACAAAAAAAGCTGTGGAAAGTCTTCCGCAGCCGGACAGGGATATATTTAAAAGGCATTATTTTCTATATGAAAAGACCGGAGATATTGCCGAAAACATGGGAATAAATCCGGCTACGGTCAGAACGAAACTTTCAAGGGGCAGAGACAAAGTAAAAGCCTGTCTCAGAGGGAAAGGATACGAATATGAAAATACATCTTTCTGATATAAGTTCAGCTCTCAGCCCTGATGAAATTAAAATTGTTGATGACAGGGCATCTGTTGAGCGAATAAAAAATAAGGTGCTGAACGAAATACAGCCGCAAACCCATAAACAGAGCGGAAGAAAACTTGTGAGAACTGCACTTATTGCCGCAGTTATAGCTCTGGTACTTTCAACGGCTGCTTTTGCAGCGGTAACGTACTCAATGAATAGAAAAGAAATCAAAAAAGGCGAAAGCTATGAAAGCAATACGGAGTATTATGATGAGGACGGAAACCTTATGTATAGATTCCGGTATGAAGAAACTGGTAAGGCACAGGTATTTAAATTTTCCTGCCCCACAGAGCCGGAAAAGCAATATAATGCTCCGGAATTCAGAGCACAATGGCTTCCCAGTGAGCCAAGTTACGGTCAGGGCGGCACAATAGACTATAAAAATACATGGCGTAACTATATCTGTGATAATGGCGATTATGATAACGAAATGCCGTACCGTATATGTGCGTACAGCGTAAAACCGGATTGCCGGTATATTATAGCGGGGGATACAGAGATACTGAGTGAGGAGAACCAAGGCAACTTTAAAATAACAAAGCTGACGGTCGATTACACAGGCACAGCCTTGGGGTGGAAAACTCCGGTATCGTATATACTGATTTTTGATCAGGAGCGGGGCTATTTAATAGAAATAGCAGGTACCTCAGATATGGAAACGCTGGAAAAGATCGCAGAAAATCTGGAAATACGGGAAAGCGATCACCCGCAGATAGAATATGATGAAAATTCGGAGTCTGATACTTTCAGTTTGGACTTGAGCAGAGGGTAAGACAGACATAAAACATTATAGAAAAGACAAAAATAATTCCGGGGACATCACGTCCCCGGAATTTTATAATTCACCGGTAAACAAAAAAATAGCCAACGCAAAGCGTTGACTATTTTTGGTGCCGGTGACCGGACTCGAACCGGTACGGTATTGCTACCGAGGGATTTTAAGTCCCTTGTGTCTACCATTCCACCACACCGGCAGGTGTTTTGAACTTTTTATAATTTACCACTTGCAGGCCCAACTGTCAAGCAAAACTACCGTTACAGGCACTAAAAAACTGAAAAGACGCCGCCGTTTATCCGGCAGCGCCTTTAAACTTAATCTACTGTTACGGTTCCGTCCTGAGAAATTTTTATTTTCATGCCTGTCCGGACATAATTTAAGAAGTCCTCACCTAAGTTGTCTATAACCGGCATTACACTGTCTGTCCATACATCTCCCAATATTGCGCCGGAGGCCGCAAGAGAATCTATGGGCATACTGAAAAGCATACAGGCGGGCTGCTTGTGCTGGGCGCAGGCGGTAAAGAGCACCATGCCGCCGGTGGTGGAGCCTATGGTCTGCGGCAGGCACAGAGCCTTACCCAGCATGGGCTTTTTATAAATATCCGGGTTATTCTGGTCGCCGCATTTTACTTCCTTATCTCCGAACTGGAGCGCCATCTGATAGCTTGCCAGAGTGTTGAAGCCGCAGCGGCTTACCAGCGCCTCCGCCTCACATTCGCCGGGGACGATTACACGACCTTTAAACTGTCTCATTTTCTGACCTCCTTACCGGTGATGATGTCCAGAATCTGTTCCTCACGGTAATATTTCGCGCTTGTATATGTACGCAGTTTATTGGAGGAGGTGATGACCGGTTTACTCTTGCAGATAGGATTATTCATATACATGAGGGGGCATATGTAACTTAGCACTACGCCGCAGTCTTTAAGCCGCCTGCTGTAATCGGTCTTATTAAATTCTTTAATAACAGGGGGAGAGGAGGTGAATACGGTGGGAATGGCAACTTTTTTAAGGCCGGTTTCCTTAAGCCCATTTTCCACATTTACCGTCCAGTCCTGAAGCTGCTTTAAGGTCATGTGGGGGCAGCCTACAAAGCAGAGCTTGGGCTTCGCGTCGGGATTCTTCCAGATGCAGGGGTAATTGTCCTGAACCCGTTTTAGCTCCGCGTCGTCTATTACATAGACCTGAGCGCCCTCTTTAATGAGCTTTTCGCCCAGCTCCTTTGCCTCGGGGGTAAGGTTTTCCACATGGTAAAGTCCCACCGCACCGTTGGAGGCGGTGGCAGCGCCGAAGTCCTTTAAATATGCACAGGCATCGTCATCAAGCTCTGTTCCCAGCCACTTATCAAGGCCCTTAATATAGGGCACTTCCTCCATAACCTTCATGCCGATTGCAGAGCCTAAAAGCTGTGCCTCCGGCTTATGCTCACATTTAACCTCTATTATCCAGCTTGCCTTTCTGCCCTCGTCGGTTAAAAGCCCGAACTCCGGAACAAAACCTGCGATTGAGCCCATAAGCTCTATCATGCCTGAATTTCTGTTGCATCGGGCACCTAAAACAGAGTTTGCATATACAACCGCTGAGGACTCCGCCCATGAGAGCACATCGCCCTTTTCAGGCTTGTTGCCAAGCTGGTCCACATAGCAGGTGCAGGTGTAGTCGTCATCGTCATGTATGCCCAGCTTTTTAAGCTGCTGCTCGTAGCGCTCCTGCTCGGTGTACATGAATTTGTTGAAAACCAGATTTTCCAGAAAGTTTGAGGGCACATTCTTATCCAGCGGCTTGGGGTCGGCGGAAAACTTCTGCTTTGAGCACAGTCCCGCATCTATAAGCTCATCATACAGGTCATATACCGGCTTCATGGCCTTAAGGCCGAAGCTTATAACCGTGTGGCCCATGGCGCTTGTTACCGGAACCATGCGCTGCGCCCCGAAAGCCTCTCCGTACATAACAAGGGTTTTCATTACCTTTGCCATAACTTCGCCCTTTTCGCCGTCAAGCAGCGCCTGCTGCTGCGCTGTAAGGAGCATAAAATCACTTCCTTCAAAATATATTAAAAGTTTTGTGGATTTTTCTTACCACATCTTGTTTATATTTTAACAGTCTCGCCTGCAAATGTCAATGAACGGGGGAGGTTTTAAACAGTTTATTAAGAATTTTCAAGAATGACCGTATGTGTTGAAATTACAGAGAATTGTGCTATAATAAACTATTATGAACATAATTTGGAGGTCTTTTGAAAATGAGTAAAAAACAGTTCAAAGCAGAATCCAAAAGATTACTGGACCTGATGATTAACTCTATCTACACAAATAAGGAAATATTCCTCAGAGAGATTATTTCCAACGCTTCCGATGCAATAGACAAGCTTTGCTACCTGTCTTTAACCGATGATAATGTGGGGCTTAACCGCTCCGACTATAAAATAGATATAGCCGTCGATAAAGAAGCCCGTACCATTACCGTTTCCGATAACGGCATCGGAATGAGCATGGAAGAGGCTGAGAATAATCTTGGCGTTATCGCAAAGAGCGGCTCCTACAAATTCAAGGACGAAATGAAGGACAAAGAGGATAAGCCCGAGGACATTTCCATTATCGGTCAGTTCGGCGTCGGCTTTTACTCTGCCTTTATGGTTGCCGATGAAGTCACTGTTATTACCCGCCGCTACGGCTCCGATGAGGGCGTAAAGTGGCAGAGCAGCGGCGCTGACGGCTACACCGTCACCCCCTGCGAGAGAGAAAATGTCGGTACTGACGTTATAATGCACATAAAGCCCGATACCGACGACGAAATCTACGGCGCTTACCTTGAGGGCTGGAAGCTTAAGGCTCTGGTTAAGAAGTATTCCGACTATGTCCGCTGGCCTATCAACATGGACATCGAGCATCAGGAGCGCTTTGAAACCGGCGAAAAGGACGAAAACGGCAATCCCAAGTACGAATACAAGATGGTCACCGAAAACCAGACCGTCAACAGTATGGTTCCTATATGGCAGCGCTCCAAGTCCGAGGTTACCGATGATGACTGCATAGCCTTCTATAAAGAGAAGAACAGAGACAGAAAGGACCCCTGCGCTCTGGTGCGTATAAACGCAGAGGGTATGGTTTCCTACAAGGCAATCCTGTTTGTTCCCGGTGAGGAGAATCCTAACGCATTTACCGGTGAAAATAAGAGCGGCATTACCCTTTACTCCAACAATGTTATGATAATGGAGCACTGCGACAAGCTGGTTCACGAGTATTTCGACTTTGTAAAGGGCGTTGTGGACTCTCCCGACCTGTCCCTTAACATCTCCCGTGAAATTCTCCAGCACGACAAGCAGCTTCAGGTAATAGGCAAGAACATTGAAAAGCGCATTAAGGATGAGCTTCTGAAGCTGATGCGTGAGGACAGAGACAAGTATAACGAATTCTTCCGCAACTTCGGTATTCACATAAAGTGCGGCGTATGCGATGAATACGGCGTTAATAAGGAATTCCTCCGCGACCTGTTGATATTCTTCAGCTCCGAGGACAAGCAGATCACTCTTAAAGAGTATGTTGAGAACATGCCCGAGAGCCAGAAGGCAATTTACTTTGCCAGCGCCGATAACCTTAAGCACGCTATGGCTCTGCCTCAGTGCGACGAGGTTCGTTCAAGAGGCTATGAGATTCTGTACCTCACAAGTCCTCTGGATGAAATGGTTCTGGGCACTCTTATGGAGCAGGACGGCAAGCCCTTCTGCAACATTGTCACCGATGATCTGGGCTTTGACACCGAGGAGGACAAGAAGGCCGCCGAGGAAAAGAACATTGAAAACAAGGAGCTGCTTGACTTCGTTAAGGAGGCCGTTGGTGACGGTCTTACCAAGGTCACTCTCTCCCGCAAGCTTACAAAGATGCCCTGCTGCCTGACCACCGAGGGCGGAATTACTCTGGAAATGGAGAAATATTTCCATGCAGGCCCCAGCGCAGAAATGCGCCAGCTTAAGGCCGACAGAGTTCTGGAATTAAACCCCGAGCACAAGGCTTTCGAGGCTCTGAGAAATGCTCAGGCCAACGACCCTGAAGAGGCAAAGAAGATTTCCAGAGTGCTCTACGGTCTGGCTGAGCTTATGGCCGGAGTTGAAGTAGAGGATCCCGGTGAATTCACCGAGCTTGTAAGCGAACTTTTCTGATTTTAAATTAAACACCGGGCGGGGAATAAGTTCCCCGCCCGGATGAAAAAATATTTCTTGGAGAACTTTTTATGAAAAAACGGCTGGGAATTTACATCCATATACCGTTCTGCGCCAGCAAGTGCAGCTATTGCGATTTCTATTCACTTGCGGGCTGCGAGCACCTTATGCCCGACTATCACAAGGCTCTTATAGATCATCTGGAGGAGTCTGCGGGAGCTATAAAAAATTACGAGGTGGATTCGGTCTACTTCGGCGGCGGTACACCGAGCTTTTACGGGGCAGACAGAATTGTGGAAATTCTGAACGTGCTGAAATTAAACGGCAATCTCCGTCTTGATGCGGAGGTAACAGTGGAGTGCAACCCCGATTCAATAAGCTATAACGCTTTGAAGCTTCTGCGCATGGAGGGCGTAAACCGCATATCTCTGGGAGTTCAGGCTTCCGATAATAACCTTTTGAAGCTCATAGGCAGGAGACACAATTTCCAGCAGGCTGTAAAGGCGTTTCAGGATGCAAGACGGGCGGGCTTTGACAATATAAGCCTTGATTTAATGTACGGTCTGCCCAGCCAGAGCAAGGCAGACTGGGCAAACACCCTCTCAAAGGTTATAGAGCTTCACCCTGAACACCTTTCCTGCTACGGCTTGAAGCTTGAAGAGGGAACTCCCATGTACAGAGAGTATCTGGGCTCTCCCATACTGCCGGATGATGACGTTCAGGCGGACATGTACTCCTACGCCGTTGAGCTTTTAAACCGTTACGGCTATAAGCAGTATGAAATTTCAAACTTCGCTCCGGCGGGATTTGAGTCAAAGCACAATCTTAAATACTGGAATCTGGATGACTATATGGGCTTCGGCCCCGGCGCACATTCCTGTGTGGGAAATCAGCGGTACAGTTATGTGAAAGACTTGAAGCAGTATATTAACGGCATTGAGAGAGACATGAGCATAATTGATGAATACCAGAGAATTGATGCACTGGAAAAATCGGTGGAATATATAATGCTGGGTATGCGTACATCCCACGGCATTTCCGAGCGGGATTACAGAATCCATTGTCAGAGCAACTGGAAACCCATTGAAAAGGTACTTAAAGCATTTGCCGAAAAGGGCTGGGCAGAACAGACGGAGGACCGTTGGCACTTTACTGTTCCGGGCTTTTTGATTTCAAACACCCTTATCGGAATTCTGCTTGAAGCACAGGCAGGAGAGAGAGTTGAGGGCAACCCATGGCTGGCACCTGCTTTTGAGGCAGAGGAAAAAATTGATATGCCCAAGGGAGAGGATGAACTCTTCCGCGAACTGTATGACGGAAAGGTCAATGACTGAGGGTAGGGAATGATTAAGAAAAAGAAAAAGAGCGGCGGATATACAGAGCCGGAATACTCCGAAACGGATGAATACGTCGGAGAAAACGGATACTCTGAGGACGAGCTGTTTTCTGAAAATGCACCTGAGGGCTATGAGGATGAATATTATCCTGAGGATGATTATCCCGAAGAAGAGCCAAAGGGCAAAAAGAAGGTAAAGGGCAGAAAAGAGAAAAAGAAAAAAGCTGAAAAGGAAAAAACACCTAAGGAAAAGCCTGAAAAGAAAAAGGGCAGATTCCGTAAGTTTAAAATAGCTCTTATTACAACTCTGGTTGTACTGTTGCTGATTTTTGCGGGAATTGTTGCAGGCGGCTACTATGTGACCGTCAGTGATTTGAATTTCCCCAAGGTCTATGTAGACGGCGTTTTTGTAGGCGGCATGGATAGTGCCCAGACTGTAAAAGCTCTTGAAGAAAGCGGCTGGGACGATAGAACCGGGCTTGCGCTTCGAGTAAAACTCCCCAACGGGGTAAGCTTTAAGCTTGACAGATGCGATGCCGGCGCTATATATACCAAGGATGCAGCGGTTAAAATGGCATACAGATACGGCCACTCGGAAAATATCTTTGAAAACCTGCTGAGGTATCTGGAAAACCTTATAATGCCGGTTGACGTGAGTGAGCAGTATTTAAGGCTAAATCAGGATTATATAAGAGAAAAGGCACAAGCCGGTGTTGATAAATTCCTGAAAAAAACCGAAGATCACGGCTACAATGTTGACAGAAAAGCCGGAGAGCTTACAATGGTAAAGGGTGCAGGGGAGATGCAAATAGATGTGGACTCTCTTGCAGACCAGATTGCTCTTGCACTGGAGCATGATCTTAAGGTTCTGGAATATGACCATATAGACAATGAGCTTAAGATGCCGGATTTTGATGCAATGCATGAGGAGCTGAGCGTTGAACCCAAGGACGCCGAATACGACGAGGAATTTAATGTAACAGACGAGGTTATAGGCTGCGAATTCAGCGTTGATAAGGCCAAAGAAATCTGGGAGAATGCAGAGCCGGGAGAGAAAATCAGTATTCCCCTTGAAATTCATAACCCTGAGGTTACAGGCGAATATCTGAGAAGCCTGATTTACAGAGACGTACTTGGCTCTCAGACCACCTATTATGACGGCAGCACCGACGAGAGAATAAACAATATAAAGCTTGCCACCGAAAAGATTGACGGGCTTGTAATGATGCCGGGTGATGTTTTCTCATATAACGAGACTGTGGGACAGCGCACTGAGGAGGCAGGCTTCCAGCCCGCCGGTGCATACGCTGACGGCGAAGTGGTTCAGGAGGTCGGCGGCGGCATATGTCAGGTGTCATCCACTCTCTACTGCGCCACCATGTACTCACAGCTTGAAACTGTCTCCCGCACAAACCACTATTTTAAAGTAGGCTATCTTGATTTCGGCATGGATGCCACCGTAAGCTGGCCCAAGCCCGACTTCAAGTTTAAAAATAACCGGGACTATCCCATAAAAATCCACGCTTTCTGCAACGATGAGGACAGCAGTCTCACTATTGAGATTTTAGGTACAAATCTTGACGGAAGTTATGTGGAAATTACTCATAACCAGCTTGTTGTTAAGGGCCTGCCGGAATACCCTGAGGTTGTTACCGGTTACGGCGTTACCGCTACCCGCCATGTGTACGACAAGGACGGAAATGAGATAGCAACCATTAAGGAGCCGTACGGTATTTACAATCACCATAAGGATTATATAGACCAGCAGATAGAGAATATCTACGGCGTAACCGAAAACACAGAGGAATAACCCCAAAGCGCAAGTATTTAAGCATATATTAGTTTAGGAGAAAAGATAATGGAGAAAAAGGAAACATTTTATATCACAACCCCTATTTATTACCCCTCAGACAAGCTGCATATAGGCCACGCCTACTGCACCGTGGCTACCGATGCAATCGCAAGATATAAGCGCATGTGCGGCTACGACGTTATGTTCCTTACCGGAACCGACGAGCACGGCCAGAAGATTGAGGAAAAGGCAAAGGCCGCCGGCGTAACTCCCAAGGAGTTTGTAGACAGAATAGTCACCGGCGAAAAGGGCGTTCTGGACCTGTGGAAGCTGATGAACATCTCCAACGACCGTTTCATCCGTACCACCGATGACTACCATGTAGAAGCCGTACAGAAGATATTCAAGAAGATGTACGACAAGGGCGATATTTATAAAGGCGCTTACAAGGGCAAGTACTGCACTCCCTGCGAGAGCTTCTGGACTGAGAGCCAGCTTGTAGACGGCAAGTGCCCCGACTGCGGCAGACCTGTTCACGATGCAGAGGAGGAGGCCTACTTCTTCCGCCTTTCCAAGTACGCAAAGCCTGTACAGGAGCTGCTTGAAACCGGCGATTTTCTCCAGCCTGCATCCCGCGTAAACGAGATGATAAACAACTTCATTAAGCCCGGCCTTGAGGATCTGTGCGTATCCCGTACAAGCTTCAAATGGGGTATCCCTGTGGACTTTGACCCCGGTCATGTTGTCTATGTATGGGTTGATGCACTGTTTAACTACTGCACCGCTCTGGGCTTCATGAACGACAAGTACCACGATTTCGATAAATACTGGCCTGCATCCGTCCACATAGTCGGTAAGGAAATCGTCCGTTTCCACTCCATAATCTGGCCTGCAATGCTGATGAGCATGGAGCTGCCTCTGCCTAAGAAGGTATACGGCCACGGCTGGCTGGTTATCGACGGCGGCAAGATGTCCAAATCCAGAGGCAACGTTGTAGACCCCTACGTTCTGGCTGAGAGATTCGGCGTTGACGCTCTCCGCTTCTTCCTGCTGCGTACCTTCCCCTTCGGCTCTGACGGTAACTTCTCCAATGAGCTGCTTATTAACACCATAAATAAGGACCTTGCAAACGATCTGGGCAACCTTGTTTCCCGTACCACTGCAATGGTCGAGAAGTATTTCGGCGGCACTCTGCCTGAGGAGCGTCAGGCTGATGAGCTGGACAACGATCTTCTGGACTTCATTAAGAACACAAAGAGCCGTTACCAGAAGCAGATGGATGAGTTCCAGCTGCATTTAGGTCTTGAAGAGGTATTCAAGCTTATCCAGCGCGCTAACAAGTATATCGACGAGACTACCCCCTGGGTTCTGGCAAAGGACGAGGCAAACAGAGCAAGACTTGCAACTGTTATGTATAACCTCCTTGAGGCTCTGAGAGTGTCCCTCACTCTGCTCACTCCCTTTATTCCCGAAAGCTGCGAGAAGGCATTCAGCCAGATCGGCGCAGACGAGAACAGCAGAAGCTGGGACAATGCCGACAAGTACGGTGTTCTGCCTCTCAATGTTACCGTTCACAAGGGCGAGACTCTGTTCCCCAGAGTTGATATGGAAAAGACCCTGAAAGAGCTTGAGGAGCTGGAGCACCTGAATAAGGCTCCCAAGTCCAAGCCCGTTCTCCCCGATGTGACCATAGACGAGTTTGCAAAGTGCGATATGCGCGTCTGCAAGGTTCTCAGCTGCGAGGCTGTTAAGAAGTCCGAGAAGCTGCTGAAGTTCCAGCTTGATGACGGCAGCGGCACTCCCAGACAGATTCTCTCCGGTATTCATAAATATTATGAGCCTGAAGATCTTGTCGGCAAGACCGTAGTTGCAATTCTGAACCTGCCTCCCAGAAAGATGATGGGTCAGATGTCATGCGGTATGCTTCTCTCCGCTGTGAAGGAAGTAGACGGCAAGGAAGAGCTCAAGCTTGTGATGCTGGATGACAGCGTTCCCGCAGGCTCTCAGCTCTGCTGATTAAATTAAATAAGAACAGGCGGTACTGTAATTCAGTACCGCCTGATTTTTTTACTTTTTAATTTTACTCTACAAATCCGTCCTCTTTGCCCTCAACGTCGGCTTTGGTGAGGGAGCTTGAAACAAAGGATTTGCCCCGCACCACACTGCCGTCCTCGCTGCAGTCATAGCAGTCTATGTAGATTTTATCTGAGGTGTCAGTCCATGAGATAATGTTTAATGTGTTGTCCTCTCCGTACTGCAAAATGTAGTAGTATTTATTGGTGCCGTAATTTGCTTTAAGCCCCATAACCGCATCGGCGGCGCTGACGTATTCCTCTCTTGGAAAGAAGTCGTCGGGATTGAGATTATCGACCTTTTCCTTAACGCTTTCCATCTGCTGCTGTATGCCCTTGGTGTCTACGGGAGGTTTATGGTCTTTCATGGTTCTGATGTGAGCCACAACACCGACAACAACTAAAACCACAACCAGAATAAGCAGGGTTTTACCTATCATCCGCAGACCTCGTTTGCCGCACTCTTTGGGCGTTTTGCTGCTGCCCTCGCTGATGTCGGTATAGATAACGTCATAATATGTCCAGAAAGCGGCGCATATATCCAGAAGCACCCAGAGGGCAACCATAGCTATATTGGTAACGGGGGAATAGCCGTTAATAATGGCAAGAAAAATTCCCATACCGCAGAAAATAATGTTGAATATGCTCGGTATCACCATTCCGGGGAAATTCCATGAGCGGTACAGAGGCTTGTGACCCATAATTGAGGGGGAAGTGATATGGTCGTTGAGCAGCAGGTTCAGTGCTGACGCAGTTACCTTTATACCGTCTGACATATACACAGCCTTTTCTTTCTTCGGCAGAAGTGCGCCTAAAATCAGCGCAATCAGACCGAAAACGCAGCTGATATAGCCGAATACAATTCCGGCCGTGTCATTCTCAGACTGGGAGATAACATAAATATTAAGCCCGGAAACTACCATAATTGCTATGGCGATTATTGTGTTTATAACGAAAAAGATTTGTCTCTTTTTCACGTATTTTTCAAATTCCATAAAAGTTCACCAACCTTTTTGGTGTATTTTATCATGTTCTGATATTTCCAGTCAACTATGCAGGAGAGCTATGAAAAACTTTTAAAACCACTGTGGCGGGTGTAAAAAGCCGGAAGTGGGGCCCGTGTAATTGAGTGAAGCTATGAGGGGGAGTAAACGGCATAGAAAGCAGGACGGGGCTGAAATGAAAACAGCAAGAAGAACATGGTAAAAACAGAATAAAAAAATCCCTCCCCGAATAGGGAGGGATTGATTCAGTTTAAGTAAGAGTGATTATTTCACTCAGACACATACCCGATTACTCAGCGGGAGTAGCGGGAATAGTTTTAAAGGAAATTTGTACTTCGATGTTCTTTGCGGGCATTACGAAGGAGTAAGAGCTGTTAGCGGAAACAGTCTTGTAATCAAGGTATACATTATTTTCATCGAAAATGTATACAGTCTCGACCTGCTCGTTCTCGCCGGGGGTAACAGAGATAGTTACTGTTTCTCCGATGGTGGCAGAGCTCTTATCAACACTGACCTTTGATGCTGCGCTGTTGTTTGTGATTTTGTAGCTGATAGCCTTGAAGCTTGCGCTTACGGTTGCGTCGCCGTTGGGCATGGTAAAGGAGGTGCCGCTGATAGCTTTACCGTTTACGGTAATAGACTCAAGCTCATAACCTTCCTTGGGATTTACAGTTACATTAACGGTATCACCGGCGGAAGCATTTGATTTATCAAGGCTTATAGAGCCGTTGCTGCCCTGCTGGGTGGTAATGGTGTAAACGTTCTGGCTGAACTTTACAGTTACAGTTACATTTTCCTCGGGCATAATGAACTTGCCGTGGTCAACCTTTATTTCTCTGCCGCTTGCAGTAGTAACGGTGGTACCTGCAAACTTGTAGCCGTGAGCCTTATCGGGAAATGCAACAACATTGATGGTCTCACCGGAGCTTGCCTTATCAACTACCTTACCGTTTATTCTGGTTTCAAAGTAGCAGCTGCCTGCACCGGGGTCGGCAGAGGTAATGGTGTGCTGTTCAGCTCTCTTGAAGGTAACTCTAACAGTTACATCCTTGTCGGGCATAACAAAGCTGTAATCATTCTTGTTTACGTCTACTCCGTGCTCTTTGTCAATGATGACAGAAACGGAGTCAAGCTCATAACCGTACTTAGGCTCAGCCTTAACGGTAACTCTGTGGCCTGCTGCAGCCTTATCAATAGCCTGACCGTTTACAAGGCAGCTGAACTGACCGTTGCTGGTAACGTCTCTGATGACCTTGTATTCATCCTTGGATACGAAGGAGACAGAAACCTTAACGTTGCCGGTAGGCATTACGAACTTACCGTCGTTAACAGCTATGTTCTTGCCGCCGCTGGTAACGGTGATGTTGCCGAGCTGATGATCCCAGTTGGGAGTTGCCTTAACGGTAACGGTAGAACCGCTCTTGGCCTCGGAAACTTTCTTGCCGTCTACCTGAACCTCGTAAGAACCGTGGTTGGTGGTAAGAGCTGTGATCTTATAAGTCTTGCCGTCAGTAGGATTGGAAGGCTGGGAGGGAGTAGTGCTGCCGCCGGAGGAGGAACCGCCGCCGTTGCCGCCGGGAGTTACATTACCACCGGGAGTTACGTTGCCGCCGGGAGCTACATTACCGCCGGGAACTGCGGTAGTGATAACGGGCAGTAAGATTGTCTGACCTATTTTGATGTTGCTGAAATTATCCTTGCGGTTGTTAAGAGACTGAATTTCAGGAAGTGCAGTCTTATAGTCAAGGCCGTAGTTGCGGCAGATGTTAACCATTGCATCGCCTCTTACCACCTTATGTGCAACTATTGCAGTAAAGGAGCCGGAGGTGGGAGGAGCGGTTACGGGAATTTTAATAACACGGCCTACAAAAATGCGGTTGAAGTTCTTAATGTTATTGACTCTCTGAATCTCAGCTGAATGTGAAGAAAAATCAACGCCCAGATTTCTGCAGATGCCTCCGACAGTCTCGCCGCGCTGCATTACATGGTGTACATAGTAGCCCTTTATGTAGTCATCGCCTGCAAGCTTTAAGGCAGTGTTGTTTGCGCCGGGAGTAACATTGCCGCCTGCGGGGGGAGCAGCAGGTGCAGAGGGAGCAGCGGGCTTACCGGGAGTGGTGCCGGGCTTGGGCAGGATAATTACTCTGCCTGCCTTAAGATTACCGTAGTTGGTGATCTTGTTCGTCTCGGTGATCCAGCGATAGTTTGCATAGAAGTCAATACCTAATTTCTGGCAGACACCTATGACAGTTTCTCCTGCTGCGAGCTTATGCTCAATAGTGTTGCTGTCGGCGGAGGCTGTTACAGTTAAGCCTGAGAACAGAGCCGCGACCATGCACACTGCAAGCAAGGTGCTTAAAAGCCGTTTTTTCATTTGTGTATCCTCCTAACCGGCCCTTTCCGAGCCGAACTTTTCCTGTGATTTGTGACGCAATCGGCCACAGTTATATTATAGCGTAAGCCACCCTGTATGTCTACCGGCGGGGGCAAATCTTAATAAAACTTAATTTTTGACCCAAAACGCAGAAACGGTTTTCCGGAAGGCTGAATACCCACGGGAAAAACCGAGAAAATACAGAGAGACCAAGGGTTATTCCGGTTACAATATTACGACAAAAAGAAACAAAATGCAAGACCTAAAATGGAATATTTTTAAAATTATTTCAAATGGTGACAAATCACCAAAAAGCGGCATAAAATCTAGTAAAATTGCGGAAAAATGCCGTGGCTGAAAGCTGATCAGACACGGCACTTTGTAACCAATTTGAAATTTTTACCTTATTTTGGAATTTCCGTACATGCGGCTGTAATAATCCATGTAATCTCCGCTTACAATCCGCTCGACCCAGCCCTGATTTTTCAGGTACCATTCTATGGTTTCGCTCATGCCCTGCTTGAAGGTGTAGGAGGGAGCCCAGCCAAGCTGAGTTGTAATCTTGGTGTTGTCTATTGCATAGCGGCGGTCATGGCCGGGTCTGTCCTTAACGTAGGTTATAAGATCCTCACTCTTACCCAGAACGGAAAGAATGAGCTTTACAATCTCAATATTAGCCCGCTCATTGTTGCCGCCTATATTGTAAACCTCGCCGTACTCACCCTTTTCGAGAACCGTGAGAATTGCGGAGCAGTGGTCTTTAACATGGAGCCAGTCTCTTATCTGCATACCGTCGCCGTAAATAGGCAGGGGCTTATCGTTCTTTGCGTTGTGGAGCATAAGAGGAATAAGCTTTTCGGGGAACTGATAGGGACCGTAGTTATTGGAGCAGCGGGTAATATTTACCGGCATACCGTAGGTCTGGTAATAGGCTCTCACTATCATATCTGCGCTTGCCTTGGAGGCGGAGTAGGGAGAGTTGGGGGAAATGGGGGTAGTTTCGGTGAACATGCCTGTTTTTCCCAGCGCACCGTAAACTTCATCTGTTGAAACCTGAAGATATTTAACTCCGGGGAGATATTCTCTTGAATACTTGTTGTCCGGGTCCACATTCCAGTGGCGCTTTGCAGCCTCCAGCAGAGTGTGGGAGCCTACAATGTTGGTGGTCAGGAAAATTTCCGGCTCAACTATGCTTCTGTCCACATGGCTTTCAGCGGCAAAGTGGACAACGGTATCGAACTTATATTTGTCAAAAAGCTCGTTTACCAGCTCTCTGTCTCTTATATCACCGTGGACGAAAGTATAGCGCTTATCATCCTGCACGCTTATAAGGTTTTCAAGATTGCCGGCGTATGTAAGTAAGTCTAAATTGACAAGATGCTCTATATCCTGCTTCTGTTCAAGCAGGTAATGGACAAAGTTTGAACCTATAAATCCGGCACCGCCGGTTACAAGTACATTTTTCATATTTTTTCCTCCGAAACGCGCATAAGGTATTCTCCGTACTGAGTTTTTAAAAGGGGCTGGGCAAGAGAAATGAGCTGCTCTTTTGTAATATAGCCCATTCGATAGGCAATTTCTTCAATACATGCCACATACATTCCCTGACGCTTCTGGATAATGGAAACAAAGTTTGCAGCCTCCAGAAGGCTCTCGTGGGTTCCTGTATCAAGCCATGCCATACCACGGCCGAAGATGTTTACTTTCAGTTCACCCCGGCGGAGATACTCGTTGTTTACCTCAGTGATTTCAAGCTCTCCCCGCTTTGAGGGCTTAATGCTCTTTGCAATCTCCACAACGTCATTGTCGTAGAAATATAAGCCGGGAACGGCGTAGTTTGATTTGGGGTGCTCCGGCTTCTCCTCAATGGAGAGAACATTGTGGTTTTCGTCAAACTCAACCACACCGAAGGCTCTGGGATTGGGGACGGCATAGCCGAAAATTACTGCGCCTTTTTCCAGCTTTGCAGCCTCGCGGACGTCGGGAGTAATACCGCCGCCGTAGAAGATGTTGTCACCGAGAATAAGACAGACGTTATCATCACCTATAAAATCTTCTCCGATAATGAAAGCCTCTGCCAGACCCTTGGGTTCCGGCTGAACGGCATATTCAAAACGAAGTCCCAGTGCGCTGCCGTCACCTAATAGGTCACGGAAAGCCTGAATATCTCTGGGGGTGGAGATGATGAGAATTTCACGGATGCCTGCCAGCATAAGCACTGACAGGGGGTAATATATCATGGGTTTATCATAAACAGGCAAAATCTGCTTGGAAATAGGACGGGTTATAGGGTAAAGGCGGGTTCCTGCACCGCCGGCCAGAATAATACCTTTCATATCTGTACCTCGGTTTTCTTTTTTTATACGCAAATCACGTAGTTAGTATACCCCAAGGTTCGATACTTTGCAAGGAAAACAGCCTGTAACAGCTTTTTAGAAAATATTGCATGGAAGGCTTACAGGTGATATAATCAAATAATATGAACTTTAAGGAGTGGAGAAATGACAGATTACGCAGAGAAGCTGGGTGAGCGCATCAAGCCTCAGTGGAAAACCGCATTCTGGACGGTTATCATCGTGGGTCTTATGGCTCACATGTATAAATTCACAAACACCCTGCTTAACCACGACTCTCTTTTCAGTATCTATTCAAAAATGAATATGAGCTCCTCCGGGCGCTGGTTTTTAATGCCCGCCTGCGGTATAAGTTCATACTATGACCTTCCATGGCTTAACGGAATTCTGTCTTTAGTATATGCAGGATTGACAGGGGCCGTAATTGCAGATATATTCAATATTAAAAGCAAGCATGTGCTTATTCTGGCGGGAGCTATACTTGTAAGCTTTCCCAGCATAACAAACACCTTCTTTTATGAATTTACCGCCGACGGCTATATGCTTTCCATGCTTCTTGCCGCGCTCACCGTCCGCTTTTCCATGGTGGGTGACAGAAAGAAAGGGCATGTTTTGATTGCAATACTGTGCATCTGCCTTTCCTGCGGCATTTATCAGGCTTACGTCTCATTTGCCCTGCTTCTGGCTGTTGCTCATTTCATGCAGGAGCTTTTAAAGAATGAGCGGGAGAATAAGGAGTATTACCGCTGGATCGGAAAACAGTTTATTGTATTCGGAGCGGGTTTGCTTTCCTACTATATAATATGGAAGCTGTGCCTTCGTTTCGGCAATGCTGAGGCGGGCAGTTATCTTGGCCTTGACAGTCTGGGACAGGAAAAGCTGGGCTTCGTGGCAATGATAATAAGTGCAGTTAAAAAAACTGCCAGAGGCCTTGCAAACTTTTTCCTCGGCAGAAACGTCTTTGAATATGGCTGGACTTTATACGCCGCTTTAAATGTGCTGTTTCTGCTGCTTGCCGGAGCTGTGCTTATAACTGCGGTAATAAAGGAAAAGCTTTATAAGAGAGGGGCACATTTTGTGCTGTTTCTCCTGTGCATAATTGCAACTCCCGTATTTGCCTTTATCTGGTACTTTGCTGCAAATGCAGAGGCTTATCATATGGTAATGCTGCAAAGCCTGAGTATAGTGTACATTTTCACCCTTGTACTCAGTCAGGATTATTTTAAAAAGACTCCCCGCGCCGCGGCAGCTCTGCTGTTTGCGGTTCTGGCCTTTAAGTTTACGGTGAACGCCAACATCTGCTACTTTGAAATGGAAAAGAGCGAAGAGCGCACCCGGACTATGGCCGCCGAAATCGTAACGAGAGTACATGAGCTTGACGAGGGCAATGTGGAAAAGTTTGCGATAATCGGGGGAGAGGAGGTTTCCCTTGCCTCTCTCAATCAGGAAAAGACCGGGGAAATTATGGTAAATGCTCACCAGATCAGCGATAACCTGATTTTCGACCACCCCCACGGCGGTGCATACCTTACGGAAATTGCCGGAATAGGCTATCAGGGGGTAAGCGAGAGTGAGCTGGGTGAACTGGAAAATTCACCCCTTGTTAAGGACATGCCCGCGTGGCCTGAGAAAGGCTCCGTGGCTGTTATAGATGATGTGGCTGTAATAAAGCTATCATAATAAATAAATTAGATAATCGGAGGAAAAAACATGGCAAAGATAGATATATTTTCAGGCTTTTTAGGCGCCGGAAAAACCACTCTTATTAAGAAGCTCATTAAAGAGGGCTACAAGGGCGAAAAGCTTGTTCTTATTGAAAATGAATTCGGCGAGATAGCCATTGACGGCGGATTTCTGAAAGACGCCGGTATAGAGATTACCGAAATGAATTCCGGCTGCATCTGCTGCACTCTGGTGGGTGACTTCACCAAGGCTTTAAAGCAGGTTATTGAGCAGTATAACCCCGACCGTATTATTATTGAGCCTTCCGGTGTGGGCAAGCTGTCTGACGTTGCAAGAGCTGTTCAGAAGGTTGAGGGCGTTGAGATCGGCGCAAAGGTAACTCTGGTTGATGCAGGCAAATGCCGCATGTACATGAGAAACTTCGGTGAGTTCTTCAACGATCAGGTGAGAAACGCCGACATCATTGTTATGAGCCGTACCGATGTTGCCTCCGAGAGCAAGATTATGACCGCAGCTGAGCTTCTCAAGAAGGAAAATCCCACTGCAAGCCTTATCACCACTCCCTGGGATAAGCTGGACGGTGCTAAGATCAGAGAGGCAATGGACGAGAAGGGTCTTGAAAAGAGCCTTGAAGAGCTGAAAGCCGAGCATGAGCATCATCACCATGACCACGACGGCGAGTGCTGCTGCCACGGCCACGAGCATCACCACCATGACCACGACGAGGAGTGCTCCTGCCACGACCACGAGCATCACCACCACGACCATGACGAGGAGTGCTGCTGCCATGACCACGAGCATCACCACCACGACCACGACGAGGAGTGCTCCTGCCACGATCACGAGCATCATCACGATCACGACCACGACGGCGAGTGCTGCTGCCACGACCATGACCACCACCATCACCACGCCGACGAGGTATTCGGCTCCTTCGGTTCCGAGACTCCCAAGAAGTTCAGCGAGGCTGAGCTGGGCGCTGCTCTGGATCAGCTGGAGGACGAGGAGAAGTTCGGTATTATCCTGAGAGCAAAGGGATTCCTTGATGCCTCCGACGGTGAGTGGCTGTACTTTGACTATGTGCCGGGTGAGAAGAATATCCGCAGAGGTCCCGCCGATGTTACCGGCAGACTGTGCGTAATCGGCTCTAAAATAAATGAAACTGCGCTGAAGGAGCTGTTCGGGCTTGAATAATAAAAATGAAGTAGTTCCCGTATACCTGTTCACGGGATTTTTGGAATCAGGTAAAACCAAATTTATTCAGGAAACCCTTGAAGACAAGCGTTTCTGCCGGGGTGAAAAAACTCTTATTCTGCTCTGTGAAGAGGGCGAGGAGGAGTATGAGCCTGCAAACTTCGTTGATAAGTGCACCTATATAAAGCTTATCGAGGAGGAAAGCCAGCTCACCGAGGAAAACCTTGCTGCCGCCTTAAAGGAGTGCGGAGCAGAGAGAGTTATGGTCGAGTATAACGGTATGTGGATGCTGGACAGCCTCTATAACAACATGCCCGAAAACTGGACTGTATATCAGGAGTTCATGTTTGCAGATGCAGGAACCTTCCTTACCTACAATAACAACATGAGATCCTTTGTGTATGATAAGCTCAAGAGCGCCGAGCTCTGCGTCTTTAACCGCTTTAAGGACGGCATGGACAAAATGGAGTTCCATAAAATAGTCCGCGGCGCAACCAGAAGAGCGGATATTGCCTACGAGTATTCTGATGACAGAATAGAGTATGACGATATTGAAGATCCTCTGCCCTTTGACCTTGAGGCACCTATTGTTGAAATCGGTGACGACGATTATGCAGAGTGGTACAGAGACATTAACGACGACCCTGAAAAGTACGACGGAAAGACCGTTCGCTTCAAGTGCCGCTGCCTCCAGAGAAATAAGGTTCCCAAAGGAAGCTTTATCGTCGGCAGACACATTATGACCTGCTGCGTGGAGGACATTCAGTTTGCACCCTTCCAGTGCAAGTGGGAAAATGCGGAGAGCGTTCAGGACGATACATGGGTTATCCTTACTGCGGAAATCCAGTACAGATTCTCTCGTGCATACGGAGGAAAAGGCCCCGTTCTCACTTACATTTCAAGTGAGCCTTGTGAGGCTCCCAAACAGGAAGTCGCCACTTTCTACTGATAAACAGGGCGCGGCGAATAGTTTTCGCCGCGCCTGTTATACTAATAAGGCAAAGTATTTATGCAGAAATTTTCTTGCAGTCCGGCACCAGCCGGAAAGGAAAAGGAGAAACCCATGCTTCCAAGGCTCTACATTGTCATCCCCTGTTATAACGAGCAGGAGGTGCTTCCCATAACCGGCCCCATGTTTTTAGATAAGCTCCGATCCCTTATTGAAAAGGGAAAGGTCAGCTCCGACAGCCGCGTGCTTTTCGTAAACGACGGCAGTAAGGATAAAACATGGGATATAATTACAAAGCTCTCTAAGCAGGATGAGCATTATATAGGCATAAGCCAGAGCCGGAACCGGGGCCACCAGAACGCAGTTCTGGCAGGACTTATGGAGGCAAAGGACTGCTGCGACATCACCATTTCCATTGACTGCGACGGACAGGACGATATAAACGCCATGGATGCCATGGTGGACGCATATCTGGACGGCTGTGAGGTGGTTTACGGTGTCCGCTCCAATCGTGAAAGCGACACTTTCTTTAAGCGCTTTACGGCGCAGGCCTTTTATAAGTTCCTCTCTGCCATGGGTGCAGAGGTTGTTTATAACCATGCCGACTACCGGCTTATAAGCGCAAGAGTGTTAAAAGAGTTTGCAAACTTCAAGGAAGTAAATCTCTTTTTGCGAGGTCTTGTGCCTCTGGTGGGCTTTAAAAGCACCACCGTTTCCTATGAGCGGGCGGAGAGAATTGCAGGAGAGAGCCATTACCCGTTAAAGAAAATGCTGGCTCTTGCAGCAGACGGCATTACAAGCCTTTCTGTAAAGCCTCTGCGGCTGATTACGGGATTCGGGGTTATAGTGGCACTTATAAGCTTTATAGGGGTTATCTGGGCGCTTGTGACCGCTCTCAGGGGTAATTCCGTTCCCGGCTGGGCAAGTATGACATGTATTGTCTGCTTTGTCGGCGGAGTGCAGCTTATATCTCTCGGCATAATAGGGGAGTATATAGGCAAAATCTATATGGAAACCAAGGCCAGACCCCGCTATATAATAAGCGAGCGTACATGGGAAAAAGATGATAAATAAGAAAAAACCGGTTCATTGGAACCGGTTTTTGTTTTAATTATAAGGTCTGAGTTGCGGCAAGGCGGCGGTTTTTATAATCAAGGTCACCGCTTACGGATTTGATAATCTCAATCTCCGGGGGCATATCGCAGCTCTGGAGAGGTCTGCCGTAGACAAAGAGAATGGCTTTCTCATTGGAGAAGGGATATACATCAATCTCCATGCGCCGTCCCTGACAGGTGAAGCGGTACTTGGTCTTAATGACGGAGTGGAGACTGGTGTCGCCCTCCATAAGGTAGCCCACGTATTCCTTTTCGGAAATGGGACGCTCTGTTACCCAGCGGGTGCCGTCCTCTGCAATGCGCTTTTCGGTGTAGAAATACAGATACTCGTCCCCGTTTTTCTGCTGGCGCACACGGCGCTCCACATTGTCCACAATGGGGCGGAGATAAATCTGCATCATTTCCATGCTGACAGCGTTATATTTCTTTACCAGCATATCGCAGTCAGGCATGGCGATAAGATACTTGCTCTTTTCAACCTCCGGTGCACTCTGGCCTACTATGCGGTAGATCTGGGCGATAGCGCGGTTAATCTTATCGTCAAAGTCTATGGAGTTATCAACTATATAGCGTCTGGGGTGAGGCTCCCATGCTCTCAAGGTGAGATCATCCTTGTCTCTTGCCACATCCACGCTCTCATAACGGGCAACATTGCCGAAGTTATAGGCAAATTCCGCACCCTTTGCACAGGTCACAAGGTGGAGAACTGCATCATACTTTTTAAGAACCTCTTCCTCGGTAAGGCCGAAGTGGCTGAGAGTTTCCTTAAACTGCTCGTCCGTTATATAGGCTTTATTATCCATAATTGCTCTGTCAAAAACAATGAGCACCTTTTCTTCCGGTACCATTTGCGCCGCTTTCAGAGCCATTTTTTCTTTATGCAGCATATCAGAGGTGACAAAGTACTGAAAATCCTCCATGCTGACACAGTTTCCGAAGGGGCGGATGCCGAAGCCTGATATAAGCTCGGTTGCGGTCTCGGGAACGGTGATGACCTTCCATCCATCCTCCTGTTTAAATTCTCTGAGTATGCGGCTGATGAGAGTGGTTTTGCCGGCAGCAGGTCCGCCGGTCAAGACTATTTTACATATTCTTTTGCTCACTCAGCATCCCTCCTTTACATTTCTCTATTTTAACATTAAAATTCTTTCAGTTCAATAGCTGGGTTTAATATCCCTGTGTAAAAGAAAAATATATTAAAAAACAGCCCAAAACAAATATTTTACGAAGATTTAAAAGTGGATGATATGAGTAAAATAAGACTGTCATAATCTGTCGAAAAAAGTCAAATAACTTAAAAAACAGCCGAAAATGGGGAACAGGTGGGGAATGTTCACCAAAAAAACGGCAAAAAACAGGGCAAAGTACAGGAGAAGTCTTGACGAAAGGCCAAAGAAGATGTATTATTTATGAGTAGTTTAATGCTTATTTCTATTCCCGACGAAATGGAGGAACTTTTATGAGCATGATCCCTGAAGTAAAATGCCGCCGCTGCGGAGAGACTTTTTCCGCACTGCGCAGCCGCTGCCCCAACTGCGGCACACGCAGAGTTGCCCAAAGCGGCCGCACTCCCGGTACAACTCCCGGGACTGTCAAAGGCACCGCATCTTATGAGCGGGCTGAGACGAACACAAAATGGCAGATGATCTTCGGCCTTATTCTGGTCGTTGCTGTTATTCTTGCGGTTATAGTCATGGTTACAACAAGTCTGAAAAACCCTGTCAATGGTGATAAGCCTAAAGTGTCTCCCACACCGCCGCAGGAAATCTCCACGCCTCCCATTGAGGCACCTCCCACCACACCCCCTCCTGAGACTCCTCCCATTGAGAGTCTGGGCGTGTACTACTTCACAAAGCAGGTGGACCTAGAGGATCAGTATCCTTCTCAGGCCGTGGACGAAGAAATCAAATATCAGGCCAAGGCCTTCCCGATGACTATCACAGGTCTTGAGTATAAGTGGTCTACTGACAGCGACGCGCTTGAGCTTACTCCCGAGGATGGCGGCTACTGCACTATTAAGCGTATTAAAGCCACTACCGGCGGAGATAAGGTAACGGTTGAATGCGGTGGTAAAACCACATCCTTCCTCATTTATAACCGTAAGGCCTGAGCGCAATAAGTTATCTGCTAAAAATGAAAAGCGGCGGTTTATCCGCCGCTTTTCATTTTCCTTTCCGGCGAAATAACGCCGTGAAAGGTGCATAGAAGAAACCGTGAATTGCACCGTGAAAGGTGCCGTGTGAAAGCATTGCTGCCCGAACCGGGGCTGACTCAGGAAATTATTAAGAAAAAAGGAAAAAATGTAAAAATAGGTATTGACATTTTTCCCTCTCTGGTGTATAGTAAACAAGCTGAAACGAAACGGACGATTGGCGCAGCTGGTAGCGCATCCGCTTGACGTGCGGGAGGTCACAAGTTCGAGTCTTGTATCGTCCACCATAATACCGAAGGTTAATCCTTCGGTATTTTTTTCCCCCTTTCTTTGATTTAGTTTTTCTTACCGGTTTTTCATTTTGAATCTGAAAAAAACTCCGCGGATGCCTGTCCGCGGAGTTTTATTTTTATATTTTATTTTTCTTCTTCCTGAGTGCCTTTAAACACGAAGAAGCGCTGGCCTATATAGTTGAGTGCTACAAAGAAGCACATGCCTGCCAGCATTGCCATATTGGCCTGTACGGTGGCGGAGGCGGAGGAGAATATCTGCCGTGCCAGAGGCTTTGCAACGCCGTAGGCTATGAGATAGCAGGCGGAAATGTTGATAACAAAGCGGCCCATGGTCTGCTTGGTGTTGGTTTTACTCTTGAATGTGAATGTTTTGTTCAAAAAGTAGCTGAGAATACTGCCGAGGATGTAGTTTGCAGCAGATGAAACCCAGTAGGACCATGAGCTGTCGTGGTAGTTTTTAAAGGCTATGTTATATAGCAGGAACATTATTCCGGTGCCGAAAAGCGTGTTTGCGACACCGACAAGAATGAATTTCCAGAAGGTTTTGTCGAAGAATTTCAGGCAGAAGCCTTTGAATTTCTGAGAAAAGCTTTTTTTCTCATTCATCTCTCTTACCTCCGCATACCTTGGAAACTATATAGCGGGGGCGGCCTTTGATCTCATCGTAAATTCTTGCAATGTAGTAGCCGATGATACCGAGGCTTATCATTATAATGCTTGCAGAGAAGAGAAGCAGCAGGATAACAGTGGTAAAGCCGCCGAGAGCCTGTCCTGTAAACTTCTGCACAAGGGCGATAACTCCCATTACAACGGAAATTATCATCATTATAATACCCAGAATTGTTATAACATGGAGAGGTGCGGAGGAGAAGGAGCCGATATTTGTAACGGCGTATTTAATAAGGGAACGGGTGGACCATTTGCTCTCGCCCACGGTGCGTTCCTGCACCTTATATGATACCTCAGCCCGCTTGAAGCCCACCCAGAAGGACAGGGCGCGGAAGAAAACGTTCCGCTCGGGCATCTGATTTAAGGTGTCCACAACCTTGCGGTCAAGGAGCTTAAAGTCAGAGGATGATGACATGTCAATGTTTGTGGCCTTGGAGATAAGCTTATAGAAAGAGCCGGCGGCAAAGCGGTGCATGAAGCTCTCCCGGCCTCTGTCCTCCTTGATGCCTTCAACTACTTCGTAGCCCTGCTCCCACAGCCTGTACATCTCAACTATTTTCTCAGGCGGGTGCTGCAAGTCGCAGTCCATAACCACGCAGCAGTCGCCTTTAGCCTGCTCCAGACCTGCAAACATGGCAGATTCCTTGCCGAAGTTGCGGCTGAAGTGAACGCCTACAACACTGGAATTTACTTCACTGGCTTTTTCGATTTCCTCCCATGTTTTATCCTTGGAACCGTCGTCCACAAAGATAATCTCATGGGGAATTTCTGCTTTGTCCAGTATTGCCGAAACGGTTTCGGCGGCGGTGGATATCATTTTTTCCTCATTATATGATGGTAAAATCACAGAAAGCATTGCTTTGTCTCCATTCATTTCTGTAAAAGGTAGGTCTCTGTAAGGCCGTTTTTAAATAAAAGTTCGTAAGAATTATAATCGGTGCTGTCGATAAGCTGAGGCAGCATCTCCTCAGGGTCATAACCGCTTGACCAGAAGCTGTTCACATCTATATATACCACACATTCGTCCTTATCTCCGAAAGAGGCTATATAATCATCCAGCCCCTCAGAGTCGGGGTCATTGGCAACATAGAAGTTATCAAAGTATAAAAGCTGTGCCAGAGCCTCGGTGATTGTGGAAAAATAGTTGTCGGTCATAAATACACATGGCTCGTCGCTGTGCTGAGACATGATTTCGTTATAATCGTTGTATTCGGGATACATGTAGCGGGGCGGGACGTAGCGGGCAAATTCCAGTGCAAACAGCAGAGTGAGCAGTAAAATGCCCTTTTTCACCCAGAATTCTCTGTTAATTCTGCCCCAGCTCTCCTCAATAATATAAATAAGGAAGCTTACGGCGATTATAAACACAGGGCCTATATTATAAACATAGCGCTGTTCGGGAACAGGGGATATGATTGCGACCAGAATGAGAGTTATAAATGCGGGAACTATAATAACAAGGGAATCGAAAGAAAGCTTCTTTTCCTCCATGGCGGCTTTAATCTTTTTGCGGCTGAGAATAAGGCCGAGGAAAAGAACAATGGTGATGCAGACGGCAGCTTTAAGACCGTGCTGCACCTCATGGTAGAATATAAGAAGTCTGTCCTTATACTGCCCGAAGTCAGTAAGGTTCTGCACCGCATTTCCGCCGGAAACCAGTTTATCTGCAAAAAGCTGAGTAAGGCAGGCGGGGAAGGCAGCAACCAGTGCCGCAACACCTAAAAGAGCGCTGACAGCAAAGAGAACTGCGTTTTTGTACTGCTTCTTTGAGAGCGCATATATGAAGTATGCAAGGCAGAGGAAGAAGGCGTAGAATACAAAATAATACTGGGTCATAAGACCGGCGAAAAGGTTTAAAAATATAAGGGGATAAAGATATGCCCGGGGCTTTTCCATAAGGCATATTATAAGCAGAATAAATGTAAGCGTCAGCAGGGTGAGCAGCACATACATTCTTATCATCAGCGCACAGCTTAAACCTAAATTGCTCAGACCGTAAAGAATAACCGCTGCGGCGGCGTTATCGTGGCTTTTAAAAAGCTTGAGCACTACCTTATATAAAACCAGCAGGCTCAGCATGAAAATCACAAAATCAAGAATAAGTCCCGTCCACTTGGAAAACACATTGGGAGTAAATGAGGAAACAATGTTGAAAAGCCAGTAGTAAAGAGGGGGATGAACATCCTGCTCCTGATTATAATAGACAGAGCCGAAGTCAAAGCCCTCGCCGGTGTTGACGTTCACATAGTCCAGCAGATCCTGACGGGTGAGGGTTTTATCCACCAGTGAGCCGTCCTCCATAGTGTCAGTGAGAAAAGGGGCATAGTGGCTGTTTGAAAGACCGTAGGTATAAATCTCATCTATAAACATACCGGATTTCCTGCCTGCAAAGAGCATATACACCCCGGCGATAATTATAAGAGCGAGAAAAAATGCGCCGTATTTCCTGAGATTTTCCTTCATAGACTTCCTCCGACAATAAATTTCTATCTAAACAGTATACGCCAAATTCCACCTGACCGCAACACTTTTAATCAAAATGCAAAAGAAAGCCGCAAACTTAAACTAAGTTTGCGGCTTAAATTTTAATCAGTCGTCGTGCTCGTCTTTGCCGTCGTTTTCGGTGGCATCAACCACGTCCTCAAATTCGCAGATTTCAACGTCGATGTCGTCGTCCACATCACATTCTGCCTTCATTGCCTTTATCTCGTCGCTGAGAGCGGTAATGTGCCGGCTCAGCTCGTCAGCCTGTGAAAACAAGGGAGCGAAGCAGCCCTCGGGGCTGTCCTTCTGCTGCTGATAGTAGAGCTTACCGATCTCGGTGTAAACGCGCTTTAATTCCTCGGTGTCGCCGTTCATCTGGAGAGACAGTTTTGCAATCTTGCTGTAAGACTTTGCCTTGTCTACTCCGTTATCAATAACCTCGCGGACAGTGCCGTTTTCTGCAACGTCTTTAACTTTATCGACTACCTTGTCGAAAGTGCCTTTTAATATATCCTTGTAGTTTGCCATTTGTTATTCCTCCTTATCGGTGTTTTGGGTTTGTTCCTCACTGCTCCGAGCTTTTACCTGATTAACAAAGAGCTTTTCCGGTGAATGCTCCCGGCGGCTCTGAACAATAAGAATAATAAATGATATCAAAGCAAGCACTATGGAAAGCGCCTGTGATACTCTGATGTTGGTGGAGCCTATGTACAGGCTGTCTGTACGCAGACCTTCAATCCATGCTCTGCCTATGCCGTACCAGAAGAAGTAGAACAGCAGACACTGGCCGTCATATTTTCTCTTGTCCTTTCTCTCCCACACAATGAGGAAGATAAGACCGGCAAGGTTCCAGAGACTTTCGTACAAAAATGTGGGGTGAACGAAAATCTGGGTTCCGTCAGGGGCGGTAAGACCCATGCGGCAGAAAACATCGGTTTGGGCACCGAATGCCTCACGGTTCATGAAGTTGCCCCAGCGGCCGATTATCTGGCCTATTAAAAGTCCGTAAACCAGAAGATCCAGCATTGCAAGAAGGGGAATTTTCTTTTTCCTGCACAGCACCACTGCCACTATAATTCCGGCAATTACACCGCCGTATATGGCAAGTCCGCCCTCCCAGATAGCGAAAATCTCGCTTGGGTGCTGGATATAGTGGGGAAGTCTGAAAAGAACGTAGTAAAGTCTTGCGCCGATTATGGACAGGGGAATGGTCCAGAGCATGAAGTCGTACACATCGTCAGACTTAATGCCGAAGCGGCGGGCGTTTCTGGCACAGTACAGAGTACCGAGCACAAAACCCAGCGCGATTATTACGCCGTAAAAGTAAATGTTTTTTCCGAAGATAGTAAAGTAAGCAGGGGGATTTATTGAAAAATCCCCGAACATGGGAAAGCTGATTACGGAATCACGCTGAATGGTTTGAAATAGAATTGGGAACATGTTAAGACCTCTTTGCTTCAATTATGGACACGGCAAGCCTCTCCGGAGCAAAATGCTCACGGATAAACTCCTCGCATTCCTCTTTAGTAATACTGCCCAGAACCTTAAGGGCATCAAAGGCGCAGTAACCCTCGAAGAGACAGAAGATAAGGGAAACGCAGACGTTTTCAAAATCTTCAAGGCCGCGAAGTCTTGCACCCAGAGTGGCTCTCTTTGCCCGCTCAAAGCGCTGAGGGTCAAGACCCTCTCTGTTAATGCGGGAAACCTCCTCTTTAAGCGCGTCCAGAACTGCCATGGGGTCCCGGCTCTCGCCGCCTAAAATCAATGCGCCGGTGCCGGCTGTAACGTTGCACTCATAGTCAAAGTTACGGCTTAAAAGGCCGGAGGCATAGAGCTTTGTATAAAGGGGAGAGGAGTAGCCCGCCAGCAGGCGGAGAGAGAGCTTTGCAACAAGATCCTGTCTTAAAGCTTTGTCCCCCTCTTTTTCCGGGCGGAGCTTTGCACCTATCATAAACTGAGGTGCGGAAACCTCCATGTTTTCCTTTATTAAGCTCTCAGCGGGGAGCATGGTTTTGAATTCGGGAAAATCTGCAACAGGAACGCTGAGTCTTTCGTGAGAAAGGGTTTCCTCCGCGATTTTATAAACTGCCTCTGGGTTCACATCACCTGCAACAGACAAAATCATGTTTGAGGGGCGGTAGAACATGTTGTAGCAGTCATATAAGGTCTTGTCGCTTATCTCCGCAATGCTCTCCACCGTGCCTGCAATTCTGTCTTTAACAGGGTGTTCGGGGTAGAGAAGCTTATAAAGGTTATAGTAAAGGGCATCGCCCGGGTCATCCTCACCCATGCGGATTTCCTGTCCTATTATGCCCTGCTCCTTCTGCACGGTCTCAGGGGTAAAGTAGGGAGTAGAAACAAAGCGGAGCAGAAGCCGGAGGTTTTCCTCAAAGCTGTGGGTGCACTCAAAATAGTAGCAGGTCACATCTTCGGAGGTAAATGCGTTGGGGTCTGCACCGTTTGCGGTCAAAATGTTAATGGCGCTGTCACCGCTGGGCATATCGAACATCTTGTGCTCAAGAAAATGAGCAATTCCGGCGGGAGTATCAAGCTTTTTGCCGTCCAGCTCAAAACGCCGGTGAGCGCCGCCGTAATTTACGGCAAAGGCGGCAAAAAATGTGGAAAAACCGGGCTTCGGAACTACCCTGAGTCTTAAACCGTTAGGCAGGGTTGCTTCGTATAGTTTTTCGCCTATTTCAGGGTATTCACGGCTCTGCATCTTCCTCATCCTCCGTACCTTTCAAGAAATAAATCAGATCGCACTCAACACTCTGTGCAATCTTCACGACCTGCTCTTTAGTGACCTCGTCAACAAGCAGCGCCATATCTGTGGGGCTGTAATCCTCCCCCTGAAGGGCGCGGGTAAGGTAGAAGCCCTCAAGCTCGCCCTTAGAATCCATAAAGGAGCGAAGATCGGAGGCAACACCGCTCTTTGCGGCGTTTAACTCCTCATCGCTTATATCGCCTGCGCGTATAGCGTCAAGCTGGGCTAAAATCTCGGTCTTGGCCCGGTCAAAGTTTTTAAACTCAATGCCGGATGCAACAAGCATAATGCCCTTTGCAATGTTTACGGCAGAGCTTGCATAATAGCACAGAGACAGCTTTTCACGGACATTTGCAAAAAGCTTGGAGCTGGTGCCGCCGCCGAAAACTGCGGAAAACACGTTTATAGCTGCAACGTCCGGCTCTTCCATGCACTCGCCGAGACGAAAGCCCATGCAGAGCTTGCCCTGTCCCACGTCCAGAACCTCTTCAACGTATCTGGGCTTTTCCTCCAGAGAATTCATGCGCACATCGGTGCCGATGTCGTAGTCAATATCTCCTCTGGGAAGGGGCATAAGAGCGTCGGTAAGGGCGGAAACCACGGTGTTTTTCGGGCTTCTGCCACAGTAGAAAATTTCTATGGGGCAGGACTGGAGCATGGCATGGTAGTGCTTTGTGAGTCTTCTGTAATGAATATCCTCGCACTCAATCTCGCTGCCTATTGCGCTTACCGCAAAGTCCTCATAGCAGCACATTTCCTCCACGCAGCGGGAAACTGCGTAGCCCTCTTTATTGTTGATGCGGCCTCTTATTATCTGTAAAAGCTTTTCCTTTTCGCTGTCCACATACTGGGGCAGGAAAAGACCGCCTCTTGTTGCCGGGGCAATGAGCATTTCAGCCATAAGGGAGCAGCTGTCCCTTAAAACCTTCTCTCCGTCAGGTAAAAAGTCGTCCTCAGGTATGCTTGAATAAAAACCGAAGCACTGAATTTCGCCGATGCGGCGTACCACAGGTTCTATTGCAACACCGTAAAGCTCATCAAGCCTTGCGGAAATGGCCTCCATGTCACCGTACTGCACAGTACCGCGGCGGAGAACATAAGGTATGAGAGCATTCATTGAGGCGCTGTCCCTTTTGAGCTGAGCCAGAAGATTAAGGCTCAGACATGCGGTCTTGAATTTATCTGAATGCAGATGAGTAAGCCACACGCCGGGCATCAGTTCAGTCCTTGAATAATCCATTGGGCACCTCCGTTATTTAATACCTTATTATAACATAAAATGCCGAAAATTGGTAGTGAATTTTCCGTTACATTCATTCGTGTCCGGGTAGCGCAGAATGTGCTTCTGCCCTTTAAAATCTGTCCAGTTGAGGATGAAGGGAACATGAGCGGGCGGGTTTTCGGAGAGGCTGACAGCTCCGCTTTCAATCTTAACACCAAGCAGATCTTCGATTGAAACATGGAAGTACCAGCCCGCAGAGCCAGTGTACCATGTCCAGCCGCCCTCGCCCTTGTGACCCTGAGCTGAATAAACATCGGCGGGGAGCACGAAAGGCTCGGCCTTATATTTTTTACCGTCGTGGTTTTCGGGGAGCAGAGTGAGCAGAATGTTTCTGCCCTCATCCTCCACGCCGGATTTTAAGCAGGCAGAGGCAAGCCATACAGCGGCGTGGGTGTACTGGCCGCCGTTTTCGCGGTAGCCCTCGCCGTAGCTCATAATATAGCCCACATATCTCTCGTCGGGACTGTACGGCGGGTCAAAAAGCTTTACTATCTTGTTTTCCTTATCAAAAAGTCTTGTTACGGCTGAATGCAGGGCGATTTTTACCCGTTCCTTTGTGGCAAAGGGGCAGAAAGCCGCAAAGCTCTGAGGCAGGGAATCAATTCTGTAACTGCCGCCCAAGGGGCTGCCGTCAAGATTATATCCCCGGAAATAAAATTCACCGCTCCATGCGTTATCTGCGGCTTTGCCTGCCTTTCCGGCAATAACATAATATTCTCCGAAATCGCTTTCACCGATCAGCTTCAAAAGCTCAGAAAAGCGGAGGGCGGAGATTGATAAAAACCAGCCCAGCCATACGCTTTCACCCTCCACACCGTCAAGACCGTCGTTCCAGTCTCCGCTTCCGAACCACGGCAGACCGTGAGGGCCGAAGCCTCGAGCAATGCAGCATTTTAAGGCGGCGCGGCAGTGGTCGAGAACGGTGGCGGTATCGGCGGATTTTTCGGGAGTTTCATACCGCTCCCGCTCATCCGGTTTTAAAACAGGAGAAATTACAAACTCGGTTTTTTCCCTTAAAATTTCTCTATCGCCCGTTACCTTAACATATTCGCACACCGCCCACACAAGCCACAGCAAATCGTCTGAACAGCGGCTTCTTATGCCCTTGTCACCGTCTGGGTGCCGGTGCCACCAGTGCATAACGTCACCCTCTGCATACTGGTGACGGCAGCAGTCAAGTATTCGTTCCATTGCGTAGCTTTTTGACAGGGGCAGAATGTTAACTGCGTCCTGAAGCTGATCTCTGAAACCGAATGCGCCGCCGCTCTGGTAGAGACTGCCTCTTGCCATAAGGCGGCAGGCAATGCTCTGATAGCCTGCCCAGTGGTTCATATAGCTGTCGAAGGCAGAATTTCCGGTGTTTACGGAAAATCTGCCCAGAAGATTCTGCCAGCGCTTCTCTGTTTCACCCATTGCCATAAGGGCGCTTTCCGGCTTACTCAGCTCATTAAGACCGTTTTTTGTGCCTGTGCCGCAGACAAGAACAGTGATTTTATCCGCCCTCATGCTGAGACTCATTGCGGCGGGACTGAATTCTTTTGTTTGCTGAGGGGTGACATTTGAAAGGGCAAAGAACTTTAAGCCCTTTATATAGCTTTCGGGATTTTCGCAGCTGAATACTCCGTTTTCATATCGGCAGATTAAAGAGGATGGGTCGGGGGCACCCAAAACCGGCTGCATGGCCCAGAACAGGGGCAGACCCTCTGCGCCTTCTATTATAATTATACGTCCGTCAATTCCGGCGGGCACAAAGGCAGAGAGACGAATGAGCCTGTCTCCAATAGTCTTTTCCCATCGGGCAAGACCGGGGGTATAGGAAACCTTGCACTGAAAACTGTCGTTTGCGGCAAAGAGGCTGACCCGCTTTCCACCGAAATCCACCCACAGCGCCTCAGTGCCGAAAATGTCCCTTGCCGAGGCGGGAGGCTCGTTTATCCTTGCCTCTCTGGCGTTTTCCTGCCACATGGCTCCCGCTCCGCAATCGGAGACTATGGCGGAGAAGCGACCGTTAGTCAGTATCTGCTGCCATGCACGGGGCGGCAGGTCATTATTAACCGTAAAGGAGAAAACACCGTCCTTATTGCTGTAAGAGGGAACGGCTTCTTCTGAACGAACCGCACCGAATGAGGGAATTTTTATAGGGGAGAGGGCTTTGGGGCTTTCGCCTACTATATAAGATGCCCTGCTTTTTATAATCTCTCCGCCGCTCTCGGGTGCAAAGTGAACACCTGCTCTGCCGCCTATGAGGGCTTCAAGACCCTGAGCGGCAAGGGCTTCTGAAATTTTTCTGTGGAGCGGGCGGCGGTATTCTCCCTCCTGAGAGCTGAGATATACAAGGTCGGTATCAAGTCCGCAGCTTTTTAGAAGGCAGAAGGTATTTAACATTCTTATTGCCTCCACCGCCTCGCCGTCACAGCAGATTATGGGGTAATCTCCGGAAATGCCGAACTGCCACAGCTCACGCCTCGGGGCGGCATTGCTTAAAGGGGATAGGAGAGCGGGCAGCATTGCCATTGCCTCGCCGTATTCTCCGCTTTTAAGCCCGAGCCTTGCGGCGGCTGCACCGGGGATAGTGCCCCGCTCATCAGAAGATAAAATGTTGCTTAAACCGTTTAATGCGCCCTCTTTTGTGGGGCTTATGCAGATTGCAAATTTTACATCCGTTTTTTCTCCCGCCGTAAGGCTCATGGGTATCTCGGCCTTAACAAAGGGCTGAGAGAGATATTTGTTCACGCCGCCGCTTTCGGCACTGAAGCTTACAGGGCGGTCGGCACCGGCACATAGCCAGAATTCC
>JAHHRQ010000120.1 GCA_020025715.1 Oscillospiraceae bacterium | reverse complement strand
GATGTGGCTGAGGAGTGCATTAAAACCGGTAATTTTGAAACTCTCCAGTTTCCTTTCTCCTACATTTCAAGTGAGCGCGACCTTGCCCTTGCTGCAAAATGCAAGGAGGCAGACATGGGATATATTGCCATGAAGGGTCTTGCCGGCGGTATGCTGACAAATGCCCGTGCATGTGCCGCCTTCATGAACTCTTACGATAATGTTGTTCCTATCTGGGGAATTCAGAAGCTTGAAGAACTTCAGCAGTGGCTTGAACTTGCAGAAGAAGAGCCTCAGATGGATGATGAGCTTACAAAATTCATTGAAAAAGAGCGTAAGGAACTGGCAGGTTCATTCTGCCGCAGCTGCGGCTACTGTATGCCCTGTACAGTGGGTATTGAAATAAGAAACTGTGCCCGCATGAATATGCTGCTCCGCCGTTCACCATGGCAGCAGTATATGACTGACGAATGGCACGAAAAAATGGAAAAAATCGAAGATTGCATAGGCTGCGGTAAATGCAGCAGCAGATGTCCCTATAATCTGGACACACCTAATCTTCTCAAATACATGTTAAAGGACTATCGAGAATTCTATGAAGCACACAAAAATCTTATCTAAAAAAACAGGTCGGATTGTTACCCGCCTTATTCTGCTCACCCTCTGCCTCTCCATGGTTCTGGGACTGAGCGCCTGCGGTGAGGCTAAAATGAGCCAGAAACAGGTCTTTGCAATGGACACCGTTATGACTCTTACTGCCTACGGCAAAAATGCCGATGACGGACTTAATGCCGCCCAGCAGGTTATAAGCTCTCTGGATGTTATGCTTGACCCTGAGCTACCCACCAGCACAACCTATGCAATTAACCATGCAGACGGCCAGAACATTGCCGTTTCCGGTCAAATTGCAAAGATGATAACCTCTGCTCAGTATGTATATAAACAGAGCGGCGGTGCTTTGGATCTGACTTTATACCCTGTAATAAAGCTGTGGGGCTTTATAGACGACAAGTTCTACCTCCCCAGTGATGAGGAGATAATGTCAGAGCTGCCCAAGCTTTGCTTTGATAAGGTAGTACTGACAAGCTTCCCTGCCTCCGGCTCATTTGCAGTTTCTGTCCCTGCCGGTGCACAGATGAGTTTCGGTGCTGTCGCAAAGGGCTGTGCCGCTGAAAACGCCATTGACGCAATGCGTCTTGCCGGTGTTACCAGTGGAATTGTATCCCTTGGCGGCAACGTTCAGACTCTCGGTCTTAAGCCCGACGGTTCAAACTGGAACATTGCGGTTCAGGACCCCAATAACCCCGCAAGCCACCTTGGCGTTTTAAGCCTTGGCGAGACCGCAGTTGTTACAAGCGGCTCTTATCAGCGTAATTTTGAGGGTATCGACGGTAAATTGTACCACCACATTATAAACCCCGCAACCGGCTATCCTGCTGATAACAATCTGCTCTCCTGCACCATTATATGTGATGACGGTACCATGGCAGACTGCCTTTCCACCGCCATGTTCGTTCTGGGCGAAACAAAGGCTCTTAACTACTGGCGTACAACCGGCGGCTTTGAAATGATCCTGGTTAAGAAAGACAACAGCATTGTCTGCACCAAGGGTCTTATGGAAAAGTTCACCCTTTCAAACGATAATTACACACTTAAATTCAGTGAATAAAAAAATGTTTTCTTTAAACTCTGATGTGAGATATTTAAAGGGAATAGGCGAGAAAAAGGCGCAGGCGTTAAATAAGCTTGGCGTCTTTTCTCTCTATGACCTTATTTCTTTTTTCCCCCGGAAATATGAGGACAGAAGTGAATATAAACCCATAGCTCTATGTCAAAACGGTGAATCCGTATGTGTCAGGGCTTTTGCCGCAAATGTTCCCTCCCTTGTGACGGTAAGGCGTGGTATGAGCCTTGTGAAGATGAAAGCCGCCGATGAAAGCGGAATACTTGACATTACCTTTTTTAACCGTCCTTACGTTAAAAATCAGCTTCAGCTGGGTGAAGATTATATTTTTTACGGCAAAGTGGAAAC
>JAHHRQ010000119.1 GCA_020025715.1 Oscillospiraceae bacterium | reverse complement strand
TGCGCCTCTGTTAAAGAAGTCCAGCATGTAGCGGCAGCGCTCCGGGGCGTTTTTTACCCCAGTTCTCTACAAGTTGCCTTTCATCATTTGCACTTAGGGGCGTTTTTGAAACCTTATTTTGAAGCATGTAGACCATCTCCCGAAAAACAATTCTTATTTAAAATACCATATCTTGATGCCGGTGTCCAGCCTTTAGCCCTTGATTTTGAGTACAGACTTTAGCCTTAAAACGGCTGATTTTTGCGGATTATGTCGGATTGACAGGGTTTTCAAACTGTGTTACGATTAAAAAACCGGAGACTCTGCCCTGCATGACAAAGCCGAAACCGGAACTTTTTTCGGAGGATAAACGCCATGACTTATACCTATGAATATTTCAAAAAAAGCGCTGATTACCTGAAGGAAAAAATAGATTTTGTTCCTGAAATTGCTATCGTATTAGGTTCATGTCTTGGACCTTTTTCTCAGGAAATTGAAAACCCCATAGTTATCGACTACGCCGATATTCCGAATTTCCTTGTATCCACTGTTTCCTCCCATGCCGGAAAGCTGATTTTCGGTGAGGTATGCGGAAAGAAAGTTGTCTGCATGTCCGGCCGCTTCCATTCCTATGAGGGATATGATTTTGAGCAGCTTGTAATACCTGTACGTGTTTTGAAGCTTCTGGGTGTAAAAACCCTTATCCTTACAAATGCCGCCGGTGCTGTGAATACCGACTATCACCCCGGAGACATTATGCTTATTTCCGACCATATAAAGCTCAACGGTGCAAGCCCCATGAGAGGTCCCAATGTTGAAGAATTCGGCCCCCGCTTTTTCGATGTGACCCATATGTACACCCCCGAACTTCGCAAAATTGCAATGGACTGCGCCGAGGGTACAGGTCTTACCGTTCACGAGGGAGTATACATGTTCTTCCCCGGCCCTCAGTTCGAGACTCCCGCGGAGATCAGAGCCGCCAGAGTTCTGGGAGCTGACGCTGTGGGCATGTCCACCGTTACCGAGGCTCTTACCGCCGCTCACTGCGGTCTGCCTCTGCTTGCCGTGTCCGTTATGACCAATATGGGCGCCGGAATTTTAAACCGCCCCCTGTCCGCTGAGGAAGTGGACGAGACTGCAAAGACCATAGAGCACCGCTTCAGCGAGTATATGAAGAAAATAGTTGCATCTATCTGAGAAAAATACCTATATTTATTAAGAAAGAAGATAAAAAATGAAGTTACTGCTTAAAAACTGCGACATACTTTCTACCGTCAACGGTGAATTTCAGCCTATAAAATCCGGCTTTCTCGGCATTGACGGAGACACCATAGATTATATAGGAAAAGAACGTCCCAACGCTGTATATGACAGCGAAAAGGATATGAGCGGCCGCCTGCTCTCTCCCGGCCTTATAAACTGCCACGGTCATACTGCTATGACTCTGCTCCGCGGAATTGGCAGCGACCTGCCGCTGCAGGAGTGGCTTTTTGACAAGATGATGCCTATTGAGGATAAGCTTACCGCCGAGGATATAAAGGTAGGCAACGCCCTTGCACTGCTGGAAATGATTTCCACCGGCACCACCAGCTATTCAGACATGTATTTTGAGTCTGAAACTGCCATTGAAAATGCCCTTGAAGCCGGCATAAAGGCAAATATCTGCCGCCCTGTTCAGTGCTTTGACCCCAATGAGACTTACAGCCAGAACTTCCGTGCGGCTCAGTCCAAGGAGCTTTTCAAAAACTTCCACATGGCAGGAAACGGACGGATAAGAGTGGACTTCTCCATTCACGCCGAATACACCTGCTACCCCCACATTGTAGAGGCATACAGCGCCGACTGCCGTGAGCTTGGAGGCAGAATGCACATCCACCTTTCCGAAACCGAGAAAGAGCAGAGAGAGTGCATAGAAAAGTACGGCAAGACTCCCGCCCAGTGGTTTAACGACCTTGGCACTTTTGAAAACCCCACCTCTGCTGCCCACTGCGTATGGGTAACGGACGATGATATGGCGCTAATGGCTGAAAAGGGTGTAAGCCCCATTCATAACCCCACCAGCAACTTAAAGCTTGGCAGCGGCTTTGCCCCCATACCCAAAATGCTGGATATGGGACTGAATGTAACTCTGGGAACAGACGGCGCTGCCAGCAACAATAACCTTAACATGATGGAGGAGCTGCACCTTGCCTCTATAATTCATAACGGTTACACCCATGACCCTGTGCTTATGAAGCCCGCCCAGACCTTTAAAATGGCTACTGCCAACGGCGCAAAGCTTCAGGGCAGAGATGATACCGGTGCTTTGGAAGTTGGAAAGAAGGCAGATATTATAGCCTTTGATCTTGACCGCCCCCACCTCTATCCCAACCTTGAGCCTCTGGCACTGCTGTGCTACTCCGCTCAGGGCAGTGATGTGTGCATGACTATGGTTGACGGAAAGATACTGTATGAAAACGGAGAATTCCTCACTCTCGACAGAGAGAAGATTATGTACGAAGCTAAAAAGACTGTGGAAAAGCTTTATAATTAAAAC
>JAHHRQ010000118.1 GCA_020025715.1 Oscillospiraceae bacterium | reverse complement strand
CTTTCAACGGTTTTAAAATTGCCCATGTTTCAGACCTCCACAATGCGGAGTTTGGGGAAAATAACGGAAAGCTGATAAAAATGCTTAGCGAACAGAAACCGGATATTATTGCCATTACCGGTGATATTGTTGATTCAAACCACACAGACATGGCAATTTCCGCTGAATTCTGCCGTCAGGCACTTCAAATTGCACCCTGCTACTATGTGACTGGAAACCATGAAGCATGGCTTGGTGAGCGCTATAATGAGCTTGAAACAGAGCTTAAAGATATGGGCGTCCATGTCCTACGCAATGTGAGCGAAAGCATATCAAAAGGGAAAGATGAGATCCGAATAATCGGCGTTGATGATCCTGATTTTGCGGAGCGCAGCTCAATGTTCAATATGTCGGCAGGTATAATTTCCACGGAAATACATAATGCGGCAGCAGGCGAGGGATATAAAATTCTTCTCTCCCACAGACCTGAGGTTTTTGAAACATATGTAGATGAAGGCATGAATCTTGTTCTCAGTGGTCACGCTCACGGCGGACAGGTCAGAATTCCTTTTTTAGGCGGTCTTGTTGCCCCGAATCAGGGCTTTTTCCCCGAATATGACGCCGGACTTTATTCTGAGGGGGAAACAAATATGGTTGTTAGCCGCGGAGTAGGCAACAGCATTATACCTGTCAGAATAAATAATCGACCTGAAATTCTGTTTATAACTTTACAAAATTCCTGATGGAGGCAATAGTATGGAGAAATTAGGCAGAAAAACCGGAATAATAGCTGTACTTGTACTAATTCTTGTCTGTATTATTCTATTTGCAATTTATTACCCTGTTATTTTCCAGCGCGGAAATCCTGTACCATACCTTAAAGCAGCGTCTGAGCTAAGTGATGAAACGCATTTTTCAGTTGTCGCGGCTGATGATGAAGCGGACATGGTTTTTATATCGCGAAAAACAGCTCAGGACGAATTTCTGAGTTATGTTGAGGAAAGTACGGGAGCAGAATTTTTAGAGCAGGCCGGCAGCGGATTTATTTTCAAAAAAGATAATGAGAGTTTCGTTGTAGAAAACGAAATTTATTTAGGCAGATATCTTGTCTGGGAAGTGCCGTTAGAGGCTGTAATACAGAAATAATTACCGCAAAAACCTGATTCTCGCAATGTGTCCTGTTATTTTCGGCAATGCCGGGTTAATATCCGGGACGAAGGAGAGATATATGCAGCAGGTAAAAGCCGGACTTTGCTTTACTTATTTAGCTCTCGCAGTTTTATAACAGAGATATTGACTTATTACTTGCAGGCAGCATTTTGTGCAGTGTTATATTTACAGGTAAATACGGTAATAAATTACGCAATGCTAAAAGGCGCCTGCGTTCTAAAAATGAATCTGAATAAAATAAAAACTCCAATGGCTTAAACCATTGGAGTTTTTTAACGGATTGATAATCAGCCCTTGTAACCGATCTTGTCGGCCAGTTCCTTGGTGATGATAACGATGGAATTCTTGTGTATCTTCAGGAAGGTAACAGGGCACTTGGGAGTAACATCATCGGTCATGAGCAGCTGTCTTGCAGCCTCTTCCTTGTTGGAACCGCTGATGATGAGCAGCAGGCAGCCGGAGCGCATAATGCCGCCCATACCCATGGTAACTGCGCCTCTGGGAACGTCATCTCTGGATGCGAAGAAGCGGGTGTTAGCATCAATGGTGCTCTCATCCAGAACTTCAGCGTGTGCAGAGCAGCAGAGGTGATCACCGGGCTCATTGAAACCTACATGACCATCAGGACCTACGCCCAGAACCTGCAGATCGGTGTCTCTGGAGTTAAGAACTTCATTGAACTCCTTGAGATTAGCCTCTACATCGCCGACACCTTTTGCAACATAGGTGTTTTTCTTATCAATGTTGATATGGTCAAAAAGGTTTGTATCCATAAAATAACGGTAGCTCTGGTCGTGAGTGGGTTCAAGACCTATGTACTCGTCGAGGTTGACAGAGCTTACGCGGGAGAAATCAAGTCCTTCCTCAGCACAGCGACGGGCCAGCTCCTGGTACATACCCACAGGGCTTGAACCGGTAGCAAGACCGAGATGGCACTGGGGATTTTCTCTTACGAGCTTTTCTACTATGTCAGCGGCCTCGCGGCTCTGTGCAGAATAATCATCGGCAACTATAACTCTCATAGTTGGGCCTCCTTATAAATAATCTTTCATTAGTATAACTTTTTTGACAAGTACAGTCAAGACAAATAATAAATTGCAGTAAGAGCATGGACAATTATTAAGAATTTTTAATTTTACAAAAAAGACTTTTCTTTCCGGTTACAATATGGTAACATTATATCCTGCCGGAGTAAGCTTAAAGGGAACAAATCCTGTGCATCTTACGTCTGTATAGGTGTTTAGCAAAAAATACGGCGTTTTACGCCTTTGTAATTGAGATTGGAGAACAGTATGAAAAAAATTATTTCACTGATTCTGGCAATGCTGTGCGTTCTGTCAGCCGGAACCGCAGCCTTTGCAGAAGGAACTGTTATTATTGAAGAAAATCAGGCTGAAACACAGCCTTCTGAAGAAACAAAGCCCGAAATACCGGAAATCCCTGTTGAGGAAATTCCCGTAGAAACTACTGCTCCTGAGGTACCTGAGCAGCCGGAAGAGGCTGAAAAGCCTGCTGAAACTGCAAAGCCTGAGGCAAGCGCTAAGCCCGAG
>JAHHRQ010000117.1 GCA_020025715.1 Oscillospiraceae bacterium | reverse complement strand
CGGTGGAGGATGACCCGCCGGTAAGAAACCTTATATCCACCACTCTGAAAGCCCATGACTATCGATACCTGACCGCCGCCAACGGTGAAACTGCCATAATGCTGGCATCAAGCCACAATCCCGACATTATACTTCTGGATTTAGGACTTCCGGACATTGACGGAGTGGAGCTTATAGAAAGAATCCGCACTTGGTCAAACGTGCCTATAATCGTCATTTCCGCCCGCAGCGAGGATGACGACAAAATAGCGGCTCTTGACGCTGGAGCGGACGACTACCTGACAAAGCCTTTTTCCGTTGAGGAGCTGCTTGCAAGAATACGCTCCACCTGCCGCAGGCTTGCCTCTCAGAATACAGACATGGGCGCCTCGGTATTTAAAAACGGCAATCTCACCGTCGATTACGCCGCAGGCTGTGCCTATCTTGGCGGAGAGGAGCTGCATCTTACCCCTATTGAATACAAGCTTCTGTGCCTGCTCTCGCAAAATGTGGGAAAGGTGCTGACTCACAGCTATATTACAAACAAAATCTGGGGCAGCAGCAGAGAAAACGACCTTGCCTCAATGCGTGTGTTCATGGCTTCTCTTAGAAAGAAGCTTGAAAGCACCCCCGATTCTCCCCAGTATATCCAGACCCATATCGGTGTGGGATACAGAATGGTAAAAACAGAGTGAACCTCTGAATATAGAAGTGCCCCGAACTGTACGTCATGTACAGTCCGGGGCATTTTGAATTTAATTAAGGATGAATTTCACCATAATAACGTGCCGGAGTAATGGATACGGGGTCAATGTAATGAATTTCTCCCCCTGCATCATCCTCGGCATATTCGCCGTTTAGTATGAGGACAAATTCGTCCCCCTCACGGAGGTCTTTAAGAGGCAGGGATATATCCTGTTCCCAGTCCTCAAGGCTCATAGCAAGACTTTCATCATTGGGATAAAGCTCTCTGTGGTCAATGGGGGTGAAGATAATTTTATCTGTATCTGTTTCCTTAACCGCCATTCTGATTTTCTCATAGCCTTCTCTGTCGCCGGATTTAGCCACATCCTGAGTAAAGCTCAGCAGATAGTCATTGCCGTTAAACACAAGGCCCTCATAGGGCATAAGACCGTCACAGAGCACATGGCCGCTGTTAGCGTTTAAGTATGTGACATGGATAGGTGCATATATATCGTCGGTAGTCAAAATGCGGTTTAATTGGATAATATTTTCTGCCATGGTAAGGTGCATGGCTCTTGCATCATCATCCATGGCGAAATCCGGGGTGAAATCTTCAACAATGATTGAGCAGGTTAATGCAGAATAATCATCCGCCCACTCTAAATAGAATTCTCTCTCCATGCCGCCGGTTTTTTTGCCGTCGGGCCCGATAGCTTCTTCAACATCAGCGGTGTTTTTATACCGCTCCTGACACTCTTTTAAAAGCTTCAGGTTATTATCTATGATTGCCTGCCGCTGCTGCTCTGTTACCCGGATAGCAGCGCTTCTGTCCTCAACAATTTCAATGTCGTAATAATAATCATTTATCGGCGGCAGAGGCTTATAATCCTGCTCGTCAATATCTTGGAGCAGCTGCGCATATGAGCTCTGGCCTATAATCCACCGCATATCAAAGGGAAGCTGGTATTCATAAAGCTTTCCCTCCGGTTTTTCCGGCTTCTGAATCTCCTCGGAAACGGTCTCCTGAACCTGTTCTTCCGCCGGTGGAACATCTGTTTTTCCGCATCCCGCAAGCAGGAGAACTGCAAGCAGGCAGAGAATAATTGTTTTAAATTTCATCCATACACCTCTTTTACTTTATGTGTTAAAATTTTCTGTATTTTTAAAGCTTTTTATAAAGCCTTATTACAAATTCAACCGCCACATCCAGTGCGTTCAGCTCGTCAAGCCTTGCAATATCCTTAGGGCTTGTTTTATGTGCATAAGGTGTCATCATAAAGAGAGCCTTTATGTGGGCCGGGTTCTGTATGCTGATTCTGTATTTTAGTCCCTTTTCCTCTGAAAGCTCCAAGCCCTCCTGCTGCGGAGGCAGAGCGTCATTCAAGTAGGGCTTTTCATATACCGCCTTTTTAAGTTCCCACAAATGCCCCTCGTCGGGAGACACATGGATAAGATACCCGCCTTTTTTAAGGCATCTGCGGTATTCCTCACCTGCAAAGGGAGCGAAAACATTTAAAATAATATCGCAGCTTTCATCCCAAACGGGCAGGCGGTAGGCACTTGCAACGGCAAGGGAAAGATTTTTTCCCCGCTTGTCGCCCATTTTGAGGGCATCTTTCGAGATGTCAATTCCCACAATGTCAGGATTTTTGCCTGCATCAAGCAGAGTTTTTTCAACCTCTGCCGTGTACCAGCACTCTCCGCAGCCGGAGTCTAAAAGCGAAACGGTATCACCGGTGCTTTTTTCCAGAACAGTTTTGCAGATTTCCTGTCTCAGAGGCTCATAATATCCGCCCTCAAGAAAGTCTCTCCGTGAGCGCACCATTTCCTTGTCGTCACCGTGCTGTGACCCGCTCTGGTGGGAAATAAGCAGATTTACATATCCGCTTTTCGCCCTGTCGAAGCTGTGTCCCTCCGGGCAGGTATAGCTTTTTTCGTTTTGAGTAAGCACCCCGCCGCACACGGGGCAGAGAATTTGCGGCATCTTTAGTCCCCCTGTAATAATTTGTCTGTATTATATCATCTATGCTCCCCATGCACAATATTTTATAAATTTTTTAGCAATTCTTTCCATGCCTGTTTTAATTTGCTGTAAAGGGTGTAAAAAGGAAATTTCCTAATATACTTAAAGGCCTAAATATGTTAAACTCAGTTTATCTGTAATAAGGAGGCGACAGATTTGAGTGCTTTTGCCTTAAAGCTTGTGGCTTTGATTTCCATGTTCATTGA
>JAHHRQ010000116.1 GCA_020025715.1 Oscillospiraceae bacterium | reverse complement strand
AGAGACAACAAGCAGGAAAAGAGCAGAAACACTGTTCAGGATTCTGCACTCTGGGCTGCAATCAGCCGCCAGACTGCCGGACTTCCCATGGAAATTAAAATGAGCATAGGCGATTCAAACAAAGTACGGGGCTATGTGGAAGGAGACACCCTTCATATAGATGTTATTCCCGGATTTATTCATAAGCGTTTTGAAAAGCCGGAAATGCTGGAGCGTTTCGCTCAAATGGCAAGAGAATTAAGCGGCAAGGAAATGCGGATAAAGTTGGGTGATCTGGTTGAAGACCAGCGGTCTGCCCGCAGTCTTGATGAGCTTAAGAAGTTTAAAGAAGTAAGATTTATCTAAATAGATAGAGATTTTATTATAATACATACATTATACAGGAGGACATTAAAATGGCAAAAGGTGGATTTCGCGGTGGATTTCCCGGTGGAAATCAGATGAACATGATCAAGCAGGCCCAGAAAATGCAGAAGGACCTGATGAAGATGCAGGAAGAAATCGAATCTACAAAGTTTGAGTTTTCTGCCGGCGGCGGTGCTGTTAAGGCAACCGTTATCGGTACCAGAGGACTTGACTCCATTGAAATAGACCCCGAAGTTGTTGACCCCGAAGATGTTGAAATGCTTCAGGATCTTATTCTGGCTGCTGTCAACGGAGCTCTCAAAGCTTCCGAAGAAAAGACCAACAGTTCTATGGCAAAGCTTCAGGGCGGCATGATGCCCGGCCTGTTCTAATAAGCCATTTACCCCAATTCAGCCTCAGAACCATGAGGCCACGCGTACCGGGAAGGAGAAATTATGAATACTGAGTGGACCAATCAAGTAGATTTATCAAATCCTCTACCTGAGTATCCGAGACCGCAGCTGGCAAGAATGGGCTGGATGAGCCTGAACGGAACATGGGAGTATGCTATAAATAAGTCTCCCAAGTTCCCCAAAGAATTTGACGGAGAAATTACTGTGCCTTTTTCACCGGAGACTGCGCTCTCCGGTGTGAACAGAACTTTAAAAAGCGGAGAATACCTGTGGTATCGCAGAGATATTCAAGTACCCGCAGAATGGAGCGGCAGAAGAATTCTGCTCAACTTCGGTGCTGTTGACCAGATTGCAACTGTATGGGTAAACTCCATTCAGGTGGCAGAGCATGTGGGCGGCTACCTGCCTTTTGAGGCGGATGTAACCGATACCATAGAAGACGGCATAATGAGCATTACTGTCCGTGTCACCGATGACACCGAAAAGGGCGGTCATACCCACGGAAAGCAGAAGCTCAGCCCCGGCGGTATCTGGTATACTGCCCAGAGCGGCATTTGGCAGACTGTATGGATTGAGGCTGTGCCCGAAAGCTATGTTAAATCTCTCCGTATTACTCCCCATTTCGATGAACAGACGGTGGAAATTTCCGCCGAGGTCGTGGGTGAAGGCGAGGCATACGCCGAGCTTTTCGGCATAAATTATACTCTGCCTGCCGAAATTCCCGTTCCCGACATTGAGCCTTGGACACCTGAAAACCCAAAGCTTTACGGCTTTAAGGTTTTCTGCGGCGAGGATGTGGTGCAGAGCTATTTTGCTATGCGCAAATTCTCTGTTGATAATGATGCAAACGGCACTCCCAGACTGTTTTTAAATAACAGACCCTATTTCCACAACGGTGTTCTGGATCAGGGCTACTGGCCTGACGGCCTTTATACAGCCCCCACAGATGAGGCGCTTGTATACGATATAAGCATGGCTAAGGCTATGGGCTTTAACATGATCAGAAAGCATGTTAAGGTGGAGCCTCTGCGCTGGTATTACCATTGCGACAGACTTGGTATGCTTGTGTGGCAGGATATGCCCAACGGCGGTGCAGCTGCTATGGCTTCCGCCATTGCCAGCGGCATGAAGGACAACCTTTATCCCGTGTTCGGCAGAGGCAATAAGGATAACCGTGCCGAATTTAAAGCAGAGCTTGCAGAACTTATAAATACTCTTTATAACTGCCCTTCCATTGCCATGTGGGTGATATTCAACGAGGGCTGGGGACAGTTTGATGCAGCTGAAATGTATGATTATGTTTCCGGTCTGGACAAAACCCGCACAATCGACCATGCCTCCGGCTGGCACGATCAGGGCGTGGGACAGCTTAAAAGTGAGCATGTATACCGCCGCAAGTACAGCTACAAGGCCGACAAAAAGGGCAGAGCTGTAATTCTCAGCGAGTTCGGCGGCTACGGCCACAAGGTTCTGAGCCATTGTTACAGCGATAAATATCTGGGCTATAAGAAATTCGAGATGCCGGCTCAGCTTGAAATCGGCATTGAGGAGCTTTATCAGCAGCAGATCGGGCCTGCAAAGATTGAGGGCCTTGCCGCATGTGTATATACTCAGCTGTGCGATGTGGAGAATGAACTTAACGGAATTATGACATATGACAGAAAAGTGGCTAAAGTAGCCCCTGAAATCATGTCGGATATAATAAATGTGGGGGATTGACCTCCAACGCCAAAAGCGGCCGCCAATGGCGGCCGCTTTTTACCATATTTTAGGAGCGGTAAATGTTTAGAAAAGCATATCTTGAAATTACTAATGTGTGCAATTTGAAGTGTACATTCTGCCCCAAGACAAAGCGGGAAAAACGCTTTATGAGCGTTGAAGATTTTGAAACGCTTGCAGGAAAGTTGCGGGAATATACGGACTACCTGTATTTTCACCTTATGGGGGAGCCTCTGCTTCATCCGGAGCTTAAACATTTTCTGGATTATGCCGGAGAGCTGGGGTTTAAGGTTATCATAACTACCAATGGTACTATGCTGGGAGAAAAAGGCGACATCCTTGTAAACGCTCCCGGCCTTCATAAGGTTAATATATCTCTCCAGTCCTTCGAAGCAAATGAGGGCGGCGAGCTAAGGGACTATATGATGATGTGTACCGAGTTTGCAAAAAAAGCTTCACAGGCAGGGAAAATCTGTGTTCTCAGACTGTGGAACAGAAACGGCCTTGAGAGCATGAACGGCGATATTGAGGAGATACTTGAGAGCTGTTTCCCAAAACCGTGGAAGAAGAGCAGGGACAGCTGGACGCTGAAAGAAAAGGTTTACCTTGAGCACGGCGATAAATTCGAGTGGCCGGATTTGAACGTGCCTGAGATCGGAAATAAGTGCTTCTGCTACGGCCTGCGGGATCAGATAGGTGTGCTGTG